>LFJH01000247.1 GCA_001189335.2 Candidatus Paraburkholderia schumanniana
CCGCTGTCTCAGTGTTCTCAGTGTTTTAGACCAATCGAGGGATATCTCCCACCGCTGTCTCAATTGGGTCGAGGGATATCTCCCACCGACGTTACAGTTCGATAAAAAAAAAATTCACACAAAACAATTAAGTCTCCAATCGAAAGGGACGAGTGCGATAAAGTACACGCTCACGCGTTTCGTTGGAGCAGAAAACTTCTAGTGTACACATACCACAATAGATCATGAATATCGTGAAAGTAGTAACAGTTACACATATAACAGGCACGGGACACTCACCAGCGTAGAATTTCAAAAGTCCAAGTTTTGCTTGTAGGTAAGGTCTTCACCGATGCCTTCAAGAAATTAACCGAAGCTTATTGAGTGTCGTTTACCAAGTTGGCTAAATTAAAACAAAGTAATCTAGCAGCTAAGCCCTATGGATCTTCTCTTAAAGAGTTGTTAGGGTTTCTTAAGTAGAAGTTACCTAGATCAAGGGGATTTACCCCTTATTGTTTCTGTTACAAGTCAATCCTTCACTTAAACCCCCAAAGGATACGTGGTACATTTTTAGATATGGAGTACTAAGAAGAAATGGCTTGCTTAACCTTTTCTTTACTTAACCTTATCTATTAATCGAGTGTCGCCCTCAAATTACTAATTTCGCGTTTAACTTATTACGAAAGAAGAGGTGAGGTATGCGCCTTTATTTACTTCCCAAAGTTTCTAATGTTTGACATAAGATTCACTATAAATTATAGGGTAAGTTGAAAGTCTGCTTGTTCAGGAACTTTCATTGAGTAGGGTTGATATCGTGTAAAGAATAGTTCCAAGAACTCTTTTAAAAGTGTTAACTATGAGTGAGCAGATTTCTTTGAAAAATCGAAACTTGAGTTTTACACGTTAGAAATCTACAAGGTTAGAACCGTTGGAAACGTCTTTGAAAGAACTACAACTTTGTAGAAGATCACGTAGTGAGATTTTTGATAAAACAGCCCAGATTTTTGAAGGAATCAACTGCTACAGGACAACAACAGAATACCGCTATGTTTTTGCAATAACTTTAGAATTTTGCCAAAATCATAGAAAATGATTTAATTTCTGAAATTAGCACAGTACAAAGCCCCTAGAGTCCAGTTTTTAAATACCACTAATGTCACCCAAATCCGACCTTGATCATAAAAATTCAATCAAGGGTTTAAAACAAGGCAAGTGTCAAAGTGATGGCTCCTTTCAATGTGCAGGGCAGATTTTTTTGAGGTTTCATTTGAGGTTCGAAAACTACTCAGAAAAATGTAAATTTTCATAGGCTAACACTCTTTCATG
>LFJH01000248.1 GCA_001189335.2 Candidatus Paraburkholderia schumanniana
GGCCAGCTCGTGAAGCTCTTTCGTGAAACTGCGAAACGAACGCACGGGTTCGGCGTCGCGTTCGGCTCCAACCGCGACCACATGAAACTGCGCGCCGATGTCGATCGCCGCCGCGTGCGGATGAACCCTAAGACACGTTGTTGACGTCAACGCGATCACGGTACGCGACGCGCCGCTCCCCGCCGAAGTGTTAGCGGCGGCCCCGAATCTGCAAATCGTGTCTCGACATGGAGTCGGATACGACAACATTCCAGTTGCGTATTGCACTGAACGTAATATTCCCGTGACCGTCGTCGGAGACGTCAACACAATCTCCGTGGCTGAGCACACGCTCTTCCTTATGTCGGCGGTCGCGCGGTCGGGCATTCGTATGAATGAAGCGGTCCGAGCGGGCGAATTTGCATCACGTTCAAAGATACCATGCTTCGAATTGAAGGGACGCCGACTGCTCATTATTGGTTATGGCCGGATCGGGCAAGAGGTCGCGCTGCGGGCGAAGGCCTTCGGAATGGATATCGTCGTGTTCGATCCGTTCGCCAAACGAGATTGCTTCCCTAACGTAACCTTTGCAGAATCGCTCGACGACGGACTTGCAACCGCACACATTGTTACGCTGCACATTCCGCTTTCTCCTGAAACGCGAAACCTCATAAGCGCGCGCGAGCTCGCGCTTATGCCAAAGGGCGGGGCCATCATCAATACGGCTCGCGGAGGCATCGTTGACGAAGAAGCAGTCGCTCAGTCGATCGAGGACGGCCATCTTCGCGGTGCGGGCATCGATACCTTTGTCCTTGAACCGCTTCCTACCGATTCGCCGCTTACTGCGCAGAAAGACGTCGTCCTAAGCCCGCATTCGGCCGCTCTGAGCAACGAAGCCCTCATCGGCATGGGAGTAATGGCTGTACGGAACGCGCTTGCCGGCCTCGACGGCAACCTCAACCGTTCTCTTGTCGTCAATCCGTCCGTTCTGAAAGAGGTCTCTGACGCGTCCAAATAAGGTGTTGGAGTGCTGGGAGCGCGGCGCGGCCGCGGTCTCGGCTTGGCTTTCAATCGGCAATAGCTACAGCGCTGAGATCGTAGGGTGGAGCGGTGTTGACCCGCCCCGAGAATCGTGGAGGCTGGTTGGTTTAAGTTGATACCGGCACAGCAGCACTACTGCTGAGTCGCCGGTAGCAGTTTGCCTCAGCTTCTACGGGTGGGATATAGCCGAGCGGCTCCATCCGCCGATGATGATTAAACCATGCCACCCATTCCAGCGTCGCCAGTTCGACTGACTCACGCGTTTTCCACGGCGCACGACG
>LFJH01000249.1 GCA_001189335.2 Candidatus Paraburkholderia schumanniana
GAGACTCAGAAAACGAGGCCGCCACGGTTCAAAAGTTGACTAATCACCCGCAGGCCATCGTCGCGATCGATACGATGCGAAGCGTAAAACGTCAGCGCTCTGAAATCGAGTTGTGCAGAGGTTCCATAAGACCCGCGTCGTGCGGGCCGCCATTATTTCATTTACTCCATTGCCGTCAGCTCGAACAGGGACTTGCGTAAGGCCTTCGCGCGTTTTTCGCCGAACTTCGCTTCGAATTCCGCCTGCGCCGCGCGCCAGTGCGCCGCCGCCTTCACGAGCGTTTCCTTGCCCGAGGCCGTGAGCCGCAGGCCGACCGCGCGAGCTCGCCGATTCCTGCGCCGCCTCGACGATGCCGTCGCGTTGCAAGGGCTTCAGCGCACGGACGGCGTGGTGCGGTCCATCACCAACTGATCGGCGAGCTCGGCCATCTGTACGCCGGGCTTGCGGCCGATCGCGGCGATGATCGTGAACTGCGCCGCCGTGATGCCCGCCAGGTTCAGATGCCGCTCATACATCTGCGACACATAACGCGCGACTTGGCGGATTGCAAAGCAGTTGCAGTCCAGAGGAGAAGAGTTGGAAGTCATGCTCCGCAACATATGAGTGCATATACACTTTATCAAGCGAGGGAATTTCGATCGGCGCGATAGGCACCGCCGCCGAATGGTCGGGAATCGTCGCGTGCCGCCGCACGGCGAAACGCCCGCAGCCGCCCCGGACGTGCCATCGGCACGATTTGCGGCTGTGCTGAAATCCGCATCCGCGACGCGACTAAACACCAAGACGCGGCGAAATTGGCTTTCTAAATTGCGCATGTCCGCTGCCTGTGCCGGTTGCGCGCGAAGCGGCTGTTGTCATCATCCGGGCCGTCGCTCGATTGTTCGGACGTTTGATGGCAAGCCCTGGTGCCGGCACTGAACTGGCCGCGGTCCATTCGATTGCCAAACCAAAAAGGAGAGCAAACCATGCGCATCCGTACCAAACCTCTGGCATGGCTCGTGGCGTGCGCCACGGCCGCCCTCGGCGCCGTGCCGTTTTCAGCGAGTGCCGAAGAACTGGTGGTGAAAGTCGGCTTTGCCGCGCCGCTGACGGGCGCGAATGCGGGATATGGGAAGGACCTCCAGAACGGCGTGCAGCTCGCTGCTCGACGAAGCCAACGCGAAAAAGATCACCATCGACGGCAAGACGGCCAAGTTCGAAATCCGCGCGGAAGACGATCAGGCCGATCCGCGCGTCGGCGTGCAAGCGGCGCAGAAGCTGGTCGATGACGGTGTGACGGTGGGG
>LFJH01000250.1 GCA_001189335.2 Candidatus Paraburkholderia schumanniana
GTCCCGCTCGATCAATTTCTGGATAGAGAGTCCGAGGTCGAACAACCAGACCAAGGACGGGGGCATGGGCCAGAAGTACCTCCGGTGGATCATGTGGCTACGGCTATGAATAGGATAGCCGAAGGACCCCAAGGACAGGGGCAAGGGGTAGGACAGGCCCAACCTGTAGGCCAAGTAGGGGGAGAGGATAGAGCTTTAGAACGTTTTCAAAAGTTTAATCCGCCTACTTTTCTTGGGGGTTCGGATCCTGAGGTAGCAGAGATGTGGTTAGAGAGAATTTCTGATATATTTGCTACCTTAGACTATACCGAGGATAGACAAATTGCCTTCGCAAGCTTTCAATTTGAGGGACCAGCAAGGGCCTGGTGGAATATGGTTAGGACTAGGTGGGAGGTGGAGATGATTCCCAGAACCTGGCTTAGGTTTCTTAGGGAATTTAATGCAAAGTATATACCGCCCATCGTCCAAGAAAGACGAGAGGAGGCCTTTATGAGATGCCGTCAGGGTGCCCAATCTGTGGCAGATTATGAAACCCAATTTACAAAATTGGCTAGGTATGCCCCTGATATGATTAGTACGGAGCAGAGGAGGATTAGAAAGTTCATTCGGGGGTTGAACGTTGAATTGCAAGAGGGCATGGCGACAACTCGAGTAGAGACCTTTGGAGAGGCAATTGAGATGGCCCAAAGGTTGGAGAATGCTAAAGCTGAAATGAGAAATTTCCAGGCAAAAAGAAAAGGAGGGCCTGGTGGTAATAGAGGACCTGGGGAGAGTAGTGCCCCGCCTCTGAAGTATGGAAGAGGAGTGAGTGGAGGAAATGCTTTTGGGACCCCAAGGGGAGCCATGTCTAGAGGGGGAATGGCTCGGGGAAATCTGATAGGAGGACCTGGTGGTGGAAGAGGACCGCCAAAGCCGGCTTCGCAAGGAAGTCAACTAGCCACTAGTTGTAGTTTCTGTGAGAGACCAGGGCATACTGCCGATACCTGCTGGAAGAAAGCAAGAAAGTGCTTCAGGTGCGGTAGTACAGACCATCAGATCGCCGAATGCCCGCAGAAGAAAGAGGACGGAGGAGCCAGCGGTTCAGGGGAACGTCCGAAAGTGCCGGCAAGGGTTTACGCCTTGGATCAACAACAAGAACCCGACCCGTCGGACGTGGTGGAAGGTACCCTTCTTGTCTTCCATCGATTAGCTCGGGTATTAATTGATCCCGGAGCTACGCATTCTTTTATAAATCCGACTTTTATGTCTGGCATTGATTTCCCCTGTCATAGACTTC
>LFJH01000251.1 GCA_001189335.2 Candidatus Paraburkholderia schumanniana
AAAAGAAGAAAGTTCTACTTATTCACTTTTCAGGGGCAAAATGGTCATTTGGCGTCCCGCCACCTAACTTTTTCCTCAAACGCTTATTCTCGCTTAGTAACGACGATCCAACGCTACAGGTATCTAGATATGTTCACAGGTTCTTACCTCACAGCTAAATCCTGACCCAAAATACACCAATCACGCAAAACGAGAATCTGGCATTTTTAACGAAAATGCCCAAAATGCACAGAAATAATCAGAATAATTATCTGAGCACTTTTTACAAAAGCATCAAGTGCAAATTATGCTTCTAAGCATCAAAATAATTTTCGAGGAATTAATACAAAAGTAAAATGAGATAAATCGAGAAAATAGGTTTAAAAGCCAAAAATACATTTAAACCTTTTTTCATAAATATTGAAAAATACTTTTTAAGCCAAATTGTAGAAAAGAAAGTATATAGGACTATTTATTAGTTATTTGGAAAATTTGGGTCATTACAACCTCCCCTCCTTCAAGAAATTTCGTCCTCGAAATTCTCACATTAATTCGCAAATAACTCAGGGTATTTCTCCTACATCTCCTTTTCCACCTCCCAAGTTGCTTCTTCCAGTCCATGGTTCCTCCACAAGACCTTAACCAAGGGAATTTTCTTTGGTCTTAACTCTTTAATTACTCGTTCCAAGATTTGCACTGGCTGCTCGACATACGATAACGCTTCGTCCAATTCAATCGTCTCAGGTTCCAAAATATGAGTAGGGCCCGGATGATATTTCTTCAACAGGGATACATGGAAGATATTATGCAGACGAGATAAAGCACTTGGCAATTCTAGACGGTACGCTACCTGTCCAACCCGCTCCAGAATTTCAAACGGCCTAATATACCTTGGTCTGAGCTTCTTCCCTTTCTTAGCGATTGTACCTGCCTTAAATGGCGTAACTCGCAAGAATACCTTGTCTCCAACCTCAAATTCCAAGTCTTTCCGACGATTATCTGCAAAACTCTTCTGCCTGCTCTGGGCTGTCAGTAGCGTCTGTCGAATCCTCTTTATCTTCTCATAGGCCTCTTCAACCCAAGGTATAGTCGTCGGCTGTATACTCTTTCTTTCCCCAACTTCATTTGAGCACCTTGGCATCCCTTACCTGAGCTTCTTTAATCCTTTCTATCAACGGAGATTTCAAAGAAATGTTATTACAAATAATCCTTTGTCGACCCATTCTGAGATTCCAATCACTGATTCTCTCCAACAAATTCATCTCTTTCATCATCAAACTAGCTATCTG
>LFJH01000252.1 GCA_001189335.2 Candidatus Paraburkholderia schumanniana
CTATACGGAGTCTTTGATATCGGCGAAGTTCCAGGCACTAAGTCGATCTTAAAAGCAATATCTCTTTCAGGTGGCATGGATTCCAGTTCCTCTGGAAATACATCAGGAAACTCTCGGACTATAGGCACATCTTCCAATTTCACCTTATCACTCGGAGTATTAATAAAAAATGCCAAGTATCCTTTGGCTCCTTTTCTCAACAATTTCCTAGCTCGAATACCCGGTATAAGAGCAGATGAGGCAGCTTGAATCTCCACATTCAGTCCTTGAACAAATCGCCTTATCCTTCTCTGATCGGTGGCTACAAAATCAGGTGCAAACTTAGCAAGTTTCGTAAACTGGGCCTCATAATCAGCCACACTCATAGTTCCTTGTTTCAGTTTGATGAACTCCTCTTCCCTTTTCTCTTGGATCATTGGTGGTAGGAATTTCTCATCAAATTCTCTCTTGAAGTTTTCCCAGTTCCAGGGGGTCTGATCTCTTTCCCACTTGTTCCTAAAAACACTCCACTAAGACCTAGCAGCTCCTTCAAAGTGAAAGGTAGCAAAGGCAACTTGTCTTTCCTCAGTATAGTTCAGAGTAGCAAAGATATCACACATTCTCTCAAACCAATTCTCAGCCAGTTCAGTGTCAGTTCCACCATAGAACTTAGGTGGTGCAAACCTAAGGAATCGCTCAAGAGCTCTATCATCTCCTTGTTCATTCCTAAGTTGGTTTGGGTTCTCAGTAATACGATCCAGGATATCGGTCATCTTATGAATGGCATCGGCTACTTGATCCCCATTCTCATCATTCAAGTCTCTTTCTACCCCTGCCCCAGAGGATTGATCACTAGCTTCAGGTTGGGGTTGTCTACGCCCACGACCTCTACCACGACCACGTCCACGACCACGTGCGTCCATACTTAAGTATGCCTAATGTAAAGCGGAAATAATTATGAAAATGAAAACTTGAACACCAATTGAGATAGGAAATATGAGAAATGAACATGCTTGCATATATTCAACGTTCCAAATTTCATAAATGAACATTCAAGTCAAAAAGCATTTACATAATATAGCACTCATGGCTATTCAAAACATAATAAATCAAAATAGATAAAAGTTGGAAGCATCAAAGGCTACACCCTAACTAAGCGAGTCACAAAAGACAACAGTTTCAATCTCAATCCTGGGTAGTCTAGTCCTCCTCAGAGCCAGGAGCTTGAACCCCCTCAGATGGGTCTTCCGTCATGGTATCTTCATGAATAGGATCAAACTGAAA
>LFJH01000253.1 GCA_001189335.2 Candidatus Paraburkholderia schumanniana
GCGGGGGGATCTGCGGCAATCCCGCTCGCGATTACTGCTGCGGCTGACGGGTCGTGCCCACAACTTCGACTTCCACGCGACGATTCGGTGCGAGGCAGGCGATGAGTTGCTTGCGGTTCTTCTGATGGCAGCTGTTCTTCGTGACCGGGTCGCGCTTGCCCTTGCCTTCCGTGTAGATACGGTTGGCTTCGATGCCCTTGCTGACCAGGTAAGCCTTCACAGCCTGCGCACGGCGCAGCGACAGACGGTCGTTGTACTTGTCCGAACCGATGCGGTCGGTGTAGCCCGTTGCAACCACGACTTCGAGGTTCAGCGCGCCGATCTTCGATGCGAGATCGTCGAGCTTTTCCTTACCAGCCGGCTTCAGGACTGCCTTGTCGAAGTCGAACAGAGCGTCAGCCTGATAGGTAACCTTCTGGGACTGGATGACCGGGGGCGGCGGAGCGACCGGGGCCGGCGGCGTCGGTGCCTGCGCGACCAGCGCGCCATCGCACTTCGCGTTTGCCGTAGCCGGCGTCCAGAACGCATCGCGCCAGCACAGCTCGTTCGTGCCGTTCATCCACACATACTCGCCCGTACCGTTCACCCAGTTGTCATTCACGGCTTGTCGCGAGGCCGGCACCGACTGTGCCGAAGCCGATGCAGCTATAACTGCGGTAGCTGCAATGAACGCGAGCTTTGAAAGTTTATTCATATTTCTCCTCTCGAAATTGAGATTACCGCAGGTTTACTGCGAGCCTGTAGACGGAAGACAAGTCACACATTGCTCGAAGTATAACATTCCCCACGGAACAAAAACGCGCTGTATAGATTTCGAGCAGTGTCTAACTTTGTGCGTTGGCATTTTGCCATATCGTTCCCTTGCATCGATAAAAATATCCCCGCACGCTGTACGCCCGCGACCTTATGTGGTGAGAGCGCAACAAGAAGGGGGGCAGGAGAAGGTGACGGCTAAGGAAGGCGCGAAAAAGATGCGCACTTTGCGTGCCAGAGCCATTTCCTGCATATTTTTATCGCCGCGACTTTTACGTCCGGCAAAACGGCGAGGCGGTATTATGATAGCCCGCTTGCATGACGAATTGACCGGATTCGTTCCCTGGTTTCCTGAGAAACTCAATGTGTTCAGGCGATTTTTCCTTCAACACATACCCCATCGATTCCGCACGGCGAGTGAGATTGTTCAGGACACGCTGACGGTAGCGTTCCTCGTAATATGCGGCGCCTGGATCGACGTACTCCAGGCCATAGCGCAGCGTG
>LFJH01000019.1 GCA_001189335.2 Candidatus Paraburkholderia schumanniana
AAGCGGGCCGCAGGCCCGTGCGCAACGCCCAGGTGGGCAAGAAATGCAGGCGCAAAGCTTTACTCACGATGACCCCGCCTCTGTTTGCGACCGAATCGATGAATACAACGGCTTGTTCAGCGTTGCCCTAATTCAAAAACGTGGTGCGGGGGAAGGGGTATTTCGAGCCATTGGGAGACGGTACCCGCTCACCGTTGGAACCGCTCATTTGACGGGATGGAGTGCGTCCGGAACTGCCACGAGTGGGGTGAGGCAAGCCGCCGCGGCTTTGGCGCCGGATGATGTACGCTAACATCCGGACTTTTTCCCGCCGGCGTCGTTCGAGTGCCTGGTCCAGCGACCAGACGGCAGCACGCAGTGGCTCGAAGTATGCGGATTGCTGAGGCGGAAACACAAAGAGAGGTGAGAACACGACACTCGATGAAGTCGTCAGCGAGTTCGATCGAGGCCTGCGCTCCATGACTGGCGTGAGTCGCATGTCCCGGCCGGTTCCGGAATCGGCGGCGCTCAGCCCCGAGCACAATCTTCTCGCGGAAGAATCGCAGCTCACCGAGAAAGAGCGGGCGCACTCGGCTGGTCTGATGCGTGTGAATCATGTGGGCGAGGTTTGCGCCCAGGCGCTTTATCAGGCGCAGAAGCTCGCCACCCGTTCGCCCGAGCTCAAGGCGAGCTTCGAGCAGGCGGCTCGCGAAGAAGAAGATCATCTCGCCTGGACTTCGAAACGCCTTAAGGACCTCGAATCACGTCCGAGTCTGCTGAACCTGCTGTGGTATGCGGGCGCGCTGGCGATCGGTTTCGTCGCGGGTCGGTTCGGCGATCGCGCGAGTCTCGGCTTCATGGCGGAGACGGAGCGGCAGGTCGAGCATCATCTCGACGGTCACATGAAAACCTTGCCCGTGAACGATCACGCATCGCGCGCGATCGTCGAACAGATGCGCCTGGACGAAAGCGCGCATGCTGCCGCCGCAATCGGCGCCGGTGGCGGCGAAATGCCGTTTCCCGTTCGCGCCATGATGCGCGCCGCATCGAAAGTCATGACCACCACCGCATACTATATATAGCGTATAGCGCGCTGAATGCCTCGGCCGATACATGCGCCGTCGGTCGAGGTGCCTTCGCGGCCGCGTCCCACCCGCGGCCCGAAAATCGGCCTGAAGAACCGTTACATTTCCCTGATTTCACCGGCTGATTTCACGTACTACCTTCACATCCAGCACTAGCCCTCTAATTCATAACGGTTTTCTCTTTTCGCGCCACTTCAAGCACCTTCGCTAAGTCCTTGTTCTAGCGAATAAAAAGCACTCGAAAAAAAGTACGCGTCTTGACCGAGGAATTGGGTTCCTCTAAAGTGGGAGATAGTGTGAGAAAGTGGTCTTTTGTGTGATTCCGAAGCCATTTTCGAGCAAAACTGCGGCGAGAGAGACGTCACCGTGGGCGTCGAAAGCGGACGCACGAGGCCGGGCTGAGCGCTGAAGCGCCAAGTCCGGCCGCAACGGGGAGAAGGGCGAGTGTTCCAAGGGGCGTCGGCGCTGACGCTCGATGCGAAAGGACGGATGTCGGTTCCGTCGCGCTATCGGGAAGCGCTGCAAGGGCAGGCAGAAGGCCGGGTGACGCTCACGAAGAGCCCGGATGAATGCCTGTTGCTGTTTCCTCGCCCGGAGTGGGAAGTCTTTCGCGCCAAGGTCGCCGCGCTTCCGATGGAAGCCATGTGGTGGCGGCGCATTTTTCTCGGTAATGCAATGGACGTTGAACTCGACGGCAGCGGGCGCGTACTCGTTTCGCCCGAGCTGCGGGCTGCCACGTCGCTCGAAAAAGAAGTGACGCTGCTTGGCATGGGCGCGCACTTCGAGCTGTGGGATTCGCAGACTTACGCCGCGAAGGAAGCAGCGGCCATGGCGCAGGGCATGCCCGAAGCGCTCAAGAACTTCACTTTCTGACCTGGCGCTGAAGAACATGGCGAAGGCGTCGGGAAATGAGCTGCAGCATCGCACGGTACATGAGCTGCAGCATCGCACGGTACTGCTGAAGGAAGCGGTAGACGGACTGATCACCCGCACGGATGGCATCTATATAGATGGCACGTTCGGGCGTGGCGGTCATAGCCGGGCGATTCTGCAGCGGCTGGGGGATGCGGGGCGGCTCATCGCCTTCGACAAAGACCCGCTCGCAATTGCCACGGCGGCAAAGATTCAGGACTCGCGCTTTTCGATCGTGCATGACAGCTTCGCGGCATTGCGCGACGCGGCCAATGAGCGTGGGGTGCAAAAGGTGTCGGGCGTGTTGCTGGACCTTGGCGTGTCGTCGCCGCAGGTGGACGACACGGAGCGCGGCTTCAGCTTCCGCGCAGAAGGTCCGCTCGACATGAGGATGGACCCGACTCGGGGAGAGTCGGCGGCTGAGTGGCTCGCGCGGGCCACGGTGCAGGAACTGACGGAGGTGATAAGAGATTATGGGGAAGAACGGTTTGCTTTTCAGATTGCAAAGGCGCTTGTTGCTCGCAGGGCAGAGTCCGACCGTCTTGGGCCTCTCGACAGCACGCGCGAGCTTGCCGAAATCGTGGGTAACGTCGTCAAAACCCGTGAAAAGGGCAAGAATCCGGCAACCCGCACCTTTCAGGCTATACGGATTCACGTCAATCAAGAGCTTGCGGAGCTGCAGGTAGTTCTCGAATCGGCATTGGCATTGTTGGAGCAAGGGGGGCGGCTGGTCGTGATCAGCTTTCATTCGCTCGAAGACCGGATCGTCAAGCGGTTCATGCAGGCGCACGCGAGCGCGCCGGCGGTGGACCAGCGCTCGCCGATCCGCGCGGTCGATCTTCCCAGCCCACCGCTGCGGCTGGTGGGCCGCGTGTTTCCTGGCGAAGCTGAAGTGACCGACAACCCCCGGGCACGATCCGCGGTGATGCGTATCGCGGAGCGGATCGCGCCATGAATCGTCTCAATATCCTCTTGCTGATCGTCGTGCTCGGGTGCGCGCTTTCGGTCGTCAGCGCCACCAATAAGCAGCGGCAGGTGTTCATCGAGTTGCAGCGCGCGCAATCGCAGGAGCGCCAGCTTCAACAGGATTATTCGCAGTTGCAGTACCAGCAGAGTGCGTTGTCGAAGACCTCGCGCATCGAGCAGTTGGCCACTAACTTTCTGAAGATGCAGCCCGTAACGACCGGCCGCACGCAATATCTCACCTACGACGCGTCCGCCAACAAGGCTGCCGACGCACCCATGCCGCCGCCGCTGCCGGCGTCGGCGCCGTCTGCACGCGGAGCCAAGCGATGAAAAAGTCCGCGAAGCAGAAAGACGTCGCTCACACGCCGAACCCGCTTCTCGCCGTGCGCCTGCCGATGTGGCGCTCGAAGTTCGTCGTTTTCCTGCTGTTCATGGCGTTCGTTGCGCTGGCCGCGCGCGCATTCTGGATTCAGGGCCCGGGCAACGCGTTTTTCAAGAAGCAGGGCGAGAGCCGCTATCAGCGCACGCTCGAAATGCCGGCCACGCGCGGCCAGATCCGCGACCGCAACGGCCTCGTGCTTGCCACGAGCCTGCCGGTGAAGGCTATCTGGGCGATCCCCGAATCGGTGCCGAACGATCTCGGCGCGGACAAGCTCGCCGAGCTGGCGAAGCTGCTCAACATGTCGCAGAAGGACCTTCGCGCGAAGCTTTCGATGGACAAGACCTTCGTCTATGTGAAGCGCCAGGTGCCGCTCGAAGTCGCGCAAAAAGTCGCCGCGCTCGATATTCCCGGCATTTATTCGCGCGGGGAATACAAGCGCTTTTATCCGGAAGGCGAAATCACCGCGCATCTGATCGGCTTTACTAATATTGAAGACAAGGGACAGGAAGGCGTCGAACTCGGCGACCAGAATGTCCTCGCGGGTACGCCGGGCATGCGTCGCGTCATCAAGGACCGCATGGGCCACATCGTCGAAGACGTCGACGAGCAGGTCGTGCCGCACAATGGTACGGACGTCGAACTCTCGATCGACAGCAAGATTCAGTACACCGCGTACACGAACCTGAAAGCCGCCGTCGAGAAGTCGAAGGCGAAGGCAGGCGCGGCGATCGTGATCGACACGAAGACGGGCGAGGTGCTCGCTCTCGTCAACTATCCCACCTACAACCCGAACGACCGCTCGCGCATGACCGGCGAGCAATTGCGCAACCGCATTCTCATGGACACGTTCGAGCCGGGCTCGATCATGAAGCCTTTCACCGTTTCGCTCGCGCTGGATCTGCACCGCGTGACGCCGAATACGCTCGTCGAGACGCGCGGCGGGGTGTTCGTGCTCGACGACGCGCGCATCACGGACGATTCGGCTTTCGGCACCCTGACGGTCGGCGGCGTGATTCAGAAGTCGAGCAATATCGGCGCGACGAAAATTGCGATGCAATTGCGTCCCGAGGAAATGTGGAACATGTACACGAGCCTTGGGCTCGGCCAGGCGCCGAAGGTCGGCTTTCCGGGCGCGGTGACCGGCCGTCTGCGGCCGTGGAAGAGCTGGCGGCGCATCGAGCAGGCGACGATGTCCTACGGCTACGGCCTGTCCGCATCGCTGTTCCAGCTCGCGCGCGCGTACACGGCGATTGCGCACGACGGCCAGATCCTGCCGGTGTCGATTTTCCGCACGCCGGGCGATCAGCCGGTCGTCGGCCAACAGGTCTTCTCGCCGACCACCGCGCGTGAAGTGCGCGCGATGCTCGAAACCGTCGTGTCGAAGGGCGGTACGTCGCCGGATGCGGCGGTGCCGGGCTATCGCGTCGGCGGCAAGTCGGGCACGGCGTACAAGCACGGCGGCCACGGCTACGACCATTCGAAGTACCGCGCGTCGTTCGTCGGCATGGCGCCGATGCCGAATCCGCGCATCGTCGTGGCCGTGTCGGTCGACGAGCCGACGGCGGGCAGTCACTTCGGCGGCCAGGTGTCGGGTCCGGTGTTCTCGGGCATCGTCGGCGACACGCTGCGCGCGCTCAACGTGCCGCCCGACATGCCGGTCAAACAGATGGTCGTGACCGACGAATCGAATTCCGCCACGCAGCCGGCGGCTCAGCAGCCGGCCAATACGAACAACGCCAACACCGCGAAGAAGGTTGTGGTGTCCAGCAACACGAAGCTGCACCCGGGAGTCGTGCGATGAGCGCGCAGGCCCGTCAGAGCAAGATGGAGAAGGACGTTTCTCACGCCGTTCAATGGCTGCGCGCGCACGCGCAGCCGCAACTGCATGCCGACACGCGCTCGCTCAAAAGCGGCGACGTGTTTCTCGCATACGCGGTCGAGGGCGCGGACAACCGTCCGTATCTCGACGCCGCACTCGCCGCGGGCGCCGCTGCCGCGCTGTATCAGCCAGAGCATTTCGCGGGCAAGCCCGACCCGTCGAAGACGCTCGCCGTGAAGGCGCTGAATGAGCTTGCCGGACCGATCGCGGCTGCATGGTACGGCGAGCCGACGGCATCGATGCTCACTGTTGGCGTGACTGGCACGAACGGCAAGACTTCGTGCAGTCAGTGGATCGCCGCGGCGCTGACCGCGCTCGGCCGCCGGTGCGCGATCGTCGGCACGCTTGGCATCGGCATGCCAGGCAAGCTGCAGCACAGCGGCTTCACCACGCCCGATGCACCGCAGCTTCAGCGCAATCTCGCGCAACTGAAGGCGCAGGGCGCGGAGGGCGTCGCGATGGAAGTATCGTCGCACGCGCTGCATCAGGGGCGCGTGAACGGCGTCGATTTCGACATCGCCATCTTCACGAATCTCACGCAGGATCATCTCGATTACCACGGCACTCTCGATGCCTACGAAGCGGCTAAGGCGCGTCTTTTTGCGTGGTCGGGGCTCAAGACGGCGATCGTCAATCGCGACGACGCGGCTGGCCAGCGCCTGATCGAATCGCTGCGTGGCAAGGTGCGCACGATTACCTACGGCGTCGAAATGCCGGCAAACGCCGCGTCGAGCGCCGACGCGATGCTGCTCGCCACCCAGGTCCGCGCGACCGCGACGGGCACCGCATTTCATCTGTCATGCGACTGGGGCGAAGCCGAGGTCGAAGTCGGCACGCTCGGCGTGTTCAACGTGAGCAATCTGCTCGCGGTGCTCGGCGTGCTGCTGGAAGTCGGCGTGCCGTTCGATGCGGCCATCGCGCGCATCGAAAAGCTCGAATCCGTGAACGGACGCATGGAGCGCCTGGGCGGCCGCATCCAGAACGACGAGCCACTCGTCGTGATCGACTACGCGCATACGCCCGACGCGCTCGATAAAACCCTCACCGCACTGCGCCCGATCGCAGAGGCACGCGGCGGCGAGCTCGTCTGCATGTTCGGCTGCGGTGGCGACCGCGACGCGACCAAGCGCCCGCTGATGGGCGCCATCGCCGAGCGTCTCGCGGATCACGTCGTCATCACGAGCGACAATCCGCGCAGCGAAGAGCCGCAGTCGATCATCGATCAGATCGCCGCCGGCATGAACGACGCCGCGAAGGCGCGCCGCATAAAAGACCGTGCGAGCGCAATCCTCCAGGCGATTCGCACGGCCGCGCGCGAGGATGTCGTCGTGCTCGCCGGGAAGGGGCACGAAGCCACGCAGGAAATCATGGGCAAGAAGCGCGCGTTCTCGGATCAGGATCACGCGCGCCTCGCGCTCGCCGCACGCGCCACGCAACCGCGCGGAGGTGACGAATGACGATGTTCACCCTGCGTGATGCCGTCGCGATGATTCCCGGCGCTATGCTCGACGGCGACGAAAACATCGCGATCGAACGAATCGTCACGGACAGCTGCGGTGTTCAGGCCGGTGATCTGTTCGTCGCGGTGAAAGGCGAGCGCTTCGATGCGCATGATTTCCTCGATCAGGTTGCGAAGAGCGGCGCGGCTGCCGCGCTCGTCTCGCGTGACACGGGCAACGCAAATGCCTGGCCGCTTCCTTTCATCAAGGTAAAGGACACCCGAGCGGGCCTCGGTGCGTTGGCACACGACTGGCGCAAGCGTTTCTCGATGCCGCTCGTCGCCGTCACCGGCAGCAACGGCAAGACGACGGTCAAGGAAATGATCGCGTCGATCTTCGCGGCTGCGGTCGGCGAGCAAGCGCGGCTCGCGACTGCCGGCAACTTCAACAACGATATCGGCCTGCCGCTCACGCTGTTCCGGCTGAATGCATCGCACAAGCTCGCGGTCGTCGAGCTTGGCATGAATCATCCGGGCGAAACCGAACTGCTCGGCAAGATCGCCGCGCCCGATGTCGCCGTCGTCAACAACGCGCAGCGCGAGCACCAGGAATTCATGGCGACGGTCGAAGCCGTTGCGCTCGAGCACGCGTCGGTGATTCATGCGCTCGGCGAGACCGGCACCGCGGTATTCCCTGCCGACGATCGCTACGCGAGCATCTGGCGCGTCGCCGCGACCGGCAATCCGATCATGGATTTCGCACTGACCGACGACGCCGCGAAGGCCGCCGTCACCGGCACGCTGAAGGGCACGACGGTGCATATGCGCACGCCGCAGGGCGCGATCGAAGTCCAGCTCAACGTGCTCGGCGAGCACAACGCGCGCAACGCACTGGCGGCAACGGCGACGGCACTCGCCGCAGGCGTTGCGCACGATGCGATCAAGCGCGGCCTCGAAGCATTCCAGCCGGTGAAGGGCCGACTGCAGGTGAAGCGCGCGACGCTCGGCGCGCTCGCGGGCGCGACCGTCATCGACGACACGTACAACTCGAATCCCGACTCGATGCGCGCCGCCATCGAGGTACTCGCGGCGCAGGCATCGCCGCGCGTGCTCGTGATGGGCGACATGGGCGAAGTCGGCGAGGAAGGTCCGGCGTTTCATCACGAAGTCGGCGCCTACGCGGCCGAGCGCGGCATCGACGTGCTCTTTACGCTCGGCACGGCGAGCCGCGCTTCGGTGAACGCATTCAACGCAAAAGCATCGAAGCGGACCGGCGTGCATTTCGATGACATCGCCGAGCTGATCGCCGCGCTTCAACGTACCGGTTACGGCAACAAGGCAACGTATCTCGCGAAAGGTTCGCGCTTCATGAAGATGGAGCGCATGGTGGACGCCTTGACGAGCCAACAACAACCCGCGGCGGGCAACGCGCCCGCCGCACATTGATTCACTGAAAGAGAAGGACCAGCATGCTACTCGCACTCGCGCAATGGCTTCAGAATGACGCCAGCTTCATGCGCGTGTTCACCTACATCACGTTCCGCGCCGTGGGAGCCACGGCGACGGCGATGTTGATCGGCCTCGTCTGCGGCCCGTGGGTCATTCGCAAACTGACCGCGATGAAGGTCGGCCAGGCCGTGCGCAAGGACGGCCCACAGACGCACCTCGTCAAGTCCGGCACACCGACGATGGGCGGCGTGCTCATTCTCATCGCCATCGCGGTGTCCACGCTTTTGTGGGCCGATCTCACGAACCGCTTCGTGTGGATCGTGATGCTCGTCACCTTCGGCTATGGCATGATCGGCTGGGTGGACGACTATCGCAAGGTCGTGCACAAGGACCCGCGCGGCATGTCTTCGCGGGAGAAGTATTTCTGGCAATCGGTGATCAGCTTGTTCGCGGCGGTCTATCTGGCGTTCAGCGTATCCGAAGCCAGCAATACGCGCGTGTTCGACCTGTTCATGGCGTGGGTGCGCAGCGGCCTGTCGATGGGCTTGCCCGCGCGCGCCGACCTGATGCTGCCATTCGTGAAGGCGATCAGCTATCCGCTCGGGGTGTGGGGCTTCATTGCGCTGACGTACTTCGTGATCGTCGGTGCGAGCAACGCGGTGAATCTCACCGACGGCCTTGATGGTCTCGTCATCATGCCCGTCGTGCTGGTGGGCGCCTCGCTCGGCGCCTTCGCGTACGTGATGGGCAGCTCGGTTTATTCGAAGTATCTGCTGTTCCCGCACATTCCCGGCGCGGGCGAGTTGTTGATCTTCTGCTCCGCGATGGGCGGCGCGGGTCTCGCTTTCCTCTGGTACAACACGCACCCCGCACAGGTCTTCATGGGCGATGTCGGCGCGCTCGCGCTCGGCGGCGCGCTCGGCACGATCGCGGTGATCGTTCGTCAGGAGATCGTGCTGTTCATCATGGGCGGCATCTTCGTCGCGGAGACGCTGTCGGTGATGCTTCAGGTCTTCTGGTTCAAGTTCACGAAGCGCCGTTACGGCGAAGGCCGCCGCTTCTTCAAGATGGCGCCGCTGCATCACCACTACGAGCTGTCCGGATGGACGGAGACGCAGGTGGTGGTGCGCTTCTGGATCATCACGTTGATGCTGTGTCTGTTCGGCCTGTCAACGCTCAAGCTGCGTTGATCGCTGTCGGCAAGAAAGTAGCTCCAGTTTTGTTCGTAGGCTCCGGGAAAGGTAAAGCGATGTTTGGCGAGAAGTTTGTCGGTCGGCAAAGTCCGATGGTGCTCGTGCTGGGACTGGGTGAATCCGGTCTGGCGATGGCGCGCTGGTGCGCCAGGCACGGTTGCCGCCTGCGGATCGCCGATACGCGCGAAACCCCGCCGAACCTCTCCGAGCTCACGATCCACAAGATCGATGCGGATTTCGTCGGCGGCGCATTTGCGCCCGAGCTGCTCGACGGTGGCATCGAACTGGTCGCGATCAGCCCGGGGCTTTCGCCGCTCGCGCCGGATCTCGCACCGCTGATCGTCGCCGCGAAGGAACGCGACATCCCGGTCTGGGGCGAGCTCGAACTCTTCGCGCAGGCGCTCGCCGGGCTGGGGGCGAACGGCTATGCGCCGAAGGTCATCGCGATCACAGGCACGAATGGCAAGACCACGACGACCGCGCTGACCGGCCTCCTGTGCGAACGCGCGGGCAAGACGGTCGCGGTGGCGGGCAACATCAGTTCGGCGATGCTCGACAAGTTCACCGAAGCGATCGACCAGACCGCGCTACCCGACGTCTGGGTGCTCGAGTTGTCGAGCTTCCAGCTGGAGACCTCGCACACCTTCGCGCCGGATGCGGCCGCGGTGCTCAACATCACGCAGGATCATCTCGACTGGCACGGCGGCCTCGACGCCTACGCCGCCGCCAAGGGCCGCATCTTCGGCCCGCGCACGACGCGCGTGCTGAACCGCGACGACGTCCGCACGATGGCGCTGGCGAAAAATATCGCGCAAGACCGCGTGGTCACGTTCGGGCTGAACGAACCGTCGTTCGTCGGCGATTACGGTCTGCTACGCGACCACGGCATGCTGTGGCTCGTCGAAGGCATCGATCCGGACGCATCCGACGAACCAGCGCCGTCGCGTCGCCGCAGGCAGAAAGACGAAGCCGCGCCGAACGTCGTGTCAAGGCGACTGATGCCCGCCGACGCGCTGCGTATCCGTGGCCTGCACAACACGGCGAACGCGCTCGCTGCGCTCGCGCTCACGCGTGCGATCGACCTGCCGCTCGCGGCGCTCCTGCACGGCTTGCGCGAATATCGCGGCGAGCCGCATCGCGTGGAGGTGATCGCGCAGATCGACGGCGTCGATTACGTCGACGACAGCAAGAGCACCAACGTCGGCGCGACGGTGGCCGCGCTCGACGGCCTCGCGCAGCGCGTCGTGCTGATCGCGGGCGGCGACGGCAAGGGCCAGGACTTTTCGCCGCTGGAAGCGCCCGTCGGACGCTGGGCGCGCGCGGTGATGTTGATCGGCCGCGATGCGCCGCGCATTCGCGAGACGCTCGCATCGACGGGCGTCGCGCTCGAGGATCACGCCACGCTCGAAGCCGCGACGAATGCCGCCGCGCGCATCGCGGAAGCCGGCGACGCCGTGCTGCTCTCTCCCGCGTGCGCGAGCCTCGATATGTTCAGGAACTACGCACATCGCGCCGATGTGTTTCGCAGCGCGGTCGAAGATATCGCCGCCGCGCGGGGAGTGATGCTATGAGCTGGTCAGAACGCTTTGGATCGAAACTGACCGGCCAGCGCAACGCTGTCCCGAACGACTCGCTTGCGGGCCGCGGCAACGGCGGCGCGCGCGGCGGCATTTCGAGCGCCGTGAGCGGCGTGCGCCCCGCGCGCTCGCGCATGCTGGACTACGACTATTCGCTCCTGTGGGTGACCATCGCGCTGCTGAGCCTCGGCGTCGTGATGGTGTACTCGGCGTCGATCGCGATGCCCGATTCGCCGAAGTACGCGAGCTATCGCGACTGGCACTTCCTCGCGCGCCATCTGATTTCCATCGCGACTGCACTGGTCGGTGCCGTCATCGTGTTCAAGATTCCGGTGAACACCTGGGACAAGTACGCGCCGAAGCTCTTTCTCGTCGCGCTGGCGATGCTGATCATCGTGCTGATTCCACACGTCGGCAAAGGCGTGAACGGGGCGCGCCGCTGGATTCCGCTCGGCATCATGAACATGCAGCCGTCGGAAATCATGAAGCTCGCGGTGACCATCTATGCCGCGAACTACACCGTGCGCAAGCAGGAGTTCATGCATAGCTTCGGCAAGGGCTTCCTGCCGATGGCCGTGGCAGTCGGCGTCGTAGGCACGCTACTGCTGCTGGAACCCGATATGGGCGCGTTCATGGTGATCGCCGCGATCGCGATGGGCGTGCTGTTTCTCGGCGGAGTGAACGGCAAGCTGTTCGGCGGGCTGGTCGCGACGGCGGTGGGCACCTTCACGCTGCTCGTGTGGGCGTCGCCCTGGCGTCGTGAGCGGATCTTCGCTTACCTCGATCCGTGGGACGATCGCTACGCGCAGGGCAAGGCCTATCAGCTGACGCACTCGCTGATCGCGTTCGGTCGCGGCGAATGGTTCGGCGTCGGGCTCGCCGGCAGCGTGGAGAAGCTCAACTATCTGCCCGAAGCGCATACCGACTTCATTCTCGCGGTGATCGGCGAGGAGCTTGGTTTCGTCGGCGTGATCTGCGTGATCCTCCTGTTCTACTGGATCGTGCGCCGCTCTTTTGAGATCGGCCGTCAGGCGCTTGCGCTCGACCGCACTTTCGCCGGTCTGATGGCGAAGGGCATCGGCATCTGGTTCGGCGCGCAGACCTTCATCAACATGGGCGTGAACCTCGGCCTTCTACCGACCAAGGGTCTCACGCTGCCGCTCGTCAGCTACGGCGGCTCGGGCATTCTACTGAACTGCGTCGCGCTGGCCGTTTTGCTACGGGTGGATTACGAGAATCGCGTTTTGATGCGCGGAGGAAAAGTATGACCGCGCAACGTGACCGCACCTTGATGGTGATGGCGGGCGGCACCGGGGGCCACGTGTTTCCGGGGCTCGCGGTCGCGCACTGGATGCAGGCGCACGGCTGGCGCGTGGTGTGGCTCAGCAATGCGAGCGGCATGGAAGCGACGTTCGTGCCGAAGCACGGCATTCCGATGGAATACGTGCGCTTCGGCGGCGTGCGTGGCAAGGGCATCGGGACGAAGCTGATGTTGCCGGTGAATCTGCTGCGCGCTTGCTCGCAGAGTCTGAGCGCGCTGCGTCGCGTGAAGCCGGACGTCGTGCTCGGCATGGGCGGCTACATCACGTTTCCGGCCGGCATCATGACGAAGCTCGCCGGCTGCCCGCTCGTGCTGCACGAACAGAATTCGATCGCGGGCCTCGCGAACAAGGTGCTTGCGCATCTTGCGAAGCGCGTGCTCGTCGCGTTTCCCAATGCTCTGCCGAATGCCGAATGGACAGGCAATCCGATCCGTGCGGAACTAACGAGCGCTTTACCACCCAAAGAACGCTACGCCGCGCGTTCGGGACGCCTGAACGTGCTCGTCGTCGGCGGCAGTCTCGGCGCTGCGGCGCTCAACGAAACCGTGCCCAAGGCGCTCGCGATGCTCACACCGGACGAGCGTCCGCGCATCGTGCATCAGGCGGGCGCGAAGCATATCGAAGCGCTGCAAGCGAATTACGCGGCGGCGGGCATGACGCAGGGCGTTGACCTGCAACTCGTGCCCTTCATCGAGGACATGGCAAGCGCCTACGCATCGGCGGATCTCGTCATCTGCCGCTCGGGCGCGATGACCGTCTCGGAGATCGCGGCGGTCGGCGTGGCGGCGCTCTTCGTGCCATTCCCGTTCGCCGTCGACGATCACCAGACGACCAACGGCGCGTTCCTCGCGAAGAACGGCGCCGCTGAACTGATACAACAACGCGAATTGTCGGCGCAAAAGCTCGCCGACTGGTTACGCGCACAGACGCGCGACACGCTTGCGGCCATGGCCGAGCGCTCGCGCGAACTCGCGAAACCAGACGCGACCGAAAGGGTCGCGAGCGTTTGCGCCGACGTGGCCGGCGCGCGTTTCGACGCGCAAGCTCGGGAGGCACATTAAATGAAACATATCGTCAAGCATATTCACTTCGTCGGGATCGGCGGCGCGGGCATGAGCGGCATCGCCGAGGTGCTGCTCAATCTCGGCTATCACGTGAGCGGCTCGGATCTCGCGAACAACGCCGTCACGGAGCGGCTGAAGGCGCTCGGCGCACGGGTCGCGATCGGCCATCACGAGCAGAACATCGAAGGCGCGAATGCGGTGGTCGTATCGACCGCCGTGCGTTCGGACAATCCCGAGGTGCTGGCCGCGCGTCATCGCCGTGTGCCGATCGTGCCGCGCGCCGTGATGCTTGCGGAACTGATGCGCCTCAAGCAGGGCATCGCGATCGCCGGCACCCACGGCAAGACCACGACCACCTCGCTCGTCGCGAGCGTGCTCGCCGCGGGCGGGCTCGATCCGACCTTCGTCATCGGCGGTCGATTGAACAGCGCGGGCGCGAACGCGCGGCTCGGCACGGGCGATTTCATCGTTGCGGAAGCGGACGAGTCGGATGCATCGTTCCTGAATCTGTTCCCGGTGATCGAAGTCATCACGAACATCGACGCCGATCACATGGACACCTACGGCCACGATTTCGCGCGGCTCAAGCAGGCGTTCATCGAGTTCACGCATCGGCTGCCGTTCTATGGCATCGCGGTGCTGTGCGTCGACGATCCGAACGTGTGCGAGATCCTGCCGTTCGTATCGAAGCCGATCATCCGTTACGGTCTCGGCGCGGAAGCGGAAGTGTGCGCGGTGAACGTCGAGGTGCGCAACGGCCGCATGCATTTTACGACGCTGCGCGCGGACGCGCCGTCGCTTGACATCGTGCTGAATCTGCCGGGCACGCACAACGTGCAGAACGCGCTGGCGGCAATCGCGATCGCGACTGAACTTGAAGTCGCGGATGCCGATATCCAGCGTGCGCTCGCCGAATTCAACGGCGTGGGCCGGCGCTTCCAGCGCTACGGCGAGGTGAACGCGAGCAACGGCGAAGGCGCCTACACGCTGATCGACGACTACGGCCATCACCCCGTGGAAATGGCCGCGACGATCGCGGCGGCGCGCGGCGCGTTTCCCGACCGCCGTCTCGTGCTCGCGTTTCAGCCGCATCGCTATACGCGGACGCGCGACTGCTTCGAGGATTTCGTGAAAGTGCTGTCGACGGTCGATGCGCTCGTGCTCACCGACGTCTATGCAGCAGGCGAAGCGCCGATCGTCGCCGACGACGGCCGCGCACTGGCGCGTGCGATCCGCGTCGCGGGCAAGGTCGAGCCGGTGTTCGTCGAAACGGTGGAGGAGATGCCCGATGCGATCACGACGATCGCGCGCAACGGAGACGTGGTGATTGCGATGGGCGCGGGTTCCATCGGCGGCGTGTGCGGAAAGCTGGCTAACGGGCAGCCTCAGTAACGGCGGTATCAAGGACATGAGCAATCAGGTGAATCAAATCGATCCGAAAGTCTTCGGCAAAGTGGCAGTGCTGCTCGGCGGAAATTCCGCCGAACGCGAGGTCTCGCTCAATTCCGGGCGCCTCGTGCTGCAAGGCCTGCGTGCGGCGGGCATCGACGCGCATCCGTTCGATCCGGCCGAGCGTCCGCTTTCGGATCTGAAGGCAGAGGGTTTCGTGCGCGCGTTCATCGCGCTGCATGGCGGCTATGGCGAGAACGGTCAGTTGCAGGGCGCGCTGGATTTCTACGGCATCCGTTACACGGGCAGCGGCGTGCTCGGCTCGGCGCTCGGCATGGACAAGCTGTGCACTAAACTTATCTGGCAGCAGACCGGTATCCCGACGCCGCCATTCGAAACCGTTTTCCGCGGCGAAGATTACGCGGCCCGCGCGCAGGACATCGTGACGAAGCTCGGCCTGCCGCTCTTCGTGAAGCCGGCAAGCGAAGGTTCGAGCGTCGCGGTCATCAAGGTGAAGAGCGCCGAAACGCTCGTGCCTGCGCTGGAAGAGGCCGCGAAGTTCGACAAGATCGTGATCGTCGAGAAGAGCATCGAGGGCGGCGGCGAGTTCACATGCTGCATCGCCGGCGATCTCGACTTGCCGGTCATCAAGATCGTGCCGGCGGGCGAGTTCTACGACTACCACGCGAAGTACGTCGCCAACGACACGCAGTACCTGATTCCGTGCGGCCTGACCGAAGCCGAGGAAACGCGCATGAAGCAGCTGACGAAGCGCGCATTCGAGATTCTCGGCTGCACCGACTGGGGTCGCGCCGATTTCATGCTGGATTCGGACGGCAACCCGTACTTCCTTGAAGTGAACACGGCGCCCGGCATAACGGATCACTCGCTGCCGCCGAAAGCCGCGCGCGCGGTGGGTATCAGCTACAGCGATCTGGTGGTGAAGGTGCTGTCGCTCACGCTGAAGCATTAAGGCAACAGAACTCAAGGCAATCACACACCGGACACGAACAAGCGAAACCATGTGGAATAACGTTCGCCAACTCAACCTCACCGCCAATGCGCTGCACGTCGTCCTCGTGCTGCTGCTGGGCGCCGCGGGTTACTGGGCGATCCAGCGTCCCGAGTTTCGTCTGCGCGAAATCCAGATCGACGGGGACACGACGCATATCAATTCGCCGGTCGTGCGAGCGAGCGTGGTGGGTCATTTGACGGGCAACTACTTTACGGTCGATCTGGACACGGCGCGCGCCGCGTTCGAGCAGATGTCGTGGGTGCGCCATGCGAGCGTGCGCCGCGTCTGGCCAAACGTGCTCGCGGTGACGCTCGAGGAATACAAGCCCCTCGGCACGTGGGGCACGGATCAACTGGTGAGCGTCGACGGCGACTTGTTCACGGCGAACCAGGGCGAACTCGACGACGACCTGCCCGCGTTCGACGGTCCCGAAGGCACGGCGAAGGAAGTGGTGGCGCGCTATCACGATTTCGAGAAGTGGTTCGCGCCGCTCGACGCGAAGCCGGAGGAAGTCACGCTGTCGCCGCGTTTCGCGTGGACGGTGAAGCTTTCGAACGGCACGCAGATCGAGCTTGGCCGCGAGCGCAATCAGGACACGCTGTATGACCGGAGCAAGCGTCTGGTCGTATCGTGGCCGTCAGTGACGGGACGATGGGGGAAGGACATCGAATATGCGGATTTGCGTTACCCGAACGGCTTCGCGATACGC
The DNA here is from genome assembly GCA_001189335.2 of Candidatus Paraburkholderia schumanniana. Lineage (GTDB taxonomy): Bacteria > Pseudomonadota > Gammaproteobacteria > Burkholderiales > Burkholderiaceae > Caballeronia > Caballeronia schumanniana. The sequence continues at coordinate 16,360 of LFJH01000019.1, forward strand.
GCTGCCGGCATGCGCTTCATCAACGACACCGACAAGGCCAAGAAGTAAGCAGACGTCACAGGCATGAGCACGCTATGAGCAAAGACTACAAAGACCTGCTGGTTTCCCTCGACATCGGAACGTCGAAGGTGGTCGCGATCGTCGCCGAACTGAAGGGCGAAGGCCACTACGAGGTGATCGGACTCGGTCAGGCCGACTCAAAGGGGTTGAAGAAGGGGGTCGTGGTCAATATCGAGGCCACGGTGCAATCCATCCAGCGCGCGCTGGAAGAAGCCGAGCTGATGGCGGATTGCAAGATCACGAACGTCTTCACCGGCATCGCGGGCAGCCATATCCGCAGCTTCAATTCGAGCGGCATGGTGGCGATCAAGGACAAGGAAGTCACGCAGGCGGACGTCGCGCGCGTGATCGAGACGGCCAAGGCGATCAACATCCCGACCGATCAGCAGGTACTGCACATCCTGACGCAGGAATTCATTATCGACGGCCAGGAGGACGTGCGCGAGCCGATCGGCATGAGCGGCATCCGCCTCGAAGTGAAGGTGCACATCGTGACGGGCGCCGTGAGCGCGGCGCAGAACATCGTGAAGTGCGTGCGCCGCTGCGGGCTCGAAGTGAACGACCTCATTCTGCAGCCGCTAGCATCGTCGCTCGCGGTACTGACCGAGGACGAGAAGGAACTGGGCGTGGTGCTCGTCGATATCGGCGGCGGCACGACCGACATCGCCATCTTCAGCGAAGGCGCGATCCGTCACACGGCGGTGATACCCATCGCGGGCGACCAGATCACGAGTGACGTCGCGATGGCCCTGCGCACGCCGACGCCCGACGCGGAAGACATCAAGGTGAGCTATGGCATCGCGAAGCAGGCATTGGCCGATCCGGACGAAATGATCGAAGTGCCGGGGCTCGGCGAACGCGGCCCGCGCACGCTGTCGCGTCAGGCGCTGGCGGCGGTGGTCGAGCCGCGCGTGGAAGAGCTGTTCTCGCTGGTCCAGCAAGTGGTGCGCGAGTCCGGCTACGAAGAGTTGCTTTCGAGCGGCGTCGTGCTGACCGGCGGCGCGGCGATGATGCCGGGCATGGTCGAGCTGGGCGAAGACATTTTCCTGAAGCCGGTGCGCATCGGCGTGCCGGAGTACGCCGGTGGTCTCGCGGACGTCGTGCGCAATCCGCACTATTCGACGGCGATGGGTCTGCTCGCCGAAGGACGCTCGCAACGCATGCGCGGCCGCAAGGTCGCCGTGCAGAACGGTTCGATGGGACAAGTGTTCACGAGGATGAAGGACTGGTTCCTCGGGAATTTTTAAGCAGCACACAAAGAATTACGCGCTGGTACCGGCGGCTGGTGCGCGACAAGGGGTTGCCCGATCTCTCGTCGAATAACGCCGATCTTCATTCTTGACGGAGGCAATATGGATTTCGAAATGCTGGAAACGGAAACCAACGGCACGATCATCAAGGTCGTGGGAGTTGGTGGTGCTGGCGGCAACGCGGTTCAGCACATGATTAACCGCGGTGTGCAGAGCGTCGATTTCATCGTGATGAACACCGACGCTCAGGCGCTCGCCCGTTCGCGCGCGCCGGCGGTGCTGCAACTGGGCATGACCGGCCTGGGCGCGGGCGCCAAGCCGGAGAAGGGCAAGGAAGCGGCAGAAGACGCGCGCGAGCGTATCGCCGACGCACTGCGCGGCGCGCACATGGTGTTCATCACCGCCGGCATGGGCGGCGGCACGGGCACGGGCGCCGCGCCGGTGGTCGCGCAGATCGCGAAGGAAATGGGCATTCTGACTGTCGGCGTGGTGAGCAAGCCGTTCGAGTTCGAAGGCGGCCGACGCATGCGCGTCGCGGAGGCAGGCTCGCAGCAACTGGAGGATCACGTCGACTCGCTGATCGTCGTGCTCAACGACAAGCTGTTTGAGGTGATGGGCGATGACGCCGAGATGGACAAGTGCTTCCAGTGCGCGGACGACGTGCTGAACAACGCTGTCGCAGGCATTGCGGAAATCATCAACGTCGACGGTCTGGTGAACGTCGACTTCGAAGACGTGAAGACCGTGATGGGCGAGCAGGGCAAGGCGATGATGGGCACGGCGACGGTGGCCGGCGTCGATCGCGCGCGTTTCGCTGCGGAACAGGCTGTCGCGAGTCCGCTGCTGGAGGGCGTGGACCTGTCGGGTGCGCGCGGCGTGCTGGTGAACATCACGTCGAGCCGTTCGCTGCGTCTGTCGGAAACGCGTGAGGTGATGAACACCATCAAGAGTTACGCCGCGGACGACGCCACCGTGATCTTCGGTGCCGTGTACGACGACGCGATGGGCGACGCACTGCGCGTGACGGTGGTGGCGACGGGCCTGGGCCGGGCGGCGAAGAAACAGCAGCAAGCGCCGATGACCCTCCTGCGCACGGGCACCGACAACCAGCCGGTCGCGCACGCGCATCACGCCGCGCACAGTTCGTACGGTACGCAGCACGGTCAGGGCACGACGGATTACGGTCAGCTCGACACCCCGGCGGTATGGCGTTCGACGCGCGAAACGGTGGCATCGCACGTGCAGGCGCTGCAGGAGAAGGGTGTCGATACGTATGACATCCCGGCGTTCCTGCGCAAGCAAGCGGACTGAGCACGCGGCGCACGTTATTTGCTGCGGAGTTCATACTGACGATACAGCCCACCGCGTGCACGCGCTGAACGTCTGGCGCGGATAATGCAGGCTCAGGTGGGGCGACTGTCCAAGGCCGCGTCCTAATTCACAATGGACGCCGGGCCGTGGCCAGCCGACCCCCACGAATTTGCCCCTGACGTTGAGGAAGGTAGATTGAAGCCGGGATTTCCGCAAGGGCGTTTGGCGTGGTTGCGGGACGATGCAGTCGCGAGGATGTCCGCGAGCACTGATGAGGGAAAGACCGAGCATGATCAAAGTGGGTGAAACGTTGCCCGACGTGCGTCTCTTCGAGTTCATCGAGGAGGCAACCGAGGGCTGTGCCGTGGGACCGAATGCGTTCCCGGTGCGCGAGCGGTGCGCAGGCAAGCGCGTGGTGATCTTCGGATTGCCGGGCGCGTTCACGCCGACGTGCTCCGCCAGACACGTGCCCGGCTACGTCGAGGCGGCGGGGGATCTGTCCGCTGCCGGCATCGACGAGGTCTGGTGCGTTTCCGTCAACGACGCGTTCGTCATGAGCGCGTGGGGATGCGATCTTCAAACCGCGGGCAAGGTGAAGATGATTGCGGACGGCAGTGCGCGTTTCACTCAGGCACTCGGACTGGATCAGGATTTGTCCGAGCGTGGCATGGAAATCCGTTCCCAACGTTACGCGATGGTCGTCGACAACGGCGTGGTCAAGACGCTGGCAGTCGAAGCACCCGGCAAGTTCGAAGTCAGCGACGCTCGAAGCATCCTGGCGACGTTGCGCGCTGATTGCAGTGGTGCTGCGCGTTGCCTCTGCGCAACGGCCGCGGCGCCCTCGTAGTCGCCGCAATTTGGGGCCGATGACCGGAAATGCCTCCATTCTGGGCATCGGCCCGTTCTACTTGACGAATGCCGTTACGGCGTAACACAGCGAAACAGTTGATACCTCCTGGATCAGGACGGCGAACCGCGAATGAAGTATAATTCGACCTATTAGAATTTACAGCGCGATTGATTCTCTTTATAGGGAACATGGATCGGAAAAGAACATCATGTTGAAGCAGCGAACAATCAAGACCGTCGTCAAAACCGTGGGAATCGGGCTTCATTCCGGCCGCAAGGTCGATCTGACGCTGCGCCCCGCGCCGGCTGACACGGGCATCGTGTTTTCGCGCGTCGACCTGCCGGAGCCGGTCGATATTCCCGCGTCCGCGATGGCGATCGGTGATACCCGGCTGGCGTCCGTGTTGCAGAAGGACGGCGCGCGCGTGTCGACCGTCGAGCACTTGATGTCGGCGTGCGCGGGCCTCGGCATCGACAATCTGTACGTCGATGTGACCGCCGAGGAAATCCCGATCATGGACGGCAGCGCGGCCTCATTCGTTTTTCTGATCCAGTCGGCGGGTATCGAGGAGCAGAACGCACCGAAGAAGTTCATCAAGGTGACGAAGTCGGTCGAGGTACGCGATGGCGACAAATTCGCCCGTCTCGAGCCGTATTTTGGCTTCAGGCTGAGTTTCACCATCGACTTCCGCCACCCGGCCGTCGACAAGACGGGTCAGGCGCTGGAAGTGGATTTCGCTACGACATCGTATGTTCGCGAAATCGCGCGTGCGCGCACGTTCGGCTTCGCGCACGAAGTCGAAATGATGCGCGAACTGGGTCTGGCGCGAGGCGGCAGCATGGACAACGCGATCGTGCTCGACGAGTACCGCATCCTGAACACCGACGGCCTGCGCTACGACGACGAGTTCGTGAAGCACAAGATGCTCGACGCAATCGGCGACCTTTACGTGGTCGGCCATCCGTTGCTGGCGTCGTACAAGGCGTACAAGGGCGGCCACGCAATGAACAACATGCTGCTGCGCGAATTGCTGGCGCACGAAGACGCGTATGAAATCGTCACGTTCGAGGACACGCAAAAAGCGCCGCGCGGTTTCGCATTCGACACGCAGACGGCATTTGCCTGATTTAAAGCGGGCGTCGAACGGCTAAAAATGAGCGGCAGCATAAGCGCCGCTCATTTTTTTGATTCAACGAACCTTTCCGGGAAACACGACGCGTAGTCGTCGGCGCTTCGTCATTTTCGCGATTTGCCAGCTCACCAGCGCAATACATCCGAAGATCGTTTCCCGCACGCGCTTGATGAGCGGAAGCGCGATCGCGGCATCTATTCCGACGCCGAACATGCTGGCAAACGCCAGCACAGCCGCCTCCTGAACGACCAGTCCCGCAGGCACCATGAACGCCGCGTGTCGTACGCTTGCGTCAGCGCTTCCACCGCGAGCGCCTCGCCCATGCTCACCGGCTGGTTCAGCAGCGACAGAGCCCAATACACTTCGAGCGCGCCGAGCATGTAACCGGCGAGTTGCCAGCCGAACACGCGCAACAGCGCTCCGGGCTGGCGCATCAATGCATCGAGCACCGCGTCGAGCTTTGCGCCGTCGATGCCTTGCGTAAGTGGATGCGAGGCGCCTGTATAGACCGGAGACATGGGTAACGGGTGTGTCAGGACATGGGTAACACATTTAGCTCCGTTGGTTGCCGCGTTTCAAGCTGATTGTATCGATGCGATGATGGGCAAAATACACGTCATAACTAC
>LFJH01000254.1 GCA_001189335.2 Candidatus Paraburkholderia schumanniana
GAAGATCGAGGCGCTTCTGAAGGGTATCCCCTTCAAGGACGGAACCCCGGTGATTGAAAGCACACCGGCTCCTCAATCAGCACACCGGCTCCTCAATCGCTGGCCGCCTGATCACGCCGTCCGACCTACGTACACCAGTCTTGACGATTGCTCTCAAAGTCCAACGCTCGCCCGCACGCAGTTTCGGCGGCAACTGTGGATGCGCGCTCGCGCGTTCGTTCGGCATCCAGATCAATCGGACGAGGCGCGGAAAGTCTCGCAACCCCGCTCCGTTCGCTTCGACTTCGAAGACAAACCGCGTGCCGTCGGCTCGCGCTTCGGGCAAGCCGCGCACCAAGCCGCTCAGCTCGATATCGCGCTGCTCGTACTCGACGGGCAGTTGTTCATGCAAGCGCACTTCCGCGCGCATCGCGGCATACGAGAACCCCAGCATGCACGCCGCGGCCGCGAAGCATCCGATGCGCATCCGCGGCCTGATCACACCCGATATCACGGCGATGACGAACCCCGCACCGCAAGCCATCCACACGGCCCGGTCCGGCAGGCGAGCCTGCTGCTGCAGCCACCAGACGCCCAACGCAAATCCCAGCAGAATCGCCCGCACGTCTTCCTCTTCGCCCCTCGATGTCGCGAGCGCATGCGCTCCCGAACGAACGCTTCGTCCGGCGCAAACGCAATGCGTCGATGAAATTGATTATGAAGAGGTGAGTGCCAGCCGTGGCAGCGCGGCGTGTGCGTTGGCCGTTGTGCCGATGGAGAGCGCGTGCTCGTTGAGGCCGCGCAATTGCGCCAGCACCGCCGCGATGCGCGGCACCTGATCCGGTGTATTGCGCTCCTTGTAGCGCCACGAAGGCGCAATGTCCGGAGCGTCGGTTTCCAGCACAATCGCATCGAGCGGCAGCTCGGTTGCGAGCCACCGGATCTGCAGCGCGCGCTCGAACGTCACGTTGCCGCCGAAGCCCAGCCGCATGCCTTGCGCGATGAACGTCTCGGCCTGCTGGAAGCTGCCGTTGAACGCGTGCGCGATGCCGCAATGAATGTCATATACGCGCAGGCCCTTGAGCACCTTGTCCTGCGACTTGCGCACGTGACAGATCACGGGCAGATCGAACTCGCGCGCGAGCTTAAGGCAACGCTGAACAAGCCGTTGTATTCATCGATTCGGTCGCAAACAGAGGCGGGGTCATCGTGAGTAAAGCTTTGCGCCTGCATTTCTTGCCCACCTGGGCGTTGCGCACGGGCCTGCGG
>LFJH01000255.1 GCA_001189335.2 Candidatus Paraburkholderia schumanniana
GTTGATCAGGTGGCTACGGCGATAAATAGGATGGCCGATATTCTTGAAAGAATGGAAGGACCCCAAGGACAGGGGCAAGGTCAAGGACAGGCTCAGCCAGTGGGCCAAGTAGGGGGAGAGGATCGAGCATTAGAACGCTTTCAGAAGTTTAATCCACCTACGTTTCTTGGAGGTTCCGATCCCGAGGTAGCGGAGATGTGGTTGGAAAGGATTACTGACATTTTCTCTGCCCTAGATTACACTGAAGATCGTCAGATCTCATTTGCGAGTTTTCAATTCGAGGGACCTGCCAGGGCTTGGTGGAACATGGTTCGAACCAAGTGGGAAGTGGAAATGCTCCCCAGGACGTGGCCGAGGTTTCTTCGGGAATTTAACGATAAGTATTTACCGCCCATCGTCCAGGAAAGACGAGAGGAGGCATTTTCGAGATGTCGTCAGGGTTCTCAGTCGGTAGCCGAGTATGAGACTCAATTTACTAAACTGGCTCGGTATGCCCCTGACTTGATTGGTACGGAGCAGAGAAGGATTAGAAAGTTCATCCGTGGGTTGAACGTAGAATTACAGGAGGGTTTGGCTACAACCCGAGTCCAAACTTTTGGGGAGGCCATTGAAATGGCTCAAAGGTTGGAAAGTGCAAAGGCACTGGTCAAGAATTTCCAGGCTAAAAGGAAAGGAGGGCCTGGTGGAAGTCGAGGACCTGGGGAGAGTAGTGCCCCACCTCTTAAATATGGCCGAGGAACTAGTAGTGGAGGTACAGTGGGAACTCCAAGAGGAGCCATGTCAAGAGGGGGAGTGACCCGGGGAAATCAAATGAGTGGATCTGCTGGTGGAAGAGGACCACCAAGGACGAACACAAGGAAGTCAACCAGCTAATATTTGTCGCTTCTGTGGGAAACAAGGACACACTGTCGATACTTGTTGGAAGAAAGCGGGAAGGTGCTTCAAGTGCGGTAGTACGGAACACCGGGTATCTGAGTGCCCGCAGATAAAAGAGGAAGCAGGAGCTAGTGGTTCAGGTGATCGACCTAGAGTGCCGGCGAGGGTTTATGCTTTGGACCAACAGCAGGAACCGGATCCGTCGGAAGTTGTGGAAGGTACTCTTCTTGTCTTCCATCGTTTAGCTCGTGTATTGATTGATCCTGGAGCTACTCACTCTTTTATAAATCCAACTTTCATGTCTGGTGTTGATTTTCCCTGTCATAAACTACCATTTGATTTAGAGTTTGGTATGCCGACTGGTAT
>LFJH01000256.1 GCA_001189335.2 Candidatus Paraburkholderia schumanniana
ATTCTTGCTTTCCGCTTCCGTACTTCCTTGACTCTTCTTTGTATGTGGTTTCGCCGTTGTTTTTCGGGCATTTTGAGTAGGTTTGGTGTGTAGTCCTGGCGATAGCTGGGCAGACAGTTCGCCGAGCCCTTTGGTTCGCCTCTGGGTGAGGTGGGGCTGTTACAGGTGGTATCAGAGCATGGTTGTAGGCTTTAACTCTTTTCAGTTCTGATCGTTTGCTTGATTGTAGGATGGAGAATGGTAATGTACCTCCGCAGCCGCCAGTTGAGTATAGGGAGACTCCGGGTGGACCCCAGAGGACGTTTGATCCAGCAGTTAGTGAGAGGCGGACGTGTGCCTGTCGGTCGACCTTTGGTTATCCAGATACGGTAGTTTTAGCGATCGATCGCGAGAGGAGACATTTGTCTGAGGCTCTTGAGGCCATGACAGAGGAGACAGAGGACGCTGTAGGATCGATTGGTGCTGTGGAAGGGGAGAATGAGAGGCTCCAGGGAGTAATGCAAACTCAGGCTGCGAGGATCAGGGACTTAGAGGAGGAGTTTCATAGGGCGATGGAGCAGCTTACGATGTTGGTCGTGAGTCGGAGTAGGCGAGGGTAGCTGTGTGTAGGATTGAAATGGGGACTTGTATTTATGTTTCTGTTATGTGTGATGTGAGAAACCTTAGGAGTGGTTCTCGTCCCTGTTTACCTGTGTTTTGTGTACATATTTATGAACTCTTGTGTCTATGTTTGTGAGTTGTGTGGAACTTTTGACTCGTTTTCTAACTTTTGGTGTTTGATCTTTATTTAATGTTTATGCTTTCTAACATTTTCTTACGTTTTCCCTAGTAGTAGTAGTTTTATGTTATTTTACTTATGACATTAAAATGGTACTTGGGTCCGAAGAGTTATGGACGGAGGGTGTCGAGGACGAGGTCGTGGACGTAGAGGAGGCCGAGGTCGAGGCCGAGGTCGGATGCCGCCAGTGGGACCGGAAGTAGATCAGGGGTCGGAGGTAAACCAGGTGCCACCCGGGCCTGCTGGAGATCAAATCGCTGCCGCCCTACAACAGATGGCCGAGGTACAACATCGAATCACTGAAGTATTGGAAAGAATGGTGGAACCCCAAGGTCAGGGGCCGGTGCAACCAGTGGGGCCTGATAGGAACGATAGAGCTTTGGAAAGATTTCAGCGGTTCGCCCCGCTGAAGTTTCTTGGGGGTGCGGATTCTGAGGTCGCTGAGACATGGTTGGAG
>LFJH01000257.1 GCA_001189335.2 Candidatus Paraburkholderia schumanniana
CGCCGCCCACTGTGACGGATACTCCTCGCGATGCTCCCGCACCATACGGACTGCACGTTCCCGGACTTCAGCAGAAAATTTGTTCGACTTGTTCATGGCTCCATTCTCTCAAGAGTTGGAGCCCCACAAAATCCGGGGCGGTTCACGTGCGCAACGCCCAGGTGGGCAAGAAATGCAGGCGCAAAGCTTCACTCACGATGAACCCGCCTCTGTGCCTCTGTTTGCGACCGAATCGATGAATACAACGGCTTGTTCAGCGTTGCCTTAAGCACATGCACCGCGCGCCAGGTGTCGGCCAGGTTGGGATGGTCCGTTCCCGGACCCCTCCTTATAGAAGCAAAAGCCTCCTCGAGAGGATCGTCTCGCCAGGATGTAAGCCAACGCTCGAGACCGCGCCTGCGAGATGCGAGCGGCAAGGGGATAGGGTACAGATGACATGCGAAGAGCACCGTCCGATGGGATGTGGATGAGAATCGCACCGCATGTTCGCGACGAACAACTGCGCAGATACTGAACGCCGAGCGGTTATCGCAGCGCCTCGCGGATGCGTTGCGCCAATGCCTCAAGTTGCGCAGGATCCGCCGGCGCACTCGCGTGGGGTCTTAGCGCAACGCCGCTCCATCGGGGAATCAAGTGAACGTGGAGATGCCCCACGGTCTGCCCCGCCGCCTCGCCGTTAAGTTGAGCAATCAACAGGCCATCGGGCTGCAGGGCTGCCTGAACTGCAGCCGCCACCGTTTTCACCGTCTGCATGCATGCGGCGAGCGCCGCATGAGACACATCATAGATGCTCGCCGCCGGCTCTTTGGGCATGACGAGCACATGGCCATCGGTTTGCGGCATGACGTCCATGAACGCAAGCGACTGCTCGGTCTCGCAAACCTTGATGCACGGTGCCTCTCCGCGCAGGATGCGGGCGAAGATATTCGCTGGGTCATAGGCCATGGTGGTATTTACCCCACACTATGAAGACGACGTGATAATAACTTTGTTGCGCTGCGCAAAGCTTCTCACGTACAATTTGCAGCACCGGAGATGGCATTCCTCCGAACAACCGCTGACTGAGCTTCCCTCGGTTTTTCGCCTTCCACGGGTCCGAGTTATGCAGCGGCATCCTTGGTCGACTGAGCCTTGATCCAGTCTTGCAGAAACTGAACTGGCGATACGAAGCCGAGCGACGAATGACGACGACTGCGGTTATAAAACACTTCGAGGTATTCAAACAAGTCT
>LFJH01000258.1 GCA_001189335.2 Candidatus Paraburkholderia schumanniana
CTATCCAGACTGTCCGGGCTGTCCCATTCTTGCATTCCCCGGCACAAGAGCTCTGGTTGGCAGTGGTACTTCAGCGCCTCGACCCATTTTGGTCGGGGGTTCGCTTTTTGAACTTTGACTGGCTGCAAAACTTCATTTCCTGTCATGAAATGCCTTAACTTGTATTTTTACACTCTCACTCCTCTGTGCCTTTTCCAATGTTTGACTAAAGGTGTCCAATTGAGCAGTAGCAAGTGCATCCTGGATCTCTACATTCAACCCTTAGACATAGTGGCGAATACGTTTAGCTTCTGTATTCACCAGATCCGGAGCAAATCGGGGAAATTTGGTGAACTGAGTTTCATAATCGGCCACGCTCGGGCCCCTTGGCGTAGTCGCATAAATTCAGCCTCCCTTTGCTCTTGGACTATAGGGGGAAAGAACTTCTGGTTGAATTCCCTGGTAAAGTTAGCCCAAGTCCAAGGCGTTTGTTCCCTTTCCCATTTAGCTCGGACAACATTCCACCATGCCCTGGCGGCACCTTCAAACTGAAAAACGGCGAAAGCTATCTGCCGTTCCTCCGTATACCTTAAGGTGGCAAAAATATCTCCCATTCGGTCTAACCAACCCTCGGCTAAATCCGGGTTGGGTCCACCGTGAAATTTTGGCGGTTGGAATTTCTGAAACCGTTCCAACGCCCTATCCCCAGCCTCCTGATTATTATTGTTATTATTGTTATTGTTCCCTTGGCCTTGGCCCTGCTGGCCCACCATTTGAGCTAAAAGAGCGGCCATCTGCTGAATCGCAGTAGCCACCTGATCTACTGGAGGTGCTTCTTGACCTTGACCCTGACCCTCCTGTTCCACTTCGGACTCCCGGTCCAAGACATGATCCATCGGGACCCATCGAGCCCGACCACGGCCTCGACCTCGCCCCCTTCGGCCTCTTTCCATTGTTCTTTTCGGAGGACCAATAGTAAAACGTAAATAGAGATAGAAAAGAAACGTTTAATGGAAAAGATATGTAAGGTGAGTAAACATAGAACTGGAACGAAACAGGAACTGCAGAGACAAGGGAACAACTTATATATATACAAAAGACACATAATTCACACAAAAACAAAGACAAAGAAACATATATTCACATATCAGTCAGTACAGAGTTTCTCTAGATAACAGTCGCAAAAGATAATTCATCCCGGAGAACAGTCACAAAATGCAGGGGTGTAGGGCTGAGA
>LFJH01000259.1 GCA_001189335.2 Candidatus Paraburkholderia schumanniana
AAACATATGAGATCCGCTAGCAATTTTTGTTCTCCCACTAAAATCTCACAACCCTTATAAACCAAATTAGAAAGTAAACTTTGATTCCCAGTTGGTGTACTCACTTCCAAATCAGAAGGTAACTTTTCAGGTTTAACCTCAATTCCTTTCATAAAATTAGGGTTTACAAATGAATGAGTTGCACCCGGATCAATTAAAATCTTAGCCAATCGATGAAAGATAGGAATCGTACCTTCGATCACCTCAGTGGGGTCGGGAATCTCAGACTGATCCATAGCATACACTCTAGCAGGTACCCTTGGACAATTATCCCCTACACTTGACTGTTTTGAGGCTGACTTGGTTTGCTGTGGGTTGTTTCCCTTCTCACGTGACATTGGACAAGCAGAAATCTGATGCTCGGTACTCCCACACTGAAGACATTTTCCTTCCTTTCTCCAACAATTGTCCATAGTATGACCCATTTTTCCACATTAGGCACATCCAGGTTGAGTAGGTGTCATTGAACCTCCTTGGGAGACATTCCTGGACGGTCCTCATCCACTTGAGGCTCCTCTAGATACAGATCCTTTTGTCAAACCAGCAGTTCTAATTCCTCCAATTCCTCTACCAGCTTTTGGAGCGGGTGCACTTAACTCAACTGTCCCCGATCCACTAACACTAGAGAGGTTTCTTTTCTTAGCATGAAAGGCTCTCACTTGGAGTCTAGAACTCTCAATCCTCAATGCCTTTTCCAATACCTCGGTAAATGTGTTACTCGGAACAGCAGCTAAAGCAGCTTTAATCTCTACATTCAGTCCTTGAACAAATCGTCTTATTCTTCTCTGGTCGGTGGCTACAAACTCAGGCACAAACTTAGCAAGTTTCGTAAACTGAGCCTCATAATCAGTCACACTCAAGGTTCCTTGTTTTAGCTTGATAAACTCCTCTTCCCTTTTCTCTTGAACCATAGATGGCAGGAATTTCTCATCAAATTCTCTTTTGAAGTTCTCCCAGTTCCAAGGGGTTTGATCTCTTTCCCACTTGTTCCTAACAACGCTCCACCAAGACCTAGCAGCTCCTTCAAACTGAAAAGTAGCAAAGGCAACTCGCCTATCCTCAGTATAGTTCAGGGTGGTAAAGATGTCACACATCCTATTGAACCAATTCTTGGCTAGCTCAGTATCAGTTCCACCATAAAACTTGGGTGGTGCAA
>LFJH01000260.1 GCA_001189335.2 Candidatus Paraburkholderia schumanniana
CGCTCGCCGCACTTGCCGCACACCTGCGTGTCGACGGCAGAGCCGTTTCGTGAACAGATCCGAAGCTGGGCGGCTGCCGGCGTGCAGGGCACCACGATCCATGCCGCCCTTCAGCGCAATCACGGCTACACCGGCAGCTATGACGCCGTGAAGCGCATGCTGCGTCGCCTGGCCGCCGAGCGTCATCCGGTCGGCACGACGACGATCCTCGAATTTGCGCCAGCGGACGCCGCCCAGGTTGACTTCGGCGCCGGGCCGGTGCTCAGGCACGAGTCAGGCCTTCCGCTCAAGACGTGGATCGTTGTGATGACGCTTTGCTGGTCGCGTCACCAGTACGCCGAGATCGTCCTGGACCAGACGGTCGAGACATGGTTGGCCTGCCACCGGCGGGCGTTTGAATGGTTCGGCGGTTGCTCCGGCCGGGTCATCATAGACAACGCGAAGTGCGCGATCATCAAGGCCTGCCGGTATGAACCCGCAGTCCAGCGCTCTTATGCTGCGCTAGCCGAGGGATATGGATTCCGGATCGACGCATGTCCACCGCACGACCCGGCCAAGAAGGGAATCGTTGAATCCGGAGTCAAATACGTCAAGAAGTCCTTCGTACCACTACGCGAGTTCCGAGATCTGACCGACGCTAACCGGCAGTTGCGCGAGTGGGTCTCCCAGCAGGCGGGCACCCGCGAGCACGGCACACGACCCGCGACCAGCCACTCGCGCGCTTTGCGATCGAGCGCCCCTGCTCACGCGGCTGCCTGACGTGCCGCCGGTGCTGGCCGTGCGGAGCGAAGTGAAGGTGCATACCGATGGCCATGTCGTCTACAAGAACGTGCTCTACTCGGTGCCATTCATGCTTGTTGGCAAGCAGTTGTGGCTGAAGGCGACCGACACGGTCGTGCAGGTGTTCCACCGCCACGAGCTCGTCGCGCCCCATCCGCGACTGCGCAAGCCTGGCGATCACCATACGGTGCGTGATCATCAGCCGCCAGAGGCGCAGGCATGGCTTGAACATGACCCGCAGTGGTGTCTGGCGCGTGCAAAGGACATCGGGCCTGCCTGCCACGCAGTGATCCTCGCAATGTTCAACGACAAGGTGCTCGTCAACCTGAGGGGCGCGCAGGGCCTCGTGCGATTGCGCGAGAAGTACGGTGACGTGCGCCTGAACGCCGCCTGCGAGCGCG
>LFJH01000261.1 GCA_001189335.2 Candidatus Paraburkholderia schumanniana
ACATACAACCCAGTGGTGAGAGAGAGACGTACTTGTGCCTGTAGGTTGACGTTTGGATATCCGGATGAGGTAGTCTTAGTGATCAATCGAGAGCGGAGGCACCTGACTGAGGCCAACGAGGCGTTAACGGAAGAATTAATGGAGATATTGGAGGCCAATGAGTTCATGACTGAAGAGAATGACTATTTGACTGAGGAGAACGTGAGACTCCAGGGTGTAGAGCAATCTCAGGCGGCCAGGATTAAGGAATTAGAAGAGGAGCTCCACGTGGCGACGGGGCGACTCTCTAGGGTGATTTCTGTGGGTGGCCAGAGGGTGGAGTCGATGGTGGCCGATGTGCTTGCAGCTAGTACGGCCAAGATTAGCCCGGCAGTGGAGTCGCCGAAGCCTGAGGATCTGGCCCCGACTGGAGAGGAGGTTGGGGAGGAGACTGAGAGCGCTGAGAGCGATCCCTCCGAGGTGCCTGAGAGTGATCCGTCGGAGGCCTCTGGGTCTGGGTCTGGGTAGATGAGAGTAGGATTGGAATGGGGACTTTGTATATGCTATTTTTGTGTGAGAAACCGTTAAGAGTGGTTCTCGTCCCTGTTCCCCTGCATGTTTTGTATTCTTTTGGTGGCCATTCCACTTTGTATATACCTTTTGACTGAGTTGAACATGCCTGGCTATCTTTGAAAATGAATTTGGTACTTTGTTATTCGATTTACGCTTTTATGATGCTCTCATTTCATTTATTTTCTATTATTTAGCATTATTTTACTTACCTTAGTATAAATGGTTTTGGTTCTGAAGAGTTATGGATGGAGGGCGTCGTGACCGGGGTCGTAGAAGGGGCCGTGGATGAGGCCAAGGTCGTGTGCCGCCCGTAGGGCCAGAAGGTGACCGAGAGTCGGGGGTAGACCAGCATCAAGTGCCGCCAGGGCCTGCTGAGGATCCAGTAGCTACCGCCCTGCATCGGATCACCGATGTACTGGAAAGGATAGTGGAACCCCAAGGACAGGGACCAGTGCATCCAGTTGGACTTGAGGGTGAAGACAGGGCCCTCGAGAGATTTCAGAGGCATGCCCCGCCGAAGTTTTATGGGGGTCCGGATCCTGAGGTAGTCGAGACGTGGGTTGAGCGGATGTTAGATATTTTTGCCGCCTTGGAGTATACAGGAGGAAGGCAAGTATCATTTGC
>LFJH01000262.1 GCA_001189335.2 Candidatus Paraburkholderia schumanniana
CCACTTGCTCCTCCGTCTTCTCTCCTCTGCGGGCATTCAGCCACCTGATGCTCTGTACTGCCGCACCTGAAGCATTTCTTTCCCTTTTTCCAACAGGTGTCGGCTGTATGTCCCTGCTTCCCACAAAAACTACAGGCGTTAGCCGGTTGACTTCCTTGTGAAGTCGTCCTCGGTGGTCCTCTCCCACCAGCAGGTCCACCCATCTGGGCTCCCCGAGCCATTCCCCCACGTGACATGGCTCCCCTTGGGGGTCCAGATGTACCTCCATTACCGGTTCCCCGGCCATACTTAGGAGGTGGGGCACTACTTTCCCCAAATCCTCGACTACCACCAGGCCCTCCTTTTCTCTTAGCCTGGAAATTCTTGACCTGTGCCTTCGCACTTTCCAACCTTTGAGCCATCTCAACTGCTTCTCCAAAGGTTTCAACTCGCGTGGTAGCCAAGCCCTCTTGTAACTCTAAGTTCAACCCATGGATGAACTTGCGAATCCTCCTCTGCTCAGTACTCACCAACTCAGGTGCATATCGAGCCAGTTTAGTAAACTGGGTCTCGTACTCAACCACAGATTGGAGCCCTTGATGGCACCTCGAGAACGCTTCTTCCCGCCTCTCCTGGACAATAGGCGGCAAGTACTTAGCGTTAAATTCCTGGACGAACCTCTGCCACGTCCTAGGAATCACCTCTACATCCCACTTCGTTCGCACCATATTCCACCATGCCCTGGCAGGACCTTCAAACTGAAAACTTGCAAACGCAATCTGACGCTCTTCAGTATAATCCAGGGCAGAGAAAATATCCATAATCCTTTCTAACCACACTTCGGCTATCTCGGGATCGGAACCACCAAGAAATTTAGGTGGGTTAAACCTCTGGAAACGTTCTAGTGCTCGATCCTCTCCTCCTACTTGGCCCTCTGGCTGAGCCTGTCCTTGACCCTGACCCTGTCCTTGGGGTCCCTCCATCCTTTCCAGGATATCAGCCATCCTGTTTATCGCGGT
Organism: Candidatus Paraburkholderia schumanniana; assembly: GCA_001189335.2. Taxonomy (GTDB): domain Bacteria; phylum Pseudomonadota; class Gammaproteobacteria; order Burkholderiales; family Burkholderiaceae; genus Caballeronia; species Caballeronia schumanniana. The sequence continues at coordinate 999 of LFJH01000262.1, forward strand.
AGCGACCTGATCACCAGGAGGTACTTCAGGCCCTTGACCTTGTCCTTGTCCTTGTTGCTCTACTTCGGACTCCCTATCCAAAAATTGTTCAACTGGAACCCCTCGAGCTCGACCACGACCTCATCCTCGCCCTCTTCGGCCACGCTCCACACGTC
>LFJH01000020.1 GCA_001189335.2 Candidatus Paraburkholderia schumanniana
ACAACTTTCGCCGACTGCGTATTCGCTTCGAGCGCCTCGCTTTCATCCACGAGGCTTTCCTCGAAATCGCTTGCTGCATCATATGCTGGCGACACCTGCAAAAGTCATTCTGTTAGCGCCTCTAAGAACAAATTTGGCGAAGCAACCGGCGATAAGAGGAATCAGAAGAATGCGTAACTTTTTGATGTCACTGTTGGTGGCGGGCGCGCTGGTCGGCGCGAATGTCGGCACCGCTCTCGCCGAGGATGCGTCCGCTCCGGCGGCAGCCTCGGCACCCGCATCATCCGACACCGCTGCAAGTGCACCGGCCAGCGCCAATACGGCGATGGCCTCGTCGGCTGAAGCCGCATCGGCGGCGGCTGCCGCGTCGGGCGCATCGGAAGCCGCGCCGGCCGCGCCGACCGAGCCGTTCATGGTCGACTCGTCGAAGATCGCCTCGGGCGATACCGCTTGGATGCTGACTTCCACCGTGCTCGTGCTGTTCATGACGATTCCGGGCCTGGCGCTCTTCTACGCGGGCATGGTCCGCAAAAAGAACGTGCTCGCCACTGCGATGCAGAGCTTCGCGATCTGCTGTCTCGTGACGATCCTCTGGACCGTGGTCGGCTACAGCATCTCGTTCACGCCGGGCAACGGGTTCATCGGCGGATTCTCGCGCGTGTTCCTGCACGGCATGGCCTACATCAAGGGCGACAAGGCGACGACGCTCACCGTGAGCCACCTCGCCTCGACGATTCCCGAGTCGGTCTACTTCGCGTTCCAGCTGACTTTCGCGATCATCACGCCGGCGCTCATCACCGGCGCGTTCGCCGACCGCATGAAGTTCTCCGCGATGCTCGTGTTCATGACGCTGTGGTCGCTCATCGTCTACTCGCCGGTCGCGCACATGGTGTGGGAACCGACTGGCTGGCAACGGCGGGCGTGCTGGACTTCGCGGGCGGCACGGTGGTGCACATCAACGCCGGTATCGCGGGCCTGATCTGCTGTCTCGTGCTGGGCAAGCGCGTCGGCTACGGTCGCGAAGTGATGGCGCCGCACAACCTCGTGCTCTCGCTGATCGGCGCATCGATGCTGTGGGTGGGCTGGTTCGGCTTCAACGCGGGCTCGGCGGTGGCGGCTGACGGCCGTGCCGGCTTCGCGATGCTCACCACGCAGATCGCCACCGCGTTCGGCTGGATGTTCGCGAAGTGGATCACGAAGGGCAAGCCGTCGGTGCTCGGCATCATTTCGGGCGCGGTCGCGGGCCTGGTGGCGGTGACGCCGGCTTCGGGCTTCGTCGGCGTGACGGGCGCGATCGTGATCGGCATCGTCGCGGGCGTGGTCTGCTTCTGGTCGGCCACCTGGCTCAAGCACAAGTTCAACTACGACGATTCGCTCGACGCATTCGGCGTGCACGGCGTGGGCGGGATCATTGGGGCGCTCTTGACGGGCGTATTCGCGGTGAAGGACATCGGTGGCTTCGACGGCAGCGTGCTCGTGCAGGCAAAGGGCGTGCTCGCCACGCTGATCTACAGCGGCGTAGTGAGTTTCATCCTGCTCAAGCTCATCGACTTGACCATTGGCCTGCGCGTCACGGAGGAACAGGAGCGCGAGGGTCTCGATGTGACGCTGCACGGCGAGCACGTCGAGTAAGGTTTTCAACGCTGCCGGACGCCGCGAGCGGGCGTCCGGTCCGACGTAACTAAACGAGCGCAGCGACTTTGCCCGCCTTCGAAGGCGGGCATTTTTTTGGCTGATGCGTTTGTGTCGCGGCTTGGCCCGGAGGGCGCGCAAGCTATCGGTCCGATAGAAGGAAATTCGCGGAAGGGCCATGCCGCCAGGCCCGGAAACCCTTGTCGATCGGCGGTTCATCCCCAATTATGAAACGCAATTGCTCTACAATCTTTTCCTCCTGTCGGCCAGAGTCGTCGCTTTAGCGCCTTATTCCGGTCCCATGCAAAGCACCGCGAGTAATCAATGGTTCCACACCTAGTTACGGCGTTGAATGGCCCGCTGCTCGACCTCGAGCGGAAAATTCTCGAGGCCATGCCCGCTATCGAGCGGTGGTTCCGTCTCGAATGGCAAGAGCACACGCCGCCGTTTTACTGTTCGGTCGATCTGCGCAACGCGGGGTTCATCAAGCTCGCGCCCGTCGACACCAATCTGTTTCCCGGCGGCTTCAACAATCTGCCGCAGGAAGTGCTTCCGCTCGCGGTGCAGGCGGCGATGGCGTCCATCGAGAAAATCTGTCCCGACGCGAAGAATCTGCTGGTGATTCCCGAACGGCATACGCGCAACGCGTTCTATCTCGAGAACGTCGCGCGGCTCGCGCTGATCATGCGGCAGGCCGGACTCAACATCCGCTTCGGCACGCTCGACGAGAACATCCACGGGCCGGTGACTATCGCGCTCGCGGATGGTCAGAAGATCGTGCTGGAGCCGCTCGAGCGCACGCCGCGGCGCCTCGGCCTGAAGAACTTCGATCCCTGCTCGATCCTGCTCAACAACGATCTCTCCGCCGGCATTCCGCCCGTACTGGAGAACCTGCACGAACAGTATCTGCTGCCGCCGCTGCACGCGGGCTGGTCGGTGCGCCGCAAGTCGACGCACTTCTCCTGCTATGACGACGTCGCCAAGAAGTTCTCGAAGCTCGTCGAGATCGATCCGTGGATGGTGAATCCGTATTTCGCGCACGTCGAAGGCGTCGACTACGAAGCGCGCACGGGCGAGGAGGCGCTTGCCGAAGCCATCGACGGCGTCATCAAGAAGATCGCGAAGAAGTATCGCGAGTACGGCATCAGCGAGAAGCCGTATGTCGTCATCAAGGCGGACGCCGGCACTTACGGCAAGGGCGTGATGACCGTGCACGACGCGAGCGAAGTCGCCGCGCTCACGAAGTGCGAGCGCGCGAAGATGAACGACGCGAAGGAAGGCCTGCAGGTTCACGACGTGATCGTGCAGGAAGGCGTGCATACCTTCGAGCGCGTGGAGAATGCGGTCGCCGAGCCGGTGGTGTATATGATCGACCGGTATGTGGTCGGCGGCTTCTATCGCGTGCACGAGTCGCGCGAGTGCGACCAGAACCTCAACGCGCCGGGCATGCATTTCGTGCCGCTCGGCTTCGAGCACACGACGCTTCCGGACACGCACGCCAAGCCGGGCGCGGCGCCGCCGAACCGTTTCTACATGTACGGAGTGGTGGCGCGGCTCGGGCTGCTGGCTGCGTCGGTCGAGCTCGAAAAGACCGATCCGGAAGCGATTCAAGTGTGATCAGGTGCGAAATGCCGGCTTGCGGTAAGCTCGCAAGCCGCGCACCGAACTAGCGAACCGACATGAATATCCTCTTTATCGCCGACCCGCTCGATCGCTTCAAGATCTACAAGGACACGACGTACGCGATGCTGGCCGAAGCCGCGCGGCGCGGCCACGTGCTCTACGCGTGCGAGCCGCAGCATCTCGCGTGGACGGGCACGAAGGTCGAAGCGGGCACGCGGCGCATCGCGATCGTCGGCGACGAGGCGAACAGCGACCGCTGGCCGTGGTATGCGGCCGAGCAGGCCGAGCATCTGCCGCTCACGCAATTCGATGCCGTGCTGATGCGCAAGGACCCGCCGTTCGACCTCGAGTACGTGAACGCCACGTGGCTGCTCGAAATCGCCGAGCGCAGCGGCGCGCGCATCTTCAACAAGCCGCAGGCGATCCGCGATCACTCGGAGAAGCTCGCCATCGCCGAATGGCAGCAGTTCGTCACGCCGACGCTCGTCACCCGCGACGCCGCGCGTCTGCGCGCCTTCCACGCCGAGCACGGCGACGTCATCCTGAAGCCGCTCGACGGCATGGGCGGCATGGGCGTGTTTCGCGTGAAGGCCGACGGCATGAATCTCGGCTCGATCGTCGAGATGCTGTCCGAGGACGGCGCGCGCACGGTGATGGCGCAGAAATTCATCCCCGAGATCAAGGACGGCGACAGGCGCATCCTCGTGATCGGCGGGCAGCCCGTGCCGTATTCGCTCGCACGCATTCCGCAGGGCAGCGAAGTGCGCGGCAACCTTGCGGCGGGCGGCCTCGGCCGGGCGCAACCGCTGTCGGCGCGCGATCGCGAGATCGCGGAAACGCTCGGGCCGGTGCTGCAGGAGCGCGGCCTATTGCTGGCCGGTCTCGATGCGATCGGCGACTACCTCACCGAAGTCAACGTCACCAGCCCGACGTGCTTCCGCGAGATCATGGATCAGACCGGCTTCGACGTAGCCGGCATGTTCATCGACGCGCTGGAACACGCGACGAACTGATCGTCTCCGGCGGCGGGTGCACGCGCATTGCGCGGACTCGCCGTATCGACACTGTTACAATTGATTTTCCGGCGCCTGTGGTTTGGGGCGCGAACACGTCTCAAAGCCGGGTCGAGCATGCAGGCGCAAGCTTCGGGTAACGGGGTTGAAGGTTCGCACAGGCCATTGCCTGGCGGTTGATTTCCGCCGCGTGTGAGCTCACTTATGGGTCGATACCGCGCCGCTCGCGCGCTTTCGAGCGATCTCTGACTATTCCGTCTGATCTTTTTGTCGCTTAGGGCAATATCCTGACATGGCTGGCATCCTGATCATCGCGCACGCATCTTTCGCCACCGCGCTACGTGAATGCGTGGCTCACATCTACGGCGGCTTGCCCGCACGCATCGGAGTCATCGATGTGATGCCGGACTGCGATCCGATCGAGGTCCGTGCGTTCGCGCGCTCGGAAATCGACCGACTGAAGGAAGATAACGGCGCCATTGTGCTGACCGACGTCTTCGGGGCCACACCCGCGAACATTGCGGCCAGCCTGCACGATACCGACGTGCGCGTGCTCGCCGGCTGCAATTTGCCGATGCTCGTGCGTGCCGTCTGCTACCGCGCGATGCCGCTCGAGACGCTCACCGAAAAGATTCTGCAGGGCGGCTCGAAGGGCATCCAGGAACTGGATTCGTCCACGCCGCTCAATCCATGCGCGCTTGCAACGAAAGCCGCCGGCTCGCCCGATCCGGCTTGCTCGGCGAGCACCGACCTCGTGAGCACCAAAGCCGCCGCCAGCCACTGACACCGCTCATTTCATTCATCCAAGCGTTCCGGAGCATCATGCTGCAACAAGAAACAACGATCGTGAACAAGCTGGGGCTCCACGCACGTGCTTCGGCCAAGCTCACACAACTGGCGGGCAATTTTCAATGCGAAATCTGGATGAGCCGCAACGGCCGCCGGATCAATGCGAAGAGCATCATGGGCGTGATGATGCTCGCAGTGGGCATCGGCAGCACGGTGAAGATCGAAACCGAAGGCGCCGACGAAGCGGAAGCGATGCAGGCAATCCTCGCCTTGATCGCGGACAAATTCGGCGAAGGCCAGTAGGCGCTTCATCGCAGCATCGAATCACCGAGAAAGCCGCGTTTCGACGCGGCTTTTTTGTGTCCGCGCGATGTGCGCGCCTTGATCTCGCGCAACCGTGACGGCCTTGTGCCGACAGGGTGTTGCGGGACTTGGGGCCGCATTCGAATTTATAATGCACCAGCGGCTTGCGCCCGCCGAGGGGCCGTGGACATCACAACTAGAGGAGGTGCGCGTGTCCTTCACGCTGCATGGAATTCCCGTCTCGCGCGGCATCGCCATCGGACGCGCCTATCTGATCGCGCCCGCGGCACTCGACGTGGACCATTACCTGATCGAACCCGATCAGATCGACGCGGAAATCGACCGGTTTCACGCAGCGCAGGCGGCTGTGGTCGCGGAACTCGCCGAACTGCGCGATGACCTCGCCGCCGACGCGCCGAGCGAAATGGGTGCGTTCATCGATGTCCATACAATGATCCTGAACGACGCCATGCTCGTGCAGGAAACCATCGACCTCATCCGCACGCGCCGCTACAACGTCGAGTGGGCGCTCACCGAGCAGCTGGAAATTCTCGGCGGTTATTTCGACGACATCGAGGACGAATATCTGCGCGAGCGTAAGGCGGATATCGAGCAGGTCGTCGAGCGTCTGTTGAAGGCGCTCGCCGGCGCGCCCACCGCCGCCTCGCTCGTTGTGCACACAGCCGCGAGCAACGGCCACAACGAGATGATCGTCGTCGCGCACGATATCGCGCCCGCCGACATGCTTCAGTTCAAGACGCAGGCGTTCAAGGGCTTCGTGACCGATCTCGGCGGCCGCACGTCGCACACGGCCATCGTCGCGCGCAGCCTCGGCATTCCGGCGTCGGTCGGCGTGCAGCAGGCGAGCGTGCTGATTCGTCAGAACGATCTGATCATCGTCGACGGCGACCACGGCATTGTGATCGTCGATCCGGCGCCGATCGTCCTCGAAGAGTATTCGTACCGGCAGAGCGAAAAGCTGCTCGAGCAGCGCAAGCTCCAGCGCCTCAAGTTCTCGCTGACGCAAACCCTGTGCGGCACGAAGATCGATCTGTGCGCGAACATCGAGCTGCCGGAGGACGCGCAGGTCGCCGTCGAGGCGGGCGCGATGGGCGTCGGCCTGTTCCGCACGGAATTCCTCTTCATGAATCACAAGCACCAGTTGCCTGAGGAAGAGGAGCAGTTCGAGGCGTACAAGCGGGCGATCGAGCTGATGAACGGCAAGCCCGTGACGATCCGCACGATCGACGTCGGGGCCGACAAGCCGCTCGATTCCATGAGCGGCGGCGACGGCTACGAGACCGCGCCGAACCCGGCGCTTGGCCTGCGCGCGATTCGCTGGAGCCTGTCCGAGCCGCAGATGTTCATCACGCAGTTGCGCGCAATTCTGCGAGCGTCGGCGTTCGGCCCAACCAAGATCCTGATTCCGATGCTCGCGCACGCGCAGGAAATCGATCAGACGCTCGATCTCATCCGCGAGGCGAAACGCCAGCTCGACGAGGCGGGCATCGCCTATGACCGCAAGATCCAGGTCGGTGCGATGATCGAGATTCCCGCCGCCGCCATCGCCGTGCGGCTGTTCCTGAGCCGGCTCGATTTCCTGTCGATCGGTACGAACGATCTGATTCAGTACACGCTCGCGATCGATCGCGCGGATAACTCAGTCGCGCATCTGTACGATCCGCTGCACCCGGCGGTGCTGAACCTGATCGCGTTCACGCTGCGCGAGGCGAAGCGGGCGGGCGTGCCAGTGTCGGTGTGTGGGGAAATGGCGGGCGATCCGTCCGCCACGCGCCTTCTGCTCGGACTCGGGCTGACCGAGTTCTCGATGCATCCGAGTCAGTTGCTCGTGGTCAAGCAGGAGATCCTGCGCTCGAATCTGAAGGCGTTCGAGAAGCCTGTCGCGGACGTGCTCGCCGCTTACGAGCCGGCGGAGCTGCAGGCCGCGCTCACGGCGTTGCAGAAGGCCTGAGCATCGGGCATCAGCTTGCGTGACGCGCGCCGCAGACCGGGCAATCCGGCTGTCGCGCAATCTTTATCGTGTTCCATTCCATGCGCAGCGAGTCGAGCATCATCAGCCGGCCCGCGAGCGTCTCGCCGAAGCCGCCGATCACGCGCAGCGCTTCCGCTGCCTGCATCGCGCCGATGATGCCGACCGTCGGCGCGAACACGCCCATCGTCGAGCAGGCGACTTCCTCGAATTGCTGATCCGGCGGGAACACGCACGCGTAGCACGGCGAGTCTGCCGAGCGGAAGTCGAAGGTGCTGATCTGCCCGTCGAAGCGCAAGGTCGCGCCGGACACGAGCGGCACGCCGTGCGCGACACATGCTGCGTTGATCGCGTGACGGGTCGCGAAGTTGTCGCTGCAATCGAGGACGACAGATTTGCCGGGCACGTTGGCGTGGAGCCATTCGGCGTCGGCGCGTGTGTTCAGCGCGATGATATCGATGCCGGGGTTCAGCGCCTTCAAGGTTTCGCGAGCCGATTCCACCTTGAGCGCGCCGACCGAGCGCGTGGCATGCACGATCTGCCGTTGCAGGTTCGTGAGATCAACGGTATCGGCATCGACCAGCGTGATCTTCCCAACACCCGCCGCCGCGAGATACATCGCCGCAGGGGCGCCCAGACCACCCGCGCCGACGATGATCGCGTGCGCATCGAGAAAGCGCTGCTGCGCCTCGATACCGATTTCATCGACGAGAATGTGGCGGGAATAGCGAAGGAGTTGGTCGTCGTTCATCGAGCTCGCGCCTTTGGACGCGCTGTGTGTGCCGCGAAGGGAACGCCGGGAAAGACGGCGCGCTTGATTTGGATATTTTAAGCGCGCGCGGGAGGAAAGGCTCCGCGGCGCGAGGCCGCGAAGCCGTTACTGCGGGATTACTTCGATTGCTGCGCGGTCGGCGCCGAAGCAGGCGGCGCGCCCGATGCCGGAGTGGAATCGGGCGTGGCCGGCAGCGCAGGCGGTGTGACGATCGGCGCGGAAGCCGAACGTCCGGGCTTGTTCTGGGCCAGCTTGCGTTCGCTGTACGACTTCGACTCGACGACCGCCTTGCCTTCCAGCTTGTTCAACGCCTGCTGAAGCATGAAGTCGTCGGAGCTGCCGAATTCGACCGGCTTGCGCTCGCGATCCTTGCGGCGCTGCTCGGGCGTCTTCTTGTCGTTCTGCTCTTCGAGAATACGCAGTTGCTCCAGGCGATCCGCCTCGCGCTGCTCCTGCTCCTCGTCCGGGTCTTGCGTGTTCGCGAGGTGGTTCGAGTAATCCACTTCGCGCGTGACGAGTGCGTCGTCCGGATCGCCGTCCGCATACTGATCCACCGGAACATCCGGACGCACGCCCTGGTTCTGGATCGACTTGCCGCTCGGCGTGTAGTAATAGGCCGTCGTCAGGCGCAGCGCGGTGTCGGCGGTCATCGGACGCACGGTCTGCACCGAGCCCTTGCCGAACGTCGTCTTGCCGACGATCAGCGCGCGATAATGATCCTGCAGCGCACCCGCGACAATCTCCGACGCCGACGCCGAGTAGGCGTTGGTCAGCACGACCGTCGGCACCTTCTTGAAGATCTCCGGCACGTTCTTGAGCGGGTCGGAATCGAAGGACGGCAGGCGGTAGTTGTCGTAGGTGTCGCGGAAGGTTTGCTTCGCATCCGCGATTTGTCCATTGGTCGACACGACCACGGCGTTATCCGGCAGGAACGCGCCCGCGACGCCGACCGCGCTCTGCAAGAGGCCGCCGCCGTTGTTGCGCAGATCGAGCACGAGGCCCTTCAGGTTCGGCTGCTGGCGCGCGAGATCCTGCAACTTCGCGGCGAGGTCCGGCACCGTGCGCTCCTGGAAGCTCGTGATGCGGATATAGCCGTAGCCCGCCTCGGGCACTTTCATCTTCACCGACTGCACGCGGATCACGGCGCGCGTGACGGTGAGCGGGAAGGTGCGGTCATCGCTCTTGCGGAAGATCGTAAGCGTGACCTTCGTGCCCGGTTCGCCGCGCATCTGCTTGACGGCTTTATCCAGCGTCATGCCGCGCACCGGCTTGTCGTTGATGCGCGTGATGAGGTCGCCCGGACGAATGCCGGCGCGGAACGCGGGCGTGTCTTCGATGGGCGAGATGACCTTGATGAGTCCGTCTTCTGACGAGATTTCGATGCCGAGGCCCGCGAAACGGCCCTTGGTCTGCTCCTGCAGTTCTTCGTAATCGGTCTTGTCGAGGTAGGACGAGTGCGGGTCGAGGCTTGACGCCATGCCCTTGATGGCGGTGGTGAGGAGCTTTTTATCGTCGACCGGTTCGACGTATTCGTGCTTGATCTGCCCGAAAACTTCGGCGAAAAGCCTCAATTGGTCGAGCGGCAAAGGCGACAATGCGGCCTGCTGCGCGGACGCGGAAATCTGCAAGGTTGCGAGTGCGCCGGCAGCAACGCCAACGGCGACCAGGCCGAAGTTTTTCAGGTTCTTTCGCATAGAGGAGTGCGGTCGGAATCGGATGGGCTGCATCGTAGGTGACGGGCCAGTATACCCGCTCGCCTCGATTGACGACTTAAACGCAACTTAAATGCAACTTAAATGCCCGGGGGGCGCCCGCCAGCGTAGGGGGCGCGCGTTTTGGGAGAACCTGTCGATGCCGCCGGTGAGCCGTCAGGTAGGCGCCATGCAGGCAGGGCGCCTCTGAACCGACGGCGCCCTCGCGTAGGGGTTGACCCCGGCGGACCGGGCAGGATCCGGCCCGCAAAACGGATCAGCCCGCTTTGCCCTGCTTGGCCACCGCGGCCTGCGCCGCGGCAATGGCTTCCGGATCGCCCAGATAGTAGTGCTGGATGGGCTTCAGGCTCTCATCTAGTTCATAGACGAGCGGCACGCCGTTCGGAATATTCATCCCGACGATGTCCGCGTCGGAAATATTGTCCAGGTACTTGACCAGCGCGCGAATCGAATTGCCGTGCGCCGAGATCACGACCTGCTTGCCCGACTTGATCGCCGGCGCGATCGATTCGTTCCACACGGGCAGCACGCGCGCCACGGTGTCCTTCAGGCACTCGGTGAGGGGCAGTTGCTCGCGCGGCACCTTCGCATAGCGCGGATCGTCGTACGACGCGCGCTCGTCGGTGGGCTTGAGCGCGGGCGGCGGCGTGTCGTAGCTGCGGCGCCAGACGAGCACCTGGTCGTCGCCGTACTTCTTCGCCGTTTCGGCCTTGTTCAGGCCCGCGAGTGCGCCGTAGTGCCGTTCGTTCAGGCGCCACGAATGCACGACGGGGATATACATCTGGTCCATCTCGTCCTGCACGTGCCACAGGGTGCGGATCGCGCGCTTCAACACCGACGTGTAGGCAATGTCGAACTTGTAGCCGGCTTCCTTCAGCAGCACGCCGGCCTGGCGCGCCTCGCGGTTGCCCTGTTCGGTGAGGTCGACGTCGACCCAGCCGGTGAAGCGGTTTTCCTTGTTCCACGTCGATTCGCCGTGGCGAATGAGCACTAGCTTGTACATGATTTCGGTCGGTCAGTTGGAAAAGCGGGCGCGCCGATCGCCCTTCGTCATCCTGCCTGCGCGCGCGGTGCGCCGCCATCGGCCGGACGGCGTAGGCCATCGCGGGAAACGGTTATTTTATAATGCCGCGATTGTCCTCATTCCCTTTCGTCCTTTCCCACTCAATTTCGGCGGCCCTCGACGTGAAGTTTTTTACTGAATACCAGAACATCGCACTCGTCGTCATCGCGCTCGTTTCCGGCGCGCTGCTCCTCTGGCCGGCCATCGCGCGGCGCGGGCGCGGCGGGATTTCCGCGGCCGAGGCCACCACGTTCATCAACCGCCGCAACGCCATCGTGATCGACGTGCGGCCCTCGGCGGAATACGCGAAGGGCCATCTGCCCTCGGCGCGCAATGTCGAATCCTCGGAGCTCCAAGCAAAAATCGGCCAGATCGCGAAGAATAAGAACAATCCAGTCGTGCTGGTTTGTCAGACCGGTCAACAATCGCAGCGCGCGAGCCGCACCGTGTCCGAAGCCGGCTATGCCGAAGTCCATGTCCTCGAAGGCGGCGTGGACGCCTGGCAGAAGGCTGGCATGCCGGTGGTGAAACAAGGAGCCGTCAAGTGAAGAAAGTCATGATGTATAGCACCGTCGTGTGCCCGTATTGCCAGATGGCCGAACGTCTTTTAAAGTCCCGCGGGGTCGAAACCATCGAAAAGATCCTGATTGACCGCGAGCCCGGCCGCCACGAGGAAATGATGACACGCACCGGCCGCCGCACCGTGCCTCAGGTCTATATCGGCGAAACGCATGTCGGCGGCTATGACGACCTTTCCGCGCTCGACCGCAAAGGCGGCCTCATGCCGCTGCTCGAGTCGGCCTGAGAGACAGACACCATGTGCCCGGGCGCGCTTCGGCACGATGGCGCCCGCCGCACACCGAATCACTAGGAAATCACTATGTCCGACGATAACAACCAGCCGTTTTTCAACATCCAGCGCATCTACCTGAAGGACATGTCGCTCGAGCAGCCGAATTCGCCGGCCATTTTCCTCGAGCAGGAAATGCCGTCGGTCGAAGTCGAAGTCGACGTGAAGGCCGACCGCCTCGCGGAGAGCGTCTTCGAAGTACTGGTGACGGGCACCGTCACGGCGAAGGTCTCCGACAAGGTCGCCTTTCTGATCGAAGCGAAGCAGGCAGGCATCTTCGATATCCGCAACATCCCGGCCGAACAGATCGATCCGCTCGTCGGCATCGCCTGTCCGACCATTCTGTTTCCGTACCTGCGCTCGAACATCGCCGATGCAATCACGCGCGCCGGCTTCTCGCCGATCCACCTGGCTGAAATCAACTTCCAGGCGCTGTACGAGCAGCGCATCGCCCAGCTCGCCGGCGCGCAGGAAGGCGCGGCGAACGGCGCGACGCACTAACGCTCGCCAAACTCTGCCGACCGGAGCTGGGCAATGAAAGTAGCCGTTCTCGGCGCCGGCGCGTGGGGCACCGCACTTGCGGGGCACCTCGCGACACGGCACGACACGAAGCTCTGGGCGCGCGACGCCGCGCTCATCGATTCTCTTTCCCGCACACGCGAAAACACGCGCTATCTGCCCGACGTGAAGCTGCCAGCGGCGCTCGCCTTCGAGGCGGATTTCGCCGCGGTGCTGGGGCATGCATCCGCCGATGACGCGCTGTGCGTCGTGGCGACGCCCGTCGCCGGCTTGCGCGAGCTGTGTCGCGCAAGCCGGCAGGCCGGCATCGTTCCGGCGCACTTCGTCTGGCTCTGCAAGGGCTTCGAGGCGGATACGCAGTGCCTGCCCAATGAGGTCGTCGCGGCCGAATTGCCCGAGCATCGCAGCAACGGCACGCTTTCCGGGCCGAGCTTCGCGCGGGAAGTGGGGCTGGGCCTGCCGGTTGCGCTGACGGTCGCGAGCGCATCGGCGGAACTGGCTGCGCGCACGGTCGCGGCGTTCCATCACGGCGCGATGCGCATCTACACGGGCGATGACGTCGTCGGCGTCGAAGTGGGCGGCGCGGTGAAGAACGTGCTAGCCATCGCCACGGGCATTTCCGACGGCCTCGGCCTCGGGCTCAACGCGCGCGCGGCGCTCATCACGCGCGGTCTGGCGGAGATGTCCCGCCTTGGCGTCGCGCTCGGCGGCCGCGCGGAGACCTTCACGGGCCTGACCGGACTTGGCGACCTGATTCTCACCGCGACGGGCGACCTGTCGCGCAACCGCACGGTCGGGATGCAGCTCGCGAGCGGGCGCACGCTGGACGAGATTCTCGCGGCGCTCGGCCATGTCGCGGAGGGCGTGCGCTGCGCGCGCGCGGTGCTGTCGCTTGCGCAATCGCGCGGCATCGAGATGCCGATCACGCACGTGGTATGCCGCGTGCTGTTCGACAACGTGACGCCGCGCTATGCCGTGCAGGCGCTGCTCAGCCGGGACGCGAAGGCCGAATGAGCGCGTCCTCTACCGGAGGTGTGCGATGGTCCAGCTCGAAGCGAAAGTCGCCGATATTACCACGCTCCGCGTCGACGCCATCGTCAACGCGGCGAACAAGTCGCTGCTTGGCGGCGGTGGTGTCGATGGTGCGATTCATCGCAAGGCGGGAAAAGGCCTGCTGCGCGAGTGCGAGACGCTAGGCGGCTGCGAAACCGGCGACGCGAAGATCACCGGCGGCCACGATCTGCCCGCGAAGCACGTGATTCACGCGGTCGGCCCCCGCTGGAGCGGCGGCGGGAAGAAGGAGTCCGCACTGTTCGCAAGCTGCTACCGGCGCTCGCTCGAACTGGCGGAAGAAGCCGGCTGCAAATCGATCGCCTTTCCCGCGATCAGCTGCGGCATTTATCGCTTTCCGCCCGAACAGGCCGTGAATATCGCGGTGCGGACGGTCATCGAAACCTTGCCATCCACGCCCACTGCGAAGCATGTCATCTTCGCGTGCTTCCAGGACGACATGCTCGCGCTCTATCAGGCCGAGCTCGACGCTGCTCAGGCGCCGCCCTCGAAGCCCGCCTGACGCCACGCCTCGAAGGTCACGATCGCCACCGTATCGACAGGTTCAGTCAGGCTGCGATTGCCCGGCCGCATCGGCAGGCGCACGCGCTGCTGGGCCGGGAAATGGTCGAGCAGTTCCGGCGCGAGGCCGCGCGTCTCCGCGCCGAACACGAACCAGGCGCCGGGCTTGAACGCGTGATCGAAGAACGGCGTCGAGCCGCGCGTCGTGAACGCGAACATGCGCGTCGCATCGGGTGCTTCCTTTGCGACGAAGGCATCCCAGTTCTCGTGCACATTCATTTCGGCGTACTCGTGATAATCGAGGCTGGCCCGGCGCATCTTCGCGTCGTCGAGCGGAAAACCGAGCGGCTCGATCAGATGCAGCCGCGCGCCGGTATTCGCGCAGAGACGGATCACGTTGCCGGTGTTCGGCGGAATTTCGGGTTCGACGAGTACGACGTTGAACATGGATTGCTGGAGATGAAGTTTCGGCGTGCGCAGCACCACGAAGTTGGTCACGCGCCGGGCGCCGTGGAGCTTGAGCGCGCGGGCGAGGGCGTCGAGCGTGGCGCTCGAGGCCATCACGTCATCGACGACGCCGACGTGCCTGCCGCGTACATCGCCCGAAATCGAAAACGCGCTGGCGACGTTACGGCGCTGCGTGTCCTGATCGAGCCGCGATTGCGCCGACGTATGCCTCACGCGCTCGACCAGCGATGCGTCGCCGCGCACGCCCATGCGCTGCGCGAGCGGACGCGCAATCGCCCATGCCTGGTTGTAGCCGCGCGCGACGAGCCGCGTGCGGGAAAGCGGCACCGGCACGATCACATCGGGCAGGGGCAGGCCGCTGTCCTCGAAAGCGGTGTGCAGATGGCGCGCGGCGTTTCGAGGCAGGCGGCGCAATGCAGGCGCACGTCTTCGCGCTCGCGCCGCAGAAGCGATGAAGGCAGCGGCAACGCGCACGTCGCGCAGCGCAGACGCGGCTCGTTCCAGTACTGCGCGTCGCAGCCATCGCACAGCACTCCTTGCGACAAATTGCCACAGAACGCGCACTGGCCGGGCAGCGCCGCATCGGTGAGCCGCTTCATGGCCGCCGCGAATCCGCGCACGCGCGCTGCTTTGGGCGTTCGGACCGGAAGAGGGAGGCTGTCGGCGTTCACGTGAACCTGCTCGGAAAAATTGCGGTTCGATACGATTGAACACGCGAACACGCGCATGCATTGCGCCTCACGAGGCCTTTATGCCTCGTATCAGCAGTTCGCGTGAGTCGATTTCGAGACGACCGAGTATACTTCGCACTCTCCGCAAAGATCGACATGTCCCCAACGTTCTCCAAAACCAGCCGTCCGGCCTATGATCCGCGCCGTTTGCGCGAGATCTTCGACGGTCGCGCCGCCGCCTTCGACGAGGTCGCGTTCCTGCCGCGCGAAATCGCGGAGCGCATGCGCGAGCGGCTCGAATACATCAAGGTTGCGCCGGTGCGCGTCCTCGATACGGCGTGTGGCATGGGGGCGGATCTGGCCGGTCTGCGGGAACGCTTTGCAGAGGCGTCGGTCACCGGCGTCGATAATTCGTCCGCGATGCTCGCGCGCGCCGCCGAAGCCGCGGACGACGATTCCGGCGCAGGCTGGCGCCGCTTTCTTCCTTCTACGCTCGCGAAAGCCTTCGGCGCGCGCGGTCCGCAGCTCGCGCAGGCGGATTTTTCGGCGTTGCCGTTCGCATCGGATGCGTTCGAACTGTTGTGGTCGAATCTCGCGCTGCACTGGCATGCGCGTCCGGATCTCGTATTTCCCGAATGGCAGCGCGTGCTGAAGGTGAACGGCCTTCTGATGTTCAGCACATTCGGCCCCGACACCCTACGCGAGCTCACAGCCGCCTACTGCGAAGCGGAGCGCACGCTCGGGCTTGCGCCCGTGCCGCACACCATCGACTTCGTCGACATGCACAATCTCGGCGACATGCTCGTGGAGAGCGGCTTCGAAATTCCGGTGATGGATCAGGAAGTCCTGATCATTACCTACAAATCTCCTGAATCGCTGTTCGCCGACGTGACGCGCTGGGGCGCATATCCGTTCGAGCGCGCGTACGAGGCGGGCCGCGCCGATCCGCAGGCGGTGCGCGGCGCGGTGAACCAGGCGCTGGAAGCGCTGCGCCGCGACGATGGCACGATCCCCCTGACTTTCGAAGTGATCTACGGCCATGCATGGAAGGCGGTGCCGCGCATGACGCCCGAAGGACATGGCATCGTGCGGCTCGAAGATATTGGCCGGGGTCCGAAAAGGAACAGGTGAACGGATTCGTAAGGTGCGATAAAGAGAGCGGTTGTTATGTCTGAGATTTGCGGGGAAAAGTCGCGCAAAAAAGTGCGTCAAAATGGCGCAGAAGCTTGTGGCGCCTGGCTCTGCGAGGTGGTGCCCCTTGCTGTGGATGCCACTTAAGACGCCTATACACTTAACACTTAAGACGCCTATAATGCGTCAGTTTGTCGCCCGGACTGACACAAATTTGGGCGAAATCCGAGCAAATGTATGTGATTGCGTGCGGATTGATGGAGGCAGCGATGCAGGCGAGCCAGACGCTGACGGATTCCGAGCCGGTCATCAAGGACTGGCTGATGAAGCGAAACTGCTCGGTATCGCCTCGCCAGTTCGTGGGCTTTTATCTGTCGCTTGCGTTGTTTTCGCTGGCAATCGCAACGTCGCTGTTCCTGAACGGCGCCTGGCTGGTGCTGCCGTTCACCGGAGTCGAATTGGCGGTCGTGGGCATCGCGTTCGTGATTTACGCGCGCCATGCCGTCGACTACGAACGGGTCCGGCTGTATCAAAACCGGTTGCTGATCGAACAGATGAATGCCGAAGAGCTGACGCAGTTCGAGTTCAACCCGCGCTGGGTGCGGGTCGAGGCGGGCCCGACACCGAGGGAGCCGCTCACGATCGTATCGCGCGGTCAATCGGTGAAAATCGGACAACACCTTGCACAGCATCGTCGCGAACAATTTGCTGCCGAGTTGCGGGCGTCACTGAGGCGTCTTTGAGAGGAGCCGGCAGCCGCGCGATGTGACGGGGGTCGAGGGTTTGAATGGAAAATTTGGGTAAGGATGCTATGAAAACAATCAAGCGAGCTCTCTCGGGCGTGCTGGCGGCAGGCGCACTGCTCAACGCCGGCGTAGCCCTGGCGGTCAACGACAGTCCTGGCGGTCCTCGTGTGAACGAGATCAACTTCCAGCAGCCTGTGACGAAGATCGCAGAGGAGCTCTACGGCCTCCATATCTTCATGCTCATCATCTGTACCATCATCTTCATCGGCGTGTTCGGGGTGATGTTCTATTCGCTCTTCAAGCACCGCAAGTCGAAGGGCTTCAAGCCGGCCAATTTCCACGAAAGCACCACGGTCGAAATCATTTGGACGATCGTGCCGTTCATCATCGTCATTCTGATGGCGCTGCCGGCAACCAAGGCCGTCGTCGCGATGAAGGACACCTCCAACGCCGACCTCACCGTCAAGGTCACGGGCTACCAGTGGAAGTGGGGCTACGACTACGTGAAGGGGCCGGGCGAAGGCATCAGCTTCCTTTCCACGCTCTCCACGCCGCGCAGCGAAGTGAACGGCCAGAAGCCGATCTCCAACCTCTATCTGCAGGAAGTGGACAACCCGCTCGTCGTGCCGCTCGACAAGAAGATTCGCATCATCACCACGGCGAACGACGTCGTGCACTCGTGGTATGTGCCGGCGTTCGGCGTGAAGCAGGACGCGATTCCGGGCTTCGTGCGCGACACCTGGGTCAAGGCCGAGAAGGTGGGCACATACCGCGGCTTCTGCACGGAGCTGTGCGGCAAGGAGCACGCGTACATGCCGGTGGTCGTCGAAGTGCTGTCGGCTGACGACTATGCCAAGTGGGTCGATGCGCAAAAGAAGAAGATGGCCGCTGGCGCCGACGATCCCAACAAGACGTACATGATGGAAGAGCTGAAGACGCGGGGACAGCAGGTCTACACGTCGAACTGCGCGGTCTGCCACCAGCCGACCGGCAAGGGCGCGGGCCAGTTCCCGGCGCTCGACGGCTCGAAGATCGCAAACGGTCCGATCGCCGGGCACGTGAACATCGTGCTGCACGGCAAGGGCGCGATGCCGCCGTGGCAGTCGACGCTGAACGATGTCGAGATCGCATCGGTCATCACGTACGAACGGAACACCTGGGGCAACCACACCGGCGACATCCTACAGCCGAAGCAAGTGCTCGAGGCGCGCAACGGCAAGATGCCGGAAGCCGCATCGGCCCCCGCGGCGCAAGCGAGCGCCCCGGCTGCGGCGTCCGCCGAGCAGACTGCCGGTCTGCCGGCCTCCATCTACTTCGAGACGGGCAAGGACACGCTGCCTGCCGACGCGAACAACGCGGTGCAGGCCGCTGCGGCCTACGCAAAGGCGCATCCGGACACCAAGCTGGCTCTGTCCGGCTTCACGGATGCGACCGGCGGCGCCGACCTGAACGCCGATCTCGCCAAGAAGCGCGCGGAGGCAGTGCGCGATGCGCTGAAGGCAGCGGGCGTGTCGGAAGACCGCATCGTGTTGAAGAAGCGCGAGTCGATTACGGGCGGCACGAATGCGAAAGAAGCACGCCGCGTGGAAATCAGTCCGGCTGCTTGACATGTCGATCGCGCGCTTCATTCGCCGGGTAAAGGCAACGGAAGCGCCCGCTTGACAAGCCAAGTGCCCCGAGTATTCGCTTTAGGAGATGATTGTCATGTCTAGCATCGGACACGATGTAGGCGCAGGCCACGACCATGCGCACGAGACGCCGCATGGCTGGCGTCGGTGGCTCTTCGCCACCAACCACAAGGACATCGGTACGCTGTACCTGCTGTTCTCCTTCATCATGTTCCTCTCCGGAGGCGTGATGGCGCTCGGCATCCGCGCCGAGCTGTTCGAGCCGGGCCTGCAGATCATGCGTCCCGAGTTCTTCAATCAGCTGACCACCATGCATGGCCTCATCATGGTGTTCGGCGCGATCATGCCGGCGTTCGTCGGTTTCGCGAACTGGATGGTGCCGCTGCAGATCGGCGCATCGGACATGGCGTTCGCGCGCATGAACAACTTCAGCTTCTGGCTGCTGCCGGCCGCGGCCGTTTTGCTCGTCAGATCGTTCTTCGTGCCGGGCGGCGCGACCGCTGCGGGCTGGACGCTCTACGCACCGCTTTCCACGCAGATGGGCCCGGGCATGGACTTCGCGATCTTCGCGGTCCACATCATGGGTGCGTCGTCGATCATGGGCGGCATCAACATCGTCGTGACGATCCTGAACATGCGCGCACCGGGCATGACGCTCATGAAGATGCCGATGTTCGCGTGGACGTGGCTCATCACCGCGTACCTGCTGATCGCCGTGATGCCGGTTCTGGCGGGCGCAATCACAATGGTGCTGTTCGACCGTCACTTCGGCACGTCGTTCTTCAATGCGGCGGGCGGCGGCGACCCCGTGATGTACCAGCACATCTTCTGGTTCTTCGGTCACCCCGAGGTGTACATCATGATCTTGCCGGCGTTCGGGATCGTGTCGCAGGTGATCCCGGCGTTCTCGCGCAAGCCGCTGTTCGGCTATAGCTCGATGGTGTACGCAACGGCATCGATCGCGATCCTGTCGTTCATGGTTTGGGCGCACCACATGTTCGCGACCGGCATGCCGGTGACGGGCCAGCTGTTCTTCATGTACGCGACCATGCTGATCGCCGTGCCGACGGGCGTGAAGGTGTTCAACTGGGTAGCGACGATGTGGCGCGGCTCGCTCACGTTCGAAACGCCCATGCTGTTCGCGATCGGCTTCCTGTTCGTATTCACGATGGGCGGCTTCACGGGCCTGATCCTGTCGATGGCGCCGCTCGACATCCAGATGCACGGCACTTATTACGTGGTGGCGCACTTCCACTACGTGCTGGTCGCGGGCTCGCTGTTCGCGCTGTTCGCGGGCTGGTACTACTGGTCGCCGAAGTGGACCGGCTGGATGTACAACGAAATGCGCGGGAAGATCCACTTCTGGGCGTCGATGATCACCTTCAACATCACGTTCTTCCCGATGCACTTCCTGGGTCTCGCGGGCATGCCGCGCCGCTATGCGGACTACCCGGCGCAGTTCACCGACTTCAACCAGATCGCGACGATTGGCGCGTTCGGCTTCGGCCTCTCGCAGGTGTACTTCCTGTTCGCGGTCGCGCTGCCGGCATACCGTGGCGGCAGCGAGCTCGAGAAGGCGGGGGACAAGCCGTGGGATGGCGCGGAAGGCCTCGAATGGACCGTGCCGAGTCCGGCGCCGTTCCATACGTTCGAGCATCCGCCGACGGTTGAATAAATAGACTCATCGGTCTGCAAGGCTTCGAATGCCGAAGCCTTGCAGTCTCCAAATCGAAAAAGCATGGCCCCGGATCCACAAAAAAGACGCACGCCCGAGGAATACGCGCGGGCAACAAGCGGCTCGGAATCGTCATGGTGCTGATCGCCGCCGTTTTCTTTGTGGGTATCGTCGTCAGGCAATACCTGTTGTCGCGAGGGTAGGAAAGCCAAGTGTCCACTCAGCCGGAAAATTCGCATGTCGACCGGTCGTTCAACCGGTCGATGCTGATGAAGCTCTTCGTCGTGGCAGCGCTGATGTTTGGCTTTGCGCTCGTGCCCATGTATCGCGCGATCTGCCAGATCACCGGCATCAACAATCTCGTGCAGCGCGATGTCGGCGCCCGCGAGGCGAAGAACACTCAGGTCGATGCGAGCCGCACGGTGTCCATCGAGTTCGATGCGAACGCGCGCGGCCCGCTGCAGTTCAAGCCGGAACAGAATGCGATGGACATCCCATCCCGGCGGAGTGATGACGGTGATGTACGACGTGACCAACGAGCAGGGTCGCACGGTGAAGGCTCAGGCCATCCCGTGCTACGCGCCGAAACAGGCCACCGAATACTTCAAGAAGATCGAATTTCTGCTTCACGCAGCAGACGCTTGCGCCCAACGAAACCAAGCGCATGCCGGTGGTATTCGTCGTGGATCTGAAACTGCCGAAGGACATCAAGACGATCACGCTGTCGTACACGTTCTTCGAACTGGATGCGCCTAAGGCAACGCTGAACAAGCCGTTGTATTCATCGATTCGGTCGCAAACAGAGGCGGGGGCATCGTGAGTAAAGCTTTGCGCCTGCATTTCTTGCCCACCTGGGCGTTGCGCACGGGCCTGCGGC
>LFJH01000263.1 GCA_001189335.2 Candidatus Paraburkholderia schumanniana
CCTTTCACATCCTTGAAAATTAGGGTTTTTCTTCCTTTTTGGCGCCACTTTCTTCCTTCTGGCCGCCACCTCTTTGTCCTTTTCTTTTCAATTTTTACTCCATATTTGTGTCTTAACTTCACTACTCCGTTGGGAAAAGTTGGTGAAAGGAGCCACAACACGAACAACCAACTGCAGAATTAGCAATGATGTTCGATTCTATGAAAGCTGAGCTCCAATGCCTGAATGCGCAAAACATGGAGGAAATACACAATCTTTTTGATGAGAGGGACAAGCGCAACACCCGAACCTCTCGTTCAAGATCTCACAACCGTGGAGCCAACCATGATGGCTACTCGGCTAGTGAAGATGATGAGAGCACTGAGCGCACTAGAAGGGACACAAATGACCTCAAGGGACTTAAAATCCCAATTCCCTCATTCAAAGGCAAGAGTAATCCTGAAGAATACTTTAAGTGGGAAGGCCGTATTGAGATGGTCTTCGACTGTTATGACTATAGCGAGGAACTAAAGGTTAAAGTAGCCACAGTTGAGTTCACCGACTACGCTCTAGTTTGGTGGGACCAAGTAAGGACACAAAGGAGGAGAATGGGAGAACCACGAGTCCGAACTTGGCGAGAACTCAAGGCTTTGATGCGCAAGAGATTCGTTCCTAGCTACTACAACCGTGATCTCCACTCCAAACTCCAAACCCTCACCCAGGGTAACATGAGTGTAGAAGATTACTACAAGAAAATGGAGATGGCTATGATGCGAGCAAACCTTCAAGAGGATAGTGAAGCGACCATGGCAAGGTTTCTTAGAGGTCTCAAACTTGACCTTCAAGAAGCTATGGGGCTTCAACAATACACCGATATACATGAGCTGCTCGAACTTGCCATCAAGGCTGAAAGAGGTAAGAAGTTGAGGCGAGGAAGCCGACCATTCCAACCCTCTAACTCCAATTCTTGGAGAGGCGCCCCAAGCTCAAACCCTTGGAGGGGTAACCAACCACGGCGAACAGGCCCCGAGGGAAGCAATACGACCACACCAATTGGTCGCTCCCAAGGAACGCCTTCAAACCGTAATTCCTATCCTACCCCTAACAAGGCTGCCGATACCTACAAAGCTATCTCAAGGGGACCCGTGCAAACTCCTACTAGGAGCTGGGA
>LFJH01000264.1 GCA_001189335.2 Candidatus Paraburkholderia schumanniana
TGTACGGCGGCCGCCCTGAACTCCGCCGTATAGGCCTGGTTTGGTACCTTGAACATAATTCTTTTCCTTCCTTCAGATCGAGTCTACACACGACCCGCTGGAAGTCGAAATTTCGAGGGAAGCTCACAGGCTGCAGCGAAAACCACGGCAATACTGACAATCTTCGTCTCGCTGACTACTGGGTTGAGCTGGTGACCGCACCATGTTCATGACTTCCGCTAGCAATGAAAGTGCTTGTCAACACCCATCCTACGGACTTCCGGATGCTGATCAACTGTCCATTTGGACAGGTGAACCGCCCCGACCATAGCATCACTCCTCTCAGCTCGTTCAGAAACTCCTGTTTGCGTGTGCGCCTGGTTGAAAGGTTCAAGCCGAGATAAAGTTGCATTATCGTAATGCGTCAAGGTCGTTGTTGCAGCTGTAATAGTATTCCTTACCGACTCGATATGCTTGGGTTATGCGTTGTATAGACGGCTACCGCACTTCGATCGTCTTTTTCAGGGTTGAGCGACATTCTTCAAGCAGGTTTTAGCACGAACGCCGTTCTCTCTTTTGTTGGCTGTGATGAGAATCTGAAGATGTGCCCGACTGCGCACACCTGTCCAAATGGACAGGTGATTAACATCCAGAAGTCCGTAGGATGGGTGTTGACAAGCACTTTCATTGCTAGCGGAAGTCATGAACATGGTGCGGTCACCAGCTCAACCCAGTAGTCAGCGACGAAGATTGTCAGTATTGCCGTGGTTTTCGCTGCAACCTGCGGGTTGGAAACGAGAAAATGCTTCCCAGACTCGTGACTGCACTTTGCGACGAGCGGGCCGGACACGGCGTCTGCGGCATAGGGGCCGAACTTATTGCACAACTTGATGCGGCTCTGTTGAAGTACTTCACGATGTTGAATGGATAGCCCATCCATGAGCCAGGTCAGGCGCATGCACTGAAGAAACGGGCATACCAGGAGCTTCTCCAAAGACCGACTGTTCATCCGCTGGAGCTATCGTTGAAACTGGTGTACGCGGCGTAGGGAAGAGGCGGGAGAAGGCGGTGGCGATTGAAGGAGAATGTTGCTTCTCACGGTAACACTTCCACAATCACTTCCACAATCGAACTCCACCAC
>LFJH01000265.1 GCA_001189335.2 Candidatus Paraburkholderia schumanniana
GGTGGATAGCCTTTGTTTCCTTGGCTTTATCTTCTTTCTTTCTCCTTTCTTTCTTCATTTTCTCTTTCTCTCTTCCTTCTCTTGTCTTGTTCGAACCTCTTGAGAGACAAAGAGAGACTTTGGGCTGCTTCTCTAATCTTCCAATCTCTTGTTTTGCTCTGATTAATTTGGTAGCTTGGCCTGAGATCTTTGTATTCTTGAGCAGGTTAGTGGAGTTTAGAGAGAGAGAGGAGGGGAGTCGAGTGAGAGAGAAGAGAGAAGAGAGTGGGATCTTGGTTTTTGTCCGATCAGCTAGCAGATCTTCAAGTTTTCGAGGTAATCTATTGTTCTCTGTCTCTTTTGATTGCTCTTGGAAGTTTTACTCTTTCTCTACTGAGATCTCTGCATGTGAGACTTGTGTTCATGAGTTTAAGATGGATTGAGTTGGGATTTGTTATGTTGTGATGATTCTTGTTGGTTTTCGTTGGTTTCTATCAGTAGAGAAGAGTAGATTTAGCTTGTGGTTGGTTGGTCTTGTTGAGTCTTCTTCCATTTCTGCGTTTTGTGCCTTTTTCTTGTGATCCGCGCGGTGATCCGCGACCTGTTCCTCGCGGATCCGCTCGCGGATCTTTCTGGGTTGCTTTCGTTCTTATGGAACCGCGAGGTGATTCGCGTTTCTCACCTCACGGATCTGGATCCGCGAGGCGATCCGCGCGTGTTTCTTCGCGGATCCGGTCCGCGGATCCACTTGCTCTGTTCCAGTTTCTGATCCGCGCGTCTCTCTCAGGGATCCGCGAGGGTGTTTGCTCGCGGATCGGTCCGCGGATCCTTGTATAATTTCCAGTGTTTGAGCTTTCCAGTTTACCTCTTCTCTTTGCTCTTTGGCTGTTCTGTTTTGTCCTTTTTCCTGCTCGGTTGGTATTAGGTGAGGGTTTTCGGTAATGGAATATAGCATGTGGGAATAGGATGATAATTCTCGAGTAATCTAGTGTTGAACTTTGGAATCTGGATATTTGGTAACAACCTCTCTTATGACTTGTTTTTGTGTTTTACGTTGGAATTCGTGATTTATACTCAAACTT
This sequence comes from Candidatus Paraburkholderia schumanniana, assembly GCA_001189335.2. Classification (GTDB taxonomy): domain Bacteria; phylum Pseudomonadota; class Gammaproteobacteria; order Burkholderiales; family Burkholderiaceae; genus Caballeronia; species Caballeronia schumanniana. The sequence goes on from LFJH01000265.1 coordinate 1,062, forward strand.
TTGAACATATGTTCCAGGTGTGAAACTTTGGCGGACGACGACCGCCTTTGCT
>LFJH01000266.1 GCA_001189335.2 Candidatus Paraburkholderia schumanniana
GCCCCCCCCCCAAAAGATTAAAACCTGTCCAAAGTGGATCTTGATCAAAATTGAGGAATTTTCCGACATTAAAATTGAAATTAATCAAAAGGCCAAAAGAAATGAATTTTGGGCAAAATAAATGATAAAATTGTAATTTTCCAAATTGATTTAGTTTTGTGCAAAAAAAGCAATTAGTTAGATAAAAATGACCAAAATGGAGAAAATAACGAATGTGCCATAAATTCTCAAAAATTCTTGGGATTTTTCTTTTCCACCATTTTAAATTGGAAACCTGCAAAAAATGAAATAAAATCGAATTAGGGTTTAGAAAAATGAATCAAGGTAATATCCAATAAATGAAATATTCACAATTAAATGACTAAAAAGGTAGTAAACCAAAACCCTAAAATTTGGTGTCTACAGGTACATGTGGACACCAAATCCTATTTTTCTTCTCTCAAAAAATGGGGCGCGACAGTACTGCTCTAGAGGTGACTCACTCGACGTGGCACTTAGCCCCACAGGTTCTAGAGGTGGCCCCCGTCAGACGTAGCACCGAGTCCGTCCAATCCATCATTCAAACAAGCAAAACAAGTGGAGTGTTGGAAGTCGAGCACAAATCACCAATTCCTCAAACAAAATCGGCTACCCAGATGACAAATAAGAGCTTACATCAAGAAAGATTATTGAAATCCCACTAACACTTTCCCAAGTCGTCCATTGCATGTGCCTCCCATCACCTAATTACATCAAGCATCTTCAGAAACCAGCTTTATTACACTTTCATGGTACCGAAGTTTCCCGGATGACCAATCTGTCAAATATTCGCACTCAATAAACAATTCAACTTCCCCAAGTACTACCAGAAGAACCAAGTCACCTTACCCTACTCTAGGGTCAATCACTCCAAAGTCGAAGATAGCTCAACTTTCGTATTTAGCTCAATTCAAAACTTAATTCAAAGAAATTTATCCCTTCGGGGAAGCCTTCGAATACCTAATGATAAACAAGCTCCCAACCAAGAAGCTCAAGTCCCTGTTAAGGAAAACAAATGTGGGGTGAGCCAAACAGCTCAGTGATACACCGTGTAAAGCATGCGAACACATTGGAAAGCTGTAATCATGCAAAT
>LFJH01000267.1 GCA_001189335.2 Candidatus Paraburkholderia schumanniana
TCATATTGCTGTCGCCTTACATCAGATGGCCGAGGTGCAGAACCGGATCACTGAGGTGTTGGAAAGGATGGCGGAACCCCAAGATCAGGGGCCAGTACAGCCAATGGGACCCGAGAGGACCGATAGAGCTCTCGAGAGGTTTCAGAAATTTGGTCCGCCGAGGTTTCTTGGGGTGCTGATCCCGAGGTGGCGGAGATGTGGTTAGAAAGGATGATAGAGATATTTGCAGCCTTGGAATATTCGGAAGAACGACAGATCACATTTGCCGTCTTTCAGTCTGACGGTCCAGCTAGAGCCTGGTGGAACATGGTTCAGAGAAGATGGGAAAGGGAAATGGTAACCCGGACTTGGGAAAATTTCGTCCGGGAATTCAATAGTAAGTTTATCCCGCCGGTGGTGCAAGAAAAGCGGGTGGAAGCGTTTATTCGCTGTCGTCAGGGTGCTCAAAGTGTGGCTGAGTATGAAACTCAGTTCACGAAATTGTCCCGATATGCGCCGGTATTTGTGGGAACCGAACCGATGCGTATTCAGAGGTTTATTCGGGGCCTGAATGTAGAGCTTCAGGAGAGTTTGGCAGCGGTTCCTGCAACGACGTATGGGGAAGCTGTTGAGAGAGCCCTCAGAGTGGAAAGTGCAAAGGCTTTGGTGAAGAACTTCCAGGCGAAGAGAAAAGTTCCGTCTGGATTTGGTCGAGGAGCTGTGGAGAGTAGTGCTCCCCCTCCTAAGTTTGGTCGGGGTATGGGAGGACCTAGTGGTTGCAGGCCACCAAGAGGAGGAGTAGCCAGAGGTAGTGGATTCAGGGGTGCTCCGTCTGGTGGGACCACTAGTGGACGTGGCCAAGGTAGATCGGAAGTAGCCGGAGGCTCAAGTGGGCAAGCATGTGACTTTTGTGGAAAGTCAGGACATCCTGTGGAGACCTGTTGGAAGAAGAATGGGAGGTGCATCAGATGCGGTAGTGCTGAGCACCTAGCCGCCGGTTGCCCTGGGCCGAAAAAGGAAGGAGAAGCTAGTGGCTCTGGGAACAAACCAAAGGTACCTGCCAGAGTATACTCACTGGACCAGCAGCCAGTACCTGATCCGTCGGACATAATAGAAGGTACTATTCCT
>LFJH01000268.1 GCA_001189335.2 Candidatus Paraburkholderia schumanniana
TATCTTTTCGGCCCTGGACTATACCGAGGACCGCCAGATTGCCTTTGCTAGCTTCCAGTTCGAGGGACCTGCCAGAGCTTGGTGGAACATGGTCCGAACTAAATGGGAAGTTGAGGTGATTCCGAGGACCTGGCAGAGGTTTGTTCGGGAGTTTAACGCGAAATATTTGCCGCCGATTGTCCAAGAGAGACGGGAAGAAGCGTTCTCGAGATGCCGACAGGGGAATCAGTCAGTGGCGGAATATGAGACGCAGTTTACGAAACTGGCTCGATATGCTCCCGAGTTGGTAGCTACCGAACAGAGGAGGATTCGGAAATTCATCCAGGGGTTGAATGTGGAGTTACAGGAAGGGTTGGCTACTGCCCGAATTGAGACTTTTGGGGATGCCATTGATATGGCCCAGCGATTAGAAAGCGCAAAGGCTCAAGTGAGAAACTTCCAGGCTAAAAGGAAGGGAGTACCTGGAGGGAGTCGAGGGTTTGGGGAAAGTAGTGCCCCACCTCCCAAATATGGTCGAGGAACCAGTGGTGGAAGTACTTTTGGAACCCCAAGGGGAGCCATGTCACGTGGGGGAATGGCTCGGGGAGCTCAGATGGGTGGACCTGCTGGTGGAAGAGGACCACCGAGGACGACTTCACAAGGAAGTCAACCGGCTAACGTCTGTAGTTTCTGTGGGAAGTCGGGACATACTGCCGATACCTGCTGGAAAAAGGGAAAGAAGTGCTTCAGGTGTGGCAGTACAGAGCACCAGGTTGCTGAGTGCCCGCAGGGGAAAGAGGACGTGGGAGCAAGTGGTTCGGGCGAGCGACCAAAAGTTCCGGCGAGAGTTTATGCGTTGGACCAACAGCAGGAACCGGATCCGTCAGAGGTTGTTGAAGGTACCCTTCCTGTTTTCCACCGTTTAGCCCGTATTTTAATTGACCCCGGAGCTACCCATTCTTTTGTGAACCCCTCTTTCATGTTTGGCCTTGATTTTCCATCTCAAAAACTTCCATTTGATTTAGAGTTTGGTTCGCCTACGGGCACCACTCGTTTGATTTCTAGCTCCGTGTATAAGAATTGTGAGGTCTGAGTTGGAGACCGGAAATTGCTGTTTTTT
>LFJH01000269.1 GCA_001189335.2 Candidatus Paraburkholderia schumanniana
TTCCCCGGCCGTACTTGGGAGGTGGGGCACTACTCTTCCCAAACTCTCGACTCCCACTAGGCCCTCCCTTCCTTTTGGCCTGGAAGTTTCTCACTAGTGCCTTCGCACTTTCCAACCGTTGGGCCATCTCAATGGCTTCCCCAAAAGTTTCAATTCGAGCTGTAGCCAAACCTTCCTGTAGTTCGACGTTCAGACCCTGAATAAACTTCCGAATTCTCCTCTGCTCGGTAGCCACTAGTTCCGGTGCATAACGAGCCAGTTTGGTGAACTGAGTCTCGTATTCCGCCACTGATTGAAGTCCTTGGCGGCACTTTGAGAAAGCTTCCTCTCTCTTTTCCTGAACGATCGGTGGCAGATACTTAGCATTGAATTCCCGAACGAATCTCTGCCATGTCCTAGGAATCACTTCCACCTCCCACTTGGTGCGAACCATATTCCACCAAGCCCTGGCAGGTCCTTCAAATTGAAAAGTGGCAAAGGAAATCTGGCGATCCTCAGTGTAGTCCAAAGCCGAGAAGATGTCTGTAATTCTTTCCAACCACATCTCAGCTGCCTCGGGATCAGACCCTCCAAGAAACTTAGGTGGGCCAAATCTTTGAAACCTCTCTAAAGCTCGGTCTCCTCCACCTTCTTGGCCCACTGGTGGTGCCTGTCCTTGACCCTGTCCTTGGGGCCCCGCCATTCTTTCCAGGATGTCAGTCATCCTATTAATCGCAGTAGCCACTTGGTCCACTGGAGGCGCTTCTTCATCATGTTGTTCTACCTCAGACTCCCTATCCATTACGTGGTCAACTGGGACCCATCGAGCTCGTCCACGGCCTCGACCTCGCCCTCTTCGGCCTCGTTCCATTATTCTTTACGGAGGACCAATAATAAAACCATAAATACATAATTTTTTTAATCAAAGTGAAAGACTTTATTAACTGTTGAAATCAATCAGCGTACATCAAGTGGAAGGAAGTAAAAGCTCAGCGCTTAATTCGAAACAAAGGGAAACCTAATCTGTCCACCCGAACCTCGCCACGCGGAAGCCGCGAGAGATCCAGCTCCGAAGAATAGACCTTGGTACAC
>LFJH01000270.1 GCA_001189335.2 Candidatus Paraburkholderia schumanniana
GTGCAATCAAGTGTTTGAAGCTACCACACGCAAACATCTCCAGGTTTGACTTTTCTTCCATCAATTAGCTTCTTTATGGGTAGTAGACTCACAAAATCCACATATCGGTTCGAAATCTGGTTTTAAAAGGTCACTTTGACTGGAAACCTTTCCTGATTGTGGACCACCTGTCTCTCCATCCACTTGAGTTGATAATTTGTTTCCTGAATTCGGTTCGGGTTGCTTCCTCTTTTTATCTCGAAAAGCTCTCACTTGACTTTTAGCCCGCTCACTTCGTTGTGCTTTTTCCAGAACTTGACTAAAGGTATCCAGTTGAGCTGTTGCTAGTGCATCCTGGATTTCCACATTTAGACCTTGCACGAAGCGGCGAATACGCTTGGCTTCAGTATTCACCAGATCCGGAGCAAATCGGGCAAGTTTGGTGAACTGAGTTTCATACTCGGCCACGCTCTGGGCTCCCTGGCACAGCCGCATAAATTCAGCCTCCCTTTGCTCTTGGACTATAGGGGGAAGAAACTTCTCATTAAATTCCCTAGTAAAGTTAGCCCAAGTCCAGGGTGTCTGTTCCCTCTCCCATTTAGCTCGAATAACATTCCACCATGCCCTGGCGGCTCCCTCAAACTGGAAAACGGCGAATACTATCTGCCGTTCCTCCGTATATCCTAAGGCAGCAAAAATATCTGAGATTCTATCCAACCAACCCTCCGCTTCGTCTGGGTTGGGTCCACCTTGAAACTTCGGTGGTTGGAATTTTTGGAATCGCTCCAACGCCTTGTCCTCACCTTTCTGGTTATTATTATGATTGTTGTTGCCACGCCCTTGGTCCTGTTGGCCCGCCATTCGTTCTACTATATCAACCATCCGCTGAAAAGCGGTAGCCATTTGGTTCCCAGCAGGCTGATTACCGGCTCCCGGCCACGCTCCTATGGGTGCCTGTGCTCGGGCTCTACCCCTTCCTCGGCCTCTACCGCCACCTCTAGCTCTACCCCTACCTGCACCTCTACCCTGACCACTCGTACTTCCGGCTTCCATTGCGTGATTTAAGCGCTCTAGTAGGAGCAATAG
>LFJH01000021.1 GCA_001189335.2 Candidatus Paraburkholderia schumanniana
TGGTGGTGGAGTTCGATTGTGGAAGTGATTGTGGAAGTGTTACCGTGAGAAGCAACATTCTCCTTCAATCGCCACCGCCTTCTCCCGCCTCTTCCTTACGCCGCGTACACCAGTTTCAACGATAGCTCGCTTGCCACCGGGGTAAGGTAAAGCGGTTTCGTCTACATAAAAGAGCGCGCGATGCCAGGCCACATTAACGAAACGGGGAACTCGCGCTCCGGCGCCGACGCTGCGCGGTTAACGCGTTTTTGCATTGCACTTGCCGTGGCTTCGTGCTGCGCCGAGCCTGCGCTAGCGAAGCCGGGCGGCGAGCCGCTCGTGCTCGATACCACAGACCGGCATTCACAGCGGCGTGAGCGGGACCGTACTCCAGAGCGGGACGCTCGGCGCTGCCGGCATGGTGCCGATGGCGACATTGCCCGAGCTGCCGCAGCAGGCGGAGCCGCCGATCGTCGTCGCGCCTTATGTGGAGTTTTCGCCAGGGCAGAACGGCGTGCCCATACAGCCGGGCAGCTCAGGACGCCCGAGGGCGGTTCCGCGTGCGCCTCGTCCTTGATCCGCCGTCGGACTCACTCCGCGCGATGCTCCAGCCTGAACGACGCGTTCCCGTCCTCGCCGAGCATGTCGACGAGATAGGGCAGGGATTCCTTCAATTCGTTCGCGAGCGTGTACGGCGGATTCAGCACGAACATGCCGCTGCCGAACAGCCCGAAGCCATCTGCCAGTGGCTTCTTCACCGTCAGACTTGCATGGAGCCAGCCGTTCGGCTGAATGGCCTTGAGTTGCTCGGCGAAGCGTTGCGATTCGGGACGGGTCACGAGCGGATACCAGATTGCGTACGTGCCGGTCGCGAAGCGCTTGAGACTTTCCTCGACGCATGTGAGCGTGCGCGCGTAATCGCGCTTGTCCTCGTACGAAGGATCGATCAGCACCAGCGCGCGGCGCGGCGGCGGTGGAAGGATGGCCTTGATGCCCTCGAAACCGTCTCCCTCGTAAATCATCGCGCGGCGTCCGGCATCGCGGAAATTGTGGCGCAGCACGTCGATTTCCGTGCTGTGCAACTCGAACAGCCGCATGCGGTCCTGCTCGCGCATCGTGCGCCAGGCGAGATAGGGCGAACCGCGGGATAGAAGCGCAGATCGCCATCGGGATTCAGCGCCCTCACTTCATCGACATAGTCCGCCATCAGCGGCGGCAGATCGTCGCGATGCCAGAGTCGTCCGATCCCCGTCTCGAACTCCGCATTCTTGGTCGCGAAACCTTCGGTGAGCGAGTAGACCCCGGCGCCGGCGTGCGTGTCGATGTACCAATACGATTTGTCCTTCAGGCCGAGATGGCGAAGCATCTTGATGACGACCGCGTGCTTGAGCACATCGGCGTGATTGCCCGAGTGAAAGGCGTGACGATAACTGAGCATGATGACGAGAGGCCCGCGACGGCCATAGAAAGCGGAGAGGAAAACACAAGCAATGAAGGCCGTTCATTTTAGCCGACACCGTCCGATGCCATTTTCGCGTGCGCGGCCTTCGCTGCAGCGCACGACATCATTCATGCACAATAACGGCGCCGGGACGTTCCTGAACAGTCGGCCGAAAGGTCTAGGCGCTGAAAGGTCTAGGCGCTCCTACGTTCCGCAAGCGTTTTCCTATGCCGATCGGCCAGCTTGATGCGCGTGCCGATGAATGATGGTGTCATTTACCCGATGGTTCACTCTGGACCGGAGGTTCGCATGTCATCGAACGATAAGCTCGCCGGCAAGACCGCGGTCGTCACCGGCGCGGCAAGCGGTATTGGCCGCGCGATCGCCTTTACGCTCGCCGAAGCGGGCGCGGCGGTCGCCATTGCCGATCTGAACCAGGCCGGCGCGGACGCAGTCGCCGAAGAAATTCGCGGCAAGGGCGGCAAGGCCATCGGCATAGCGATGGACGTCACGAACGAAGACGCGGTGGACCAGGGCATCGACCGCGTGGCGGCAGAGCTCGGATCGGTGGACATTCTCGTGTCGAACGCGGGCATCCAGATCGTCAATCCCATCGAGAATTATTCGTACGCCGACTGGAAGAAGATGATGGCCATTCACGTCGACGGCGCGTTCCTCACGACCCGGGCAGCGCTCAGGCACATGTACAAGGACGATCGCGGCGGTGTCGTGATCTACATGGGCTCGGTGCATTCGCACGAGGCTTCGCCGCTGAAGTCCGCGTATGTGACGGCGAAGCACGGTTTGCTCGGCCTGGCGCGCGTGCTGGCGAAGGAAGGCGCGAAGCACAACGTACGCTCGCATGTGGTTTGTCCGGGCTTCGTGCGCACGCCGCTCGTCGACAAGCAGATACCGGAACAGGCGAAGGAGTTGAATATCAGTGAAGAAGAAGTCGTCAGGCGCGTGATGCTAGGCGGCACGGTCGATGGCGTGTTCACCACCGTCGAGGATGTCGCGCAGACCGTGCTCTTCCTGTCCGCGTTCGAGACCGCGGCGCTGACCGGGCAATCGTTCGTCGTGAGTCACGGGTGGTTCATGCAGTAGAACACGCGGGATGTCGGAAATCGAGAACGAAGACCTGTTGCGACGGGGACGCGCGCGCAAGCCAAGGAGGAGTACGGATGAGCCTGCGCCGGCCGGTGAGCTTGCGCGAACGCGCATCGATCTGCCGCCTTACGAGACGATCGCGCTGATGCTCCAGGGCGGTGGCGCGCTCGGCGCGTATCAGGCCAGTGTATATCAGGGGTTGCATGAAGCGGGCATCCAGCCGAACTGGATCGCCGGCATCTCGATCGGGGCACTGAATACGGCGATCATCGCGGGCAATGCGCCCGAGCATCGCGTGGCGCGTCTCGTCGAATTCTGGGAGACGGTCTGCCAGCCCGCGTATGGATTCCCGCTGCCTGCGTTCGTCGAGCGCGCGCTGTTCGATTCGGCCGACGAGATCCGCAAGGCATTTACGGCGTTGCAGGCGTTGGGCGCGGTGGTGGAGGAGCAGAAGGGCTTCTTCGTTCCGCGCTTTCCACCGCCGTCGCCGATCGCATCGAGCGCGCCGCAGACTGCCAGCTACTATGACACGACGCCCCTCAAGGCAACGCTGGAGCGCCTTTGCGACTTCGATCGCATCAATTCGGGCGAGACGAGGGTGTCGGTCGGCGCCGTGAATGTCGCGTCCGGCAACTTCGCCTATTTCGACAACACCCGCACGGCTGCGTGCGGAGCATTTCATCGCGTCCGGCGCGCTGCCGCCGGGCTTCGCGGCGGTCGAGATAGATGGCCAGTTCTACTGGGACGGCGGCCTCATGTCGAACACGCCGCTCTATGAGATCGCGCAGGCGACGCCGCGCCGCGACCCGCTCGCCTTTCAGGTCGATCTGTGGAGCGTGCGAGGCCCGGTGCCGGACAGCATCGTCGATGTCATGGGGCGCATGAAGGACGTGCAGTATTCAAGCCGCACGCGACTCGTCACGGATCAGATGCAGCGGGCGCAACGCGCCCGGAACGTGATGCAGCACGTGCTCGACCTGCTACCCGAAGAGATCCGCAAGAACGATGAATGGTGCAGACGCGCGGAGGAACTGGCGTGCTCCAAGCGCTACAACATCATTCACCTGATCTACCGGCACAAGGAATACGAGGGGCACTTCAAGGACTATCAGTTCGGCTTCTCGACGATGCGCGAGCACTGGCAAAGCGGCCTGAGGGACATCCGCCGCACGCTCGCGCATCGCGACTGGCTCGAGATGCCCAGCGACGAATCCCGCTTCGTCACGCATGACATCCATCTCCATCGTGATGAACGATGAGCGCGTTCCACACGCCGGAATTCCGCGACCGGGCGAGAATGTTTGCCCCTTTTGTATAATCGCGGACGCATCCGCCCGTTGTGCTGCTGACGTCGCCGGACACAACGACTTTCCCTGCACTGGATGAACTCGATTTCGGTCTGCTTCGTGTGCCTTGGCAACATCTGCCGCTCGCCCAGCGCGGAAGCGGTGATGCGCCACCTCGTCGAACGCGCGAAGCTCGCCGATCGAATCGTCATCGATTCCGCCGGCACCGGCGACTGGCATATCGGCGAGGCGCTCGACGAGCGCGCCCAGAAGGCGGCGAAGAAGCGTGGCTACGATCTCTCGAAGCTGCGCGGCCGGCAGGTTGCCGCCGTGGATTTCACGCGTTTCGATCTGTTCATCGTCATGGACGATGCCAACGCCGCTGCGCTCGCGGCGGTCTGCCCCACCGGAGCACCGCGACAAGATCCGCCTGCTGATGGAATTTGCCTCACGGGATGACAGCCGCGTGGTCGTCGATCCCTATTTCGGCGGCGAGGAAGGTTTCGAAAAAGTGCTCGATCAGTGCGAGGACGCCTGCGAAGGCTTGCTCAAAGCCTTGCGCGCGCAATTGACCGCGTGACGCGGCGTCTGTCCGCATATCGGACGCAGCGCGAAAAAAGCGAGTTAAAAGACTACTTATCTTGCCCCGAGTACTTGACTAAAACGGTGGGCTATTTATACTTAACAAAAATCATCGAGTATTAAGCGTTAGCCTCCATTATGAAACTCACCACGAAAGGCCGTTTCGCCGTTACGGCGATGATCGACCTGGCATTGCGTCAGGAGCAGAGCCCGGTGACGCTGGCAGGCATCAGTCAGCGCCAGCGCATCTCGCTTTCCTACCTCGAACAGCTCTTCGGCAAGCTGCGGCGCCATGAGATCGTCGAATCGGTCCGCGGACCGGGCGGCGGTTACAACCTCGTGCGCCGCGCTGAGAACGTCACGGTCGCGGACATCATCATTGCGGTCGACGAGCCGATCGACGCCACGCAATGCGGCGGCAAGGGCACGTGCGAAGGCACCAAGCAGCACGACGGCCATTGCATGACGCATGAGCTCTGGGCGACGCTCAATCAGAAGATAGTCGAATATCTGGATTCCGTCTCGTTGAAGGATCTGGTCGACCAGCAGCGCGCACGCGAAGGTTCGGCGGCGGTGCTGCGCGACCGGCGTGCCGAATCGGCTGGCGTAGAGGCCGCGCGCGTCGTGCCCAAGGGGCCGAATTCCATTTTCAATCTGGCCGGATGACATAAATAACGCCGCGCCGGCACGGGCCGTGCGCGAGAAGCAAAAGCGTCTCAGCCAAGAGATTTGACCGATTTTACCGGAGCGACTGATGAACAACGATATTCCCCACCTGCCCATTTACATGGACTACAGCGCGACGACGCCGGTCGACCCGCGCGTGGTGGACAAGATGATCCCGTATCTTCGCGAGCAGTTCGGCAATCCTGCTTCGCGCAGCCATCAGTACGGCTGGAATGCGGAGCGTGCAGTCGAGGAAGCGCGCGAGAACGTCGCTGCGCTCGTGAACTGCGATCCGCGCGAGATCATCTGGACCTCGGGTGCGACGGAGTCGGACAACCTCGCCATCAAGGGCGCGGCGCACTTCTACAAGAGCAAGGGCAAGCACATCATCACGGTGAAGACCGAGCACAAGGCCGTGCTCGACACCACGCGGGAGCTCGAGCGCGAAAGCTACGAAGTCACGTATCTGGACGTAAAGGACGACGGTCTCATCGATCTGGAAAAGCTCAAGGCGGCGATTCGCCCTGACACGATTCTCATCTCCGTGATGCACGTGAACAACGAGATCGGCGTGATTCAGGACATCGGGACGATCGGCGAGATCGCGCGTGAGAAGGGCATCATTTTCCACGTCGATGCGGCGCAGGCCACCGGCAAGGTCGAAATCGACCTGCAGAAGCTGAAGGTCGACCTGATGTCGTTCTCGGCGCACAAGACGTATGGTCCGAAGGGCATCGGCGCGCTGTACGTGCGTCGCAAGCCGCGCGTGCGCATCGAGGCGCAGATGCACGGCGGCGGTCACGAGCGCGGCATGCGCTCGGGCACGCTCGCGACGCATCAGATCGTCGGCATGGGCGAGGCGTTCCGCATCGCGCGCGAGGAAATGGCAACCGAGAACGAGCGCATCCGCATGCTGCGCGACCGGCTGCTGAAGGGCCTGCAGGACATCGAAGAGGTGTACGTCAACGGCGACATGGAACAGCGCGTGCCGCACAACCTCAACGTCAGCTTCAACTTCGTCGAAGGGGAGTCGCTGATCATGGCGGTGAAGGACGTGGCGGTGTCGTCGGGTTCGGCGTGCACGTCGGCGTCGCTGGAGCCTTCCTACGTGCTCCGCGCGCTCGGCCGCAACGACGAACTGGCGCACAGCTCTATCCGCTTCACGGTCGGCCGCTTTACCACCGAGCAGGACGTCGACTATGTGATCAACCTGCTGAAGAACAAGATCGCGAAGCTGCGCGATCTGTCGCCGCTCTGGGAAATGCACAAGGACGGCATCGACATTTCGACCATCCAGTGGGCCGCGCACTGAGCAGGACGCGCACGGGCTACGCGACATCGAATACTTGGAGAGTTTGAATCATGGCTTATAGCGACAAGGTTCTGGACCACTACGAAAACCCGCGCAACGTCGGCTCCTTCGCGAAGGACGACGACACCGTCGGCACCGGCATGGTCGGCGCGCCGGCTTGCGGCGACATGATGAAGCTGCAGATCCGCGTCGGCGCGGATGGCGTGATCGAGGACGCGAAGTTCAAGACCTACGGCTGTGGCTCGGCGATCGCATCGAGCTCGCTCGTCACCGAATGGGTGAAGGGCAAGACGCTCGACGAGGCGATGTCCATCAAGAACATGCAGATCGCCGAGGAACTGGCGCTGCCGCCGGTGAAGATCCACTGCTCGATCCTCGCGGAAGACGCGATCAAGGCGGCGGTGGCGGATTACAAGCAGCGTCATGGCATTGCGGCGCCGGTGGCGGAAGCCACGGAAGCGAAGCAGCACGCGGTGTAACGAGTGAAGCGGACGCCATGCGCGAGCGTGGCGCCCGATGAGCCGGCGAAGTACGGCAAGATCGAAGAGAAGCGGAAGACTATGGCAATCACGTTGACGGATAAGGCGGCACAACACGTGCAGAAGTATCTGACGCGGCGCGGCAAGGGCGTCGGGCTGCGTCTGGGCGTGCGCACGACGGGCTGTTCGGGTCTGGCGTACAAGCTCGAATACGTCGATGAGCTCGCGCCGGAAGATACCGTGTTCGAGTCGGCGGGCATCAAGATCGTGACTGACCCGAAGAGTCTCCCGTATCTCGACGGCACCGAGCTGGACTTCGCGCGCGAAGGGCTGAACGAAGGCTTTCGCTTCAACAACCCGAACGCGAAGGACGAGTGCGGCTGCGGCGAATCGTTCCGCGTTTGATACGCGTGACGCCGGCGGTATCGGCAAAAGAGGCGGCGCGGGCCGCCTTTTTCATTCGCGCAACCTGAAACCACACCATCCTCATGGCCTCGCTCACCGACAGTCACTTCGACCTTTTCGGCTTGCCGCCGACCTTCGCCGTCGATCGGCAGAAACTCGACGACGCCTATCGCATCGTGCAGGCGCAGGTGCATCCGGACCGCTTCGCCGCGGCCGGCGACGCGCAGCGACGCCTCGCGATGCAATGGGCGACGCATGCGAACGAGGCGCATCAGACGCTGCGCGATCCGCTGAAGCGTGCGCGCTACATGCTGTCGCTGCGCAGCGTCGACGTCGACGGGGAGAACAACACCGCGATGGAGTCGGCATTCCTGATGCGGCAGATGGAATGGCGCGAAAATATCGAGGATGCCGCGGGTGCGAAGAACATCGGCGCGCTGGAAGCACTGCTCGACGAACTGCGCGAAGAAGAACGCGTGCGCTTCACGAAGCTCGAGGCGCTCATCGACAGCCGGTCGGATCAGGCCGCGGGCGAAGCGGTGCGGCAACTGATGTTCATCGAACGTGTGGCTCATGAAATTGGTGCGCAAATCGAACGGCTAGAGCACGCGTAGGCAAACGCAAAAAGCGCGAGCTCGCCGACATAACCCCACAAGACCAACGATGGCTTTACTGCAAATCTCAGAACCTGGCATGGCGCCGGCGCCGCATCAGCGGCGCGTGGCGGTCGGCATCGATCTCGGCACCACGAACTCGCTCGTGGCGGCCGTGCGCAGCAGCGTGCCCGAAGCGCTGCCCGACGAAGACGGCCATGTGCTGCTGCCGTCGGTCGTGCGCTATCTGGAGAAGGGCGGTCGGCGCATCGGCCGCACCGCGAAGGAAGAGGCCGTCACCGATCCGCGCAACACGATCGTCTCCGTCAAGCGCTTCATGGGCCGCGGCAAGAGCGAAGTGGAGGGCGCGGAGAACGCGCCGTACGATTTTATCGATGCGCCCGGAATGGTGCAGATCCGCACCGTCGATGGCGTGAAGAGCCCGGTGGAAGTGTCGGCGGAAATTCTCGCGACGCTGCGTTATCGCGCGGAGGACACGCTCGGCGAGGATCTCGTCGGCGCGGTGATTACCGTGCCGGCCTATTTCGATGAAGCGCAGCGCCAGGCGACGAAGGATGCGGCGAAGCTGGCGGGTCTGAATGTGCTGCGTCTGCTGAACGAGCCGACGGCAGCCGCAATCGCCTACGGTCTCGACAACGCGGCCGAAGGCCTGTACGCCGTCTACGATCTCGGCGGCGGCACGTTCGATCTGTCGATTCTCAAGCTTACGAAGGGTGTGTTCGAAGTCCTTGCGGCGGGTGGCGACTCCGCGCTCGGCGGCGACGATTTCGACCACGCGCTGTATCGCCATGTGCTGAAGCAGGCGGGCGTCGCGATCGCTGCGCCGAAAGACGTGCGCCTCATGCTCGATCGCGTGCGAACGGCCAAGGAAGCGCTGTCGTCCGCACCCGAGACGCGTGTGCGGGCCACGCTTTCGACCGGCCGCGAAATCGATGTCGCCGTCACCGAAGCGCAGTTTGCGCAACTGACGGAAGCGCTCGTCGCGCGCACACTCGGTCCGACGAGGAAAGCGCTGCGCGATGCCAAGGTGGCACCGAAAGACATCAAGGGCGTCGTGCTCGTCGGCGGCGCGACGCGCATGCCGGTGATCCGCCGCGCGGTCGAAGCCTTCTTCGGCCAGCCGCCGCTCGTGAATCTCGACCCCGACCAGGTCGTTGCGCTCGGCGCGGCGATTCAGGCCGATCTGCTGGCGGGCAACCGTCGCGGCGACGGCGACGACTGGCTGTTGCTCGATGTGATTCCCCTGTCGCTCGGCGTGGAAACGATGGGCGGCCTGACCGAGAAGATCATCCCGCGCAACTCGACGATCCCGACCGCCCGCGCGCAGGATTTCACGACCTTCAAGGACGGCCAGACCGCGATGGCCATCCACGTCGTTCAGGGCGAGCGCGAGCTCGTGTCCGACTGCCGCTCGCTCGCGCGTTTCGAGCTGCGCGGCATTCCGCTGATGGCGGCCGGTGCGGCGCGCATTCGTGTGACTTATCAGGTCGACGCGGACGGCCTGCTCTCCGTGTTCGCGCGCGAGCAGACCTCGGGCGTGGAAGCGTCGGTGGTGGTGAAGCCGTCCTACGGCCTCGCCGACGATGAAGTCGCCCGCATGCTGGAAGAAAGCTTCAGAACCGCTGACGTCGACATGCGCGCGCGCGTCTTGCGCGAGGCGCAGGTGGAAGCGCAGCGCCTGATCGAAGCGACGCACGCCGCACTGGACGCCGATGGCGAACTGCTCGACGACGAAGAGCGCGCGCAAATCGAGGCGCTCGCATCCGCGCTGGCTGAGGTCGCGAAGGGCGACTCGCCGGAGCAGATCGAGGACGCGACCAAGACGCTCGCCGCCGCCACCGACGAATTCGCCGCGCGCCGCATGAACAAGAGCATCCGCCGAGCGCTCGCCGGCCGCAGGCTCGACGACGTCTAAATCACCCTCTTCGAGAAATCACGAAACATGCCTCAAATCGTTGTGCTGCCTCACGTGGAGCTTTGCCCGGACGGCGCGGTGATCGACGCCGACGTCGGCAAGAGCATCTGTGACAACCTGCTGGATCACGGCATCGAGATCGAGCACGCGTGCGAAAAGTCGTGCGCGTGCACGACGTGCCACGTCATCATCCGGGAGGGCTTCAACGCGCTCGAACCGTCCGAGGAGGACGAGGACGACCTGCTCGACAAAGCATGGGGTCTCGAGCCGACTTCGCGGTTATCATGTCAGGCAATGGTGCCCGCCGACGAGGATCTGGTGGTCGAGATCCCGCGGTACTCCATCAACCACGCCAAAGAAAATCACTGACAGGAGGTTCGCCCATGAAGTGGACAGATACTCAGGACATCGCGATGGCACTCACCGACGCGCATCAGGATATCGATCCCCAATATGTGCGTTTCACTGATCTGCATCGCTGGGTGACGGAGCTCGACGGATTCGACGACGATCCCAACAAATCCAACGAGAAGATTCTCGAGGCGATCCAGGCGGCGTGGATCGAGGACGCGGACTACTGACGCGGCTCTCCGGCTGTTGGCTCCAGCCGACGACGGCGACTTCTTTCGAAGTCGCCGTTTGTTTTTTTGCGCGGGCATTGCGCGTTTCATGTTTGAAAATCGCACCCGCTGCGAGTTGGAGCCGCTGCCGACCTGATCTGCCACACGTTTGCAAGGACATCGTTCCCCCAGGAACGCTTCGGATTGCAAATAGCTTTGCACATTGCGGCTCGAGCGGCGGCGCGGGGCCGGCCGGGCGGTCCCGCAGGCGAGCGTTTTCGGGAGTCGATAAAGCTCAGACCCGCACGCCGCGCTCCGCGAGTTGCCGATGCAGTGTCGGCCACATCTTCGCCACCGCCTCCTCGCCCGCGAGAATCGACGCGTTGCGCTGGCTGAAATCGCTGCTGCTCATCGCGTTGAGATTCGGACGGATCACCGCGTCTGCGTACTTGTCGAGTTCGTAGGCCTTGATCGTCTGGCCCATGATCGTGAATGTCTGCAGCAGCATGTCGAACGAGCTCGACGTGAGTCCGCTCTCGGGACGCGTCGAGATGTCGACCGCGATCACGAAATCCGCGCCCATCTTGCGCGCGAAAGCCGCCGGCACCGGGCTCACTAGGCCGCCGTCGACATACTCGCGGTCGCCGATTTTCACCGGCTCGAAAATCGACGGTACGCTGCACGACGCGCGCACTGCGACGCCCGTGTTGCCGCGCTGGAAGAGGATCGGCTGGCCGCTCTTCAGATCGGTCGCGACGATGCCGAGCGGCCTCGCCATCTTTTCGATCGGCCGGTTGTCGAGCGTCTTGTTCAGGTAGTTCTGCAGCGCGACGCCCTGCAGGATGCCGCGCGTGCGGAAGGGCATCGCCCAGTCGCTGATGGAGGCTTCGTCCATCGTCAGCGCGAGCTTGTTGAT
Source organism: Candidatus Paraburkholderia schumanniana (assembly GCA_001189335.2). Taxonomy (GTDB): domain Bacteria; phylum Pseudomonadota; class Gammaproteobacteria; order Burkholderiales; family Burkholderiaceae; genus Caballeronia; species Caballeronia schumanniana. The sequence continues at coordinate 11,263 of LFJH01000021.1, forward strand.
CGCGATGCCGCTCATGCCCGACGCATACAGCGCCGCGATCACCGAGCCCGCGCTCGTGCTGGCGACGAGTTCGACGCGCACGTTGCGCGCCTCCAGCGCCTTGATCACGCCAATATGCGCGAAGCCGCGCGCCGCCCCGCCGCCGAGCGCGAGGCCGATACGCACCGGCACCGGCCGCTGTGGCTCAGTCCTGGGCGGTGCAGGGGTGCTGGACGCGGTCTCGTTCGAAACGCCGCCCCCGTGGTCGTGCAGGCGGCAAGAACGGACGATGCGGCCGCGAGCGAAAATGCGCGGCGCGAAAGACAGGGCGAAGATGAACTCAAGGTGTGCTCCGGCGATGCAGCGGGTCCCGGACAGTGCGTCCGCAGGTGCGTGGGCCGTATGCGGGCGGTTCGGGGTATGAGGAAAGCGCGCACATCATAAAACAAAAGGCGCACGGGCCGACACTAAGCGGCCGGCGAGTATAATTTCGTCTCATTTTGAGCAGGCTTCGAGCGCGGCTGCGGGACGGTCGCGCATCGCGCGAAGCCATTGGCAATCATCACGCCGCCGACCCGCCAGACCGCATTCGGCCTCGCCGCCGCGAGTCGCCCGCTCGGGCGCATCGCGCCGCACGAGCGCCATCCATCGAGTAAACAGCAATGACCACCCAAGTCCGTACCCGCTTCGCCCCGAGCCCGACCGGCTTCATCCATCTCGGCAACATCCGCTCCGCGCTGTATCCGTGGGCGTTCGCGCGCAAGATGAAGGGCGTCTTCGTGCTGCGCATCGAGGACACGGATCTCGAGCGTTCCACCGATGCCTCCGTGGAGGCGATCCTGGAAGGCATGGCGTGGCTCGGGCTCGATTTCGACGAAGGCCCGTTCTATCAGATGCAGCGCATGGACCGGTATCGCGAGGTCGTCGCGCAGATGATGGAGAAGGGGCTCGCGTACCACTGCTACATGTCGACGGAAGAGCTCGACGCGCTGCGCGAGCGTCAGCGCGCCGCGGGCGAAAAGCCGCGCTACGACGGCACATGGTGTCCTGAGCCGGGCAAGGTGCTGCCGCCGATTCCGGAGGGCGTGAAGCCGGTCGTGCGCTTCCGCAATCCGCTCTCGGGCGCGGTCGCCTGGGACGACGCGGTGAAAGGCCACATCGAGATCTCGAACGAGGAGCTCGACGATCTCGTGATCGCGCGGCCCGACGGCACGCCGACGTACAACTTCTGCGTGGTCGTCGACGATCTCGACATGAAGATCACGCACGTCATTCGCGGCGACGATCACGTCAACAACACACCGCGTCAGATCAACATCCTGCGCGCGCTGGGCGGCCAAGTGCCCGTGTATGCGCACCTGCCGACCGTGCTGAACGAGCAGGGCGAGAAAATGAGCAAACGCCACGGGGCGATGAGCGTGACGGGCTATCGCGACAACGGTTATTTGCCGGAAGCCGTGGTGAACTATCTCGCGCGCCTCGGCTGGTCGCACGGCGATGCCGAGATCTTCTCGCGCGAGCAGTTCGTGGAATGGTTCGACCTCGAGCATCTCGGCAAGTCGCCCGCGCAGTACGATCACGACAAGCTCAACTGGCTGAACGCGCATTACATCAAGCAAGCGGACAACCTCCGGCTCGCGGAACTGGCAAAGCCGTTCCTACTGCAGGCCGGCATCGGAGAAGATGCGATCGACGGCGGCGCGCCGCTCGATCAGGCGATCGCCCTCCTGAAGGATCGCACGTCGACGGTGAAGGAGATCGCCGATAACGCGGCCATGTTCTATCGCGAGCCCGTGATCGAACCGGACGCGTTCGCGCAGCACGTCACCGATGCCGTGCGTCCGGCCATCGCCGATCTGCGTGCGGCGCTCGCGACCGTTGAGTGGACCAAGGAAGCGATCGCGGCCGCGCTCAAGGCGACGCTCGCCGCGCACAAGCTCAAGATGCCGCAACTCGCGATGCCGGTGCGCCTGCTGGTCGCGGGCACGACGCATGCGCCTTCCATCGATGCAGTGCTGATGCTCTTCGGCCGCGATTCGGTGCTGAAGCGCCTGGAGTGGGCAGCAGGCTGAGCGCAGCAAGGACACAGGGCACGTCGCGGCCCGCCGAAAAGCCGCGACGCGCCATCTATTGTGCGCACAAGCGTCAGGCGAGACGAAAAAGTTTCGCTTGAGTCGTCAGAAGGTATTTACAACTACGAAAACGCCCTATACAATCTCACATTTCTTCTGCAAGGGGGTATAGCTCAGCTGGGAGAGCGCTTGCATGGCATGCAAGAGGTCAGCGGTTCGATCCCGCTTACCTCCACCAAAGAGAAGTAGTGCGAAGTTTGTTCTCCGGTATATCCGAAGTCGCAAAAAATACTTCACAAGTAACGCAAGCTTGTATAGAATTTCGGTCTTCGCTGATCGGCGGCAACTAAATGAGCAGCCAAGCGAAAATGATGTAAAGACAGATTCACCAAGTTTCTGTCCCCTTCGTCTAGAGGCCTAGGACATCACCCTTTCACGGTGAGTACAGGGGTTCGAATCCCCTAGGGGACGCCAGAACATCGGCGGCGGCTGGAAGAGCGCTGCAAGATTTGTCGGTGACACGGCGAATCGATGAAAAGAAGTGGAGCGGTAGTTCAGTTGGTTAGAATACCGGCCTGTCACGCCGGGGGTCGCGGGTTCGAGCCCCGTCCGCTCCGCCAACACTTGCGAGCAGGAAAACTCCGGCTAATGAGAGCCGGTTTTTTTCGCCGCAGGTCGAGAGAAGTTGAAGCCCCCTTCGTCTAGAGGCCTAGGACATCACCCTTTCACGGTGAGTACAGGGGGTCGAATCCCCTAGGGGACGCCAGAACATCGGCGGCTGCTAGAAGAGCGCTGCAAGATTTGTCGGTGACACGGCGAATCGATGAAAAGAAGTGGAGCGGTAGTTCAGTTGGTTAGAATACCGGCCTGTCACGCCGGGGAGGGCGCGGGTTCGAGTCCCGTCCGCTCCGCCAACTCATTGTTCGAAAAAATCCAGCATTCATGCTGGATTTTTTTGCCCGCACAGGGCGTTCTTGCCCTTCGTATGTGGTCGCATCTTCGCCCGACCGTAGTATTGTCCATTGCTAGCGTGCGCGCGCTGCCTTAGTGTTTAGGCACTTGTCCTCGTGCCCGGCACCCGTGCGATGCTCGACCCGACCGAAGATCTCTCGCTCTATCAATTGCCCCAGGCGACGATGGCGGACTTCGCATTCGCCGAAGCGCTGACTCACGACAACATGGTCGGCTATTACCGGCGTCACAACCTCGTGTGGCGCGGCGATCTCTTCCTTTCCAGCTGGCGCGAATCGGAAAATTTCATTCTGCAGGCAGACGGCACGCCGATCGGCGTGATGCGCGTCACGGAGGAAGAGAACTCGCTGCATATCCGCGACGTGCAGATCACACAAGGCTACCGCGGACGGGGCGCCGGCACGTTCCTGCTCAATACGGCGCACCGCTGGGCGCGGGCGCGCGGGCTTGCCGAATGCCAGTTGAGAGTGTTCGTCGATAATCCAGCCGCCCGGCTCTACGCGCGCCTCGGCTATCGGCCGGCGGGGCCGCGGCTCGCGCAGCTTGGCGCGATTCGTCATATGGTGCGTCGCGTCTGAGCGGTACGCGGCCTATGCATGCTCCGATTCTCGTCCGCTGCACTCGTCGCGGCTGTCGCGGTCATCGCGTGCGAAGAACGCGCGCGGGCTTTCGCCGAACGCGCGACGGAACATCGCGGAAAAGGCGCTTTGACTCTGATATCCCAGTTTGCGCGCGACCTGAGCAAGCGGGCGCTCCTGGCTCAACAAGGGAATCGCGCGTGCGAGCACCGCTTGCTGGCGCCACTGCGAGAAGCTCACGCCGAGTTCGCGCCGGAACAGCCGCGCGATGGTGCGCGAACTCGCGCCCGCTTTCGACGACCAGCGCTCCAGATCCGAGTGCGAGGGGTCGGCGAGCACCGCATTGCATAGGGCGCGCAGGCGCTTTTCATTGGGCATCGGTACCGACATCGGTACCGAAAGCGGCAGCGGCTGCGAACGGATGATCTCATCGAGTGCGAGCGTGCCGAGCAGCCGTTCGCGCTGCTGGGAGATCGATTCCTCGTCGAGTGCGGCGATGACTTCGCGCAGAAGCGGCGACACCTCGACCACGCGGCACGCACCCAGACCGGCGGGCACGACACTCGCGTCGACGTACAGCGTGCGCAGATAGGCGTCCTCGACGATCACGACTTCGTGCGTGATGTTGGGTGGCACCCAGATCGCACGCGAGGGCGGCACCATCCAGGTCGAATGACGGTCGCGACGCGTAGCACGCCGCGCGACGTGTACGCCACCTGCGCCCAGGGATGGGTGTGCAGCGCGATGCGCACCCCATAGGGCACCGGTCGCGAGCGGACGCGAATCGGATGATCGAGCGTCGGTGCATGTTCGATGAGAATATCGAGATGCTCGACTTCCTCTTGCGACGATCTCGTGTCGACAAACGTGGGCATATTCGCTCGGATGGGGGACGGCGGGGCTACCTGTCCGGACGCCCGCCAGGCGCCGATGTTAGCGGAAAGCGCGTCTCGCGGTGTGGTCGGGCGCCGCAAGCAATTTTGCGCAGCGCATAATTCACCCATTATCCGTCCAACGAGAGGAGCGCCTTCTTCGATGCAATACGTCTTTGTCTACGGCACGCTGCGCGCGGTGAAGTCAACGATATCAGCCGCGCGGCCGAGCGTCACGGTATCGTCGCGCCGCAGCCGATTGGCGCGGCGCACGTCCACGGCCGTCTGTTCGACTTTGGCGCCTATCCTGGGCTCGTGATTGACCAGCAAGGCACTCCGATTCCCGGCGAGGTCTACCGCATCGAAGACGCGCTGGTGCCCGTGCTCGACGAGATCGAGGAGGTTTATCCGGGTGTGGAAGGATTGTTCCGCTCGCACCGGCTGCATATCGAGGTGGAAACCGAGGGGCGGAAGAATCGGGGAATCGGGTCGACTGTCTGGTCTACCCCGTCGCGGCGGCGGCTGTCGCGGGTTTGCTGCGGATAGAGAGCGGCGACTGGGTGGAGCATCGCGCGACACGCACGTGACCCTGTGCCGCAGAGGTCCGCGCCGCCCCTGACGCGACCGACCGGTCAAAGGCGGCGTGAATGGCCCCGTACCTTACGGCCGAAAGCCGTGCTTACTGGCTCGAGCCGGTCATCGGCTTGCTGTGGGACTTCTTGTGATGCATTGACTTGTGAGACGGAGCCTGCGAGGGCATATTTTGCATGTTCTCCTGCTTCGATTGCAACGTTTGCGCGCGCGATTCGATATCAGCGATCTTCGCGGGATCGGTGCTCATCGTCACGCCTTGATCGCTTTGCGCGTAGGCGCTCGATGCGACCGCGCTGAGGGACAACAAAACAGCCAGGGGCACTTTCTTCATTGTTACCTCCTCTTTCTTCATTGTTACCTCCTAATAGCAGTTGAACCCGGGAATCGCCTGTCCGAACTGGTTGGAGCGATTCTATGAATCTGAGCAAGAACCGCTCTCGCCGTGCATCCTCTTCGTCCGCCATTTCATGGCGCGGCGCGTCCGTCAGCGAATCGAAACGCGCCCGAGGGACAGACAACTTGCATCACAAGCTCCGAATCGGGCTGGCGTGTGTCAGGCGTCCTTGGGGCGGCCGGACACGGCCGTAACGGATCATATCGGCGCATCGATTCGATTTCCAGTCCTGACTAATTTGAGATGCGGGATGAGCCGGGCCGCGAGCCGCGACGAAGCCGCACTCAGTACAGCTGCAGCCAGCGATACACCTCGAAGCGCGCGAGTCCGACGAGCTCATGTGCGGCGAGTTCGCTGTTCTCGAAGCTTCTGAAGCGCGGGAAGAATGTGGCGCGATTGTGCCGCACGTCCGAGACATACGATTCCGGCGCGTAGCCGAATGCCTGGAACGCGCGCAGCGAGCGCCGCATGTGGTACGCGGATGTGACGACGATCAAACGATTGTCATCTGCCGGTCCCACAATAGCAGCCACGTTGCGCGCGTTCTGGTATGTGTTGAGGCTCTTGTTTTCGCGCACCAGATCGCCCGGTTCGACGCCCTGTGTGAGCACGTAAGGCGCGTAATTGTCGGCTTCGGCCTGACCGTGGCGTTGCGGGTCGCCGCCGCTCAAGATCACCTTGCACGATACACCTGCCTCGCGGCACCGGCGGTAGAGCGCCGCAGTTGCCGCGATGCGTTGCATCGAATCGGCCTTCGGAACGAGTTCCGCGCCGCGGCGATCGGTTCCGCCTCCCATTAGAACGATCGTCGTCCGGGGTGCGAAAGCGGGCGTCGCCGTCTGATCATAGCCGCGCTGCGCGAGATCGAGCAGCGGCGGCGCGAACCAGCCTGCGCCAACCGCCCAGACGAGCGCGACCGTGACGATCGCAATTTGAACGCGTCGACGTCGCCATAGCGTAAATGATGCGAAAAAAAGCAGCAATAAAGTGAATAGAACCAATTTGGTTGCGGTAACGTATTGGTTTTAGGACGATTCGAACCGTCATCGCGTGCTTCGGACGCATCGGCGGGTCGCACCAAAGCGCGTGATCAGCGCGCTCTCAACGGGGGCTTGTAATAGAAAGCAGCACCTAACGCAAGCGGTGGCCACCCATTCATGCTGCGAGCGACCCTTGTCGCTTCGCAGCGGAAATTCGGCGCGCCGCGTTTAGTCGACGTCGCGGACTGTCTTGCGACCGTCACGAGCGTCGTCATGGCTGCACAGGAAGAAAGAACAGATGACCACGTATTCTAACGAAGCCGTACTCGAAGCACTCCGCCGAGCGCAGTATCGTCAGGTTCCCTGGGCGAAACGCCCCAATGTTTTCGATCTCTTGCGCGCCCTCGGGCTTCTCGAACTCGCCCGTCAGCGCACTGTCGCTCCCGCGCCCGGTTTTCATGCGCCTGTCGATATCGCGGTGGTCACCGAACGCGGCAAGCACGAATTCACGCGACTGTGTCGCGATGAGCGGTCCACCGAATGGGACCTGCGGCGCGCGGAGCCTTACGCGTTCGGCGGCCAGGAAACGCTTCTGAAGGCGAAGGTCTAGCACTGCCGGGCAGGTTCTCGCGGTCGACGAACCTAAGCAAGCCGATCGGCTCATGGGTCGAGGGGCGTTCGTCGCCGGACGAATCCGGCCCGAAGCGTGGGATCGCATGAATCGGGCCTTGCGCGGCGCGCCAAAAAAGCCCGTATCGCGAGCGATACGGGCATACCGGATCCCACTGTTGCCACGGCTGTGTTCATGGCATGAGATGTGACTGACGTGCGCCCGAGTGGTTCCGCGCAAAATGCATATGCGGCGCGCACGCTGCCTCGACGATTCAACGATGCTGCGGGCGTGTTCCGCGGTCCGTCTCCGGACGCGCGCGGACATTGCTCGCGATGTCGCCGCGCAAGTCGCCGCGAGGCGCTGGCGGCGCCGCATCGCGATTGCGGGGGTTGTTTTGCGGCGCGGCCAGAGCGGCCTTCGTACTGACGTGAAAATCCGATCCGGCAGGCGGCGGTTGTGCCTGGCTCATCGCCGAAGTGCTCGTCAGCGCGACGAATGCGCCTAGGGCGAGCAGAGTCGATGCCTTCATGGTGCCATCCCTCCAAGCCTTCGTGGGGCTTGTTCGATCATTCACCAAGCTATGCTTCGTTCCGCCAGGGTGCTGTAAGGAATGGTAAAGAGTTGTTTCGTAGCGGCTCGGGTAGTTGCCGTCCGTTAAGACGTAGCATCCGATGCACGGAGGACGATCGAAGACGCCGCGAAGGACGCGGCACGACGACGATCAGGAGGGACGGGTGCGCAAACCTCGGCCTGCGCAAGATAAAGCTGAAAACCGAAGCCGGCCTGCGCCAGCTTCGGAAAAACCGATTCGCTCAGGCCATCTTCGCCGGCGCGCGCCACGATTCCGGGTTGGTCCAGAACGCGCCGCGCAAACGGTCGCGGCTCGGCGGCGCGGGCGGCTTGGCGGCGCCCGAACCGATGCGCCCACGCAGCGAGACCTCGCGGCCGTTGCTGGAAAGGCGTTTCACGATTTCGGCCAGCGTGCCATCGGCCTGCCATTCGTCGAAGCGACGCCGGCAGGTCGGCGGGGACGGATAGCGGCCGGGCAGCTTCGACCACCCTTCGCCCGTCGAGAGCACCCAAAGAACCGCGTTGACCACGGAACGCGCTTCGACGCGCGGACGACCGCGCCGTTCGCTTCGCGCCGGCTCGGCACAGAACAACGCCTCAACCAGCGCCCACTCGTTATCTCTCAAATCGTCGAACAGCACCATATCTCACCTCAGCGAAGCTAACACCGTGCGCTGCCCCGCGCCGCGCACTCTGGTCGGAATCCGATGAACGAATACCAAGGAAGGTCGAAGCGGATGCGGCGGACGATTTCGATGTAACCGCGTATGGCTCCGACCTCTGTGCGCAATGAAATGCGAGAACCGTGCCATGCATGTCGCGAATTCTGGGAAACCCGCATGGCAGTAGGCTGACGCGATGCTAGCATGGCCCGTATGAAACCCGAAATAGACTGATTAAGAAATCGGGACAATCACCAATCAAGTGCAATAGGCCCGTCTGACGTGCGTTTGCGAAACTTGCTGCACTGCGGCGAAACGCGCGTTCGCTTATGAGGCGTGGCGGAACAAGGATATCATTTGGAATGAAATAAGCAGATTGAGGACTATTCTTAATGAAGGCGCCATTGAACGTGACGTTGCGGCAGCTGCGCGTCTTTATCGAGGTCTCGCGGTTGCGCAGCTTCAGCCGCGCCGGTGACGAGATCGGCCTGACGCAATCGGCGGTGAGTCGCTGCGTACGCGAACTGGAAGGGGAGATCGGGCTCAAGCTGATCGACCGCACGACACGCGAGGTGCAGCTGACGGACGTCGGCGTCAATCTGGTCGGCACGGTGCGCGGCTGCTGGCGGATCTGGACGAAGCGCTGCACGAAGTGCGCGATCTCGGTCAGCAGCGCCGCGGCCGCGTGATCGTCGCGGCGAGCCCGACCTGGCCTGCCGGCTGATGCCGCGCGTCATCGCATCGTGTCTGGAGCAGTTTCCGCTGATCACGCTGAGCCTGCGCGATGACGTTCAGTCCGACGTCCTGCGCAAGGTCAAATCGGGCGAGGTGGACTTCGGGGTGGTGATCGGCCCGTTTCCCTCCGACGATCTCCACGGCGAGCCCGTGATGACCGATTCCTTCTGCCTTGTCGCGCGGCGCGACCATCCGCTTGGACGGCACGCCGCCGTGCGTTGGGAAGCGCTCGCCGGCGAGCGCCTGGTGATGCTCGACTATGCATCCGGCAGTCGGCCGATCATCGATGCTGTCATGCACGAGCACGGCGTCGACGCGTAGGTGGTGCAGGAACTCGGCCATTCGGCAACGGTGTTCGGTCTCGTGGAGGCGGGCGTGGGCGTGAGCGTGCTGCCGTGGCTCACGCTGCCGCTTCCGGCAGATTCGTCGCTGGTCGCGCTACCGCTCGAGCCGCGCGCCGAGCGGACCGTGGAGCTTGTGCGCCGGCGTGACCGCTCCCTGTCCCCAGCGGCGGAATCCGTCTGGTCGCTCATCGCTGCGCTGCCGCGGCGCGCGGAAGACCTCGGCTGAGCCGGTGAGGCATCTCGAAAAAGCGACGCGCGCGTTAGGGAACCTCTGCCAAACTCCCGATCCTGGCACCTGATTGGACTATCCTGGAAAGAAGAGAAATTCAAGGACATCTTCGATGACACAACTTGGTCTTGATCTGGATCTTTCAACGAAACGTACTC
>LFJH01000271.1 GCA_001189335.2 Candidatus Paraburkholderia schumanniana
ATCGAAGAAGTCGATCTCGAAGGCCCGCGCGCGGGCGAGGCACTGATCGAAGTCAAGGCGACAGGCATCTGCCATACCGATTACTACACGCTTTCCGGCGCCGACTCCGAAGGCATCTTTCCGGCGATTCTCGGGCATGAAGGCGCGGGCGTGATCGTGGATGTGGGGCCGGGCGTCGGCACGCTGAAGAAGGGCGATCACGTCATTCCGCTCTATACGCCGGAGTGTCGCCAGTGCAAGTTCTGTCTGTCGCGCAAGACGAACCTGTGTCAGGCGATTCGCGCGACTCAGGGCAAGGGCCTCATGCCCGATGCGACCTCGCGTTTTTCGCTCGACGGCAAGCCGCTGTTCCACTACATGGGCACGTCGACGTTTTCGAATTACATCGTCGTGCCGGAGATCGCCGTGGCGAAGGTGCGTGAGGATGCACCGTTCGACAAGATCTGCTACATCGGCTGCGGCGTGACGACGGGCGTGGGCGCGGTGGTGTATTCGGCCAAGGTGGAAGCGGGCGCGAATGTCGTCGTCTTCGGTCTCGGCGGCATCGGGCTGAATGTGATCCAGGGCGCGAAGATGGTCGGCGCGGACAAGATCATCGGCGTCGATATCAATCCGGGCCGCGTCGAACTGGCGAAGAAGTTCGGCATGACGCACTTCACCAACCCGAAGGAAGTCGAGAACGTCGTCGATCACATCGTGCAGCTGACCGATGGCGGCGCCGACTATTCGTTCGAATGCGTCGGCAACGTGAAGCTCATACGTCAGGCGCTCGAATGCACGCACAAGGGCTGGGGGCAGTCGTTCATCATCGGTGTGGCGGCGGCGGGCGAAGAAATCGGCACGCGGCCGTTCCAGCTCGTCACCGGCCGCGAATGGAAAGGCTCGGCGTTCGGCGGCGCACGCGGCCGCACGGATGTGCCGAAGATCGTCGACTGGTACATGGAAGGCAAGATCAACATCGACGATCTGATTACGCACCATCTCAAGCTGGAGCAGATCAACGAAGGCTTCGACCTGATGAAGAAAGGCGAGTCGATCCGTTCCGTCGTCATCTACTGA
>LFJH01000272.1 GCA_001189335.2 Candidatus Paraburkholderia schumanniana
CCTTAAAGTATAGGATGTTGAACAGTGGGGATAGTTTGTGTGATAACTCCTTAAGGGATATAGAAGTGCATCTTAAGGACGATTCTTTAATCTTGAAATGCCTTGTACTAAGGACAGGTCGGCCCAAGTCGTGAGATGCTTTAATTGTGGCTTTGATGATTGTTTTTCTTCATTTTTGTTCACTTTGCTTGTTATATATGTGTTTGATGTATATGTGTGTATAGTTATATGTGTATGTGTATATGTGTAATGTACGTGTGTAATATACTTAAGTTTATTTATGCATATTATCACCTATAGTAAGAAATGGAGGGTAGACGGAGTGGGCGAGGTCGTGGACGTGGAGATAAACAACCTCAACATATGGGTAATGAACAAGAGACTGGAGACAACCAAAACCCTGAAACCGGAGAGCAGGTAGCTACAGCCCTGACCCGGATCACTGATATTTTGACACATCTAGTCAATCAACAAGGCCAAGGTCCTGCCAACCAACATGAAAATCATAATGTAGGGGAAGATAAAGCTCTCGAAAGGTTTCATAAGTTCAATCCACCAAAGTTTTCGGGAGGACCCGACCCAGATATTGCTGAAAATTGGTTGGAGTCCATGGGTAACATATTTGCCGCTCTGGGCTATACAGAGGAACGACAAGTAATATTTGCCGTTTTCCAATTTGAGGGGGCAGCACGTTCCTGGTGGAACGTAGTAAGTGCCAAGTGGGAGAGGGAAGAAATTCCTTGGACCTGGACCAACTTTGTGAATGAATTTACTGAAAAATTCCTTCCACCACTGATCCAAGAGCAAAGGGAGGATGCTTTTATCCAACTTCGTCAGGGTAGTCTCAGTGTAGCTGAGTACGAAGCCCAGTTTACAAAATTGTCCAAATTTTGCCCTGACTTGGTGTCTACCGAGAAGAAAAGGGTTAGACGATTTCTACAAGGACTGAATTTGAAGCTGCGAGACGCCTTGGCAGTAGCTCAAGTAAATACATTCACTGAAGTTCTGGACAAGACACAACGGGCTGAACATGCCAGATTTCAACTGAAGTCTTA
>LFJH01000273.1 GCA_001189335.2 Candidatus Paraburkholderia schumanniana
ATCTTGGGCTTGAATCAAAGTGTAAATTGCTTGTTTGTCTCCCTCAAGCCCTTCAATATGTCTACGGACCCCATGTTAGTCTTGGACAATGTGGACAAGACCTTGGAGTGCTTCTTGAATTTCTGAGCCCGCGTATGTGTGACTGGGCCTAATGGCACTTGTACCGGATCAATGCTTGGCCCTAGATCCGTGCACACATCAATCAGCGTCCGAACCCCTCGTCCAAAGAGCAGCTAAGTTGACGGTCGGACGTCCGATGGTTCTTCAGCATCCGACAATGGAGCGTCCGATCGCCGGCAGTAGCTCACCAACTTTTCTTGGAATTTCTCGGACGTCCGATGTGGTCGATGTGCGTCCGAACCATGCGTCCGATCCTTTCGGACGTCCAATGCTTCCTCACGAGCATCCGAAGGAGCTTCCCTCTTTGATGTTCTTCAATCGTTTGGACGTCCGACAGATTTCTTTCGGACGTCCGACATGAGTGTTCTGTTTTACTTTTGACTTTTGATTGATTTGCTCTCTTGATACTTTTGTACCTGATTCCTTAGAGATCAAAACACTTATTTTTGGAGAGCATTAGAAAAACATTTAAAAGGTATTTCAAATTGCTTTTGGGAGCATCAAAATCAAGAATAACAGCCTCGCGTTTCCCGGAGCTCGCGGATCAGAAGCTGGAGTCGACCAAAAGGATACGCGAGGCAGATCCGCGAGGAAAAGGGCGCGGATCGCTTCGCGGATCCGGAATACAAGAAAATCCCCAGCCAGATCCGCGGGTTGATCCGCGAAGAGAGACGCGCGGATCAGCTCGCGGATCGGAGAAAAACTGCAGAACAAGTACAATTCGAAATGCGAAGCCAGTCGCGCAGCGCGACGTCCAACCAGCCAACAAATCAAGACAAAAGAAGTAAAATAACAATCCAGAGCGTTACCAACGCTTCCAACAAAAGTTACATTTCAAAGTCAAAGGCACGCAGGCCCAACAAAAGCTAGAAATATAATCAAAGGACAACAGAATGGAATTGAATCCCAAAAGTGCTCCAACGACAACTCAATTC
>LFJH01000274.1 GCA_001189335.2 Candidatus Paraburkholderia schumanniana
GTTACTGATGCGAATCCGAGCTTCTTTATGGTTGATTGTTTCCCTAGTTTGAGTATAAGTAGGTAGGTATTTAATAAGCCCATGTTGAGCATAGATTCTTAGTGTTTAGTTATTTATTGGCTTGTTAGCTAGTTTTCAATCCGTGAAGCCCATGAAGAGCCTTAGGGTTGGCCGAGTTCTAGCTTAGGGTTTTTGTTAGTGGTTGATCTTGGGCCGGCCTATTTTGAGCCCAAGATGACCGACTACCTTTTCTTGTTATTAGGGTTTCCTTCATAGGCTATAAATAGGATACTGTGTAAGGGTTTTAAGGGACGTTGAATGCTGAATAAAGCTTAGCTTGATTTTCAAAATTCTTGTGAGGATTTTCGAGCCTTTACTTGCCTCGGCAAGGGTTTGTGAGCAATCTCGCGTGGAGTAGTCACCTTCATTGGAGGCGTCGTTCTACCGCCTTTAATCAAGTCGAGCTGTCCTTCTTGGTTCTAGGTTCCGCCAAATCCAAGCGAAAGACACCGTGTTGTGATTCCTGGGCTGCGTATCTCATCCTTTAGGATCGAGGTTCGTATCAACCAAATCGCCAACTGCCCTGAGTTGAAGAAGGAAGGAGAGGCCACTGGATCTGGGATCAAACTGAAAGTACCAGCCAGAGTGTACTCGTTGGACCAGCAGCCAGTGCCCGATCCGTCAGAGGTGATCGAAGGTACGATCCCTGTTTTTCATCGTTTGGCTCGTATATTAATAGATCCGGGTGCTACTCATTCATTTGTTACCCCGGCATTCATGTCTGGATTAGATTTACCTTGTAGACAGTTGTCATATGATTTGGAATTTAGTACACCTACTGGTACTACCCATTTGATTTCTAGCTCTGTTTTCAAAGATTGCGAAATTTGGGTGAATGAACGTAAGTTGTTAGTCGATTTGATCCAATTGGATATGAAGGGTATGATGTTATCATTGGGATGGATTGTTTGGCTAAGTATCATGCCCAAGTGGGACTGTAGGAATAAGACGGTTGATTTTTGTATTCCAGGATAGGCCACATTAAGATTTGATA
>LFJH01000275.1 GCA_001189335.2 Candidatus Paraburkholderia schumanniana
CAAATGACCAACGCCTTTCAACGCATGGCCGATTTGTTAGAACGTATGGTAGGACAGCAGACTCAGGGGAATAATAATAATAACGGACAAAACGGAAATAATGGGAATAATGGAAACAATTAGGGTGAGGACCGTGCTCTGGAACGGTTCCAGAGATTTTCTCCTCCTAAGTTCTTTGGAGGGCCCAGTCCAGACATAGCTGAGGGGTGGTTGGACAAGATGTTGGACATCTTCGCCGCCCTGGGGTACACTGAGGAGAGACAGATCTCTTTTGCTGTCTTTCAGTTTGAGGGAGCAGCGAGAGCTTGGTGGAATGTCATTCGGGCTAAGTGGCAAAGGGAGCAAACTCCTTGGACTTGGTTGAACTTTACCCGGGAGTTCACCGAGAAATATCTGCCGCCGATTGTGCAAGAGAGGCGGGAGTCTGAATTTATCCACCTGCGCCAAGGGACGCAAAGTGTAGCGGAATATGAGACACAATTCACCAAATTGTCTCGTTTCGCTCCAGAGATGGTCTTGACTGAACAGAAGCGCATCTGACGCTTTGTTCAGGGCCTCAATGTTGAAATTCAAGATGCTTTAGTGGTTGCTCAGTTGGACACCTTTAGTCAAGCACTTGAGAAAGCACAGAGGGCTGAGACTTCAAAGCTGCAACTGAGAGCTTTCCAAGAGCGGAAAAGGCGTCAGCCAGAGATGGGACAAAGCTCTAAGAGCGAGCCTCAGACTAAAATGGGCCGAGGAGTTGGAGGACCTCGACTAGCTGGAGCACCCTTTCGAGGAAATTTGGGACGTGGTCAGACAAGCAGAGGACTGCCCAGAGGTAGTGGTCGGAGTGGACAAGTACTTGGAGGTCGAGGGCCATGTAGCCACTGTGGAGCTACAAGTCACACGTCTGAGCGGTGCAGATATAAAGATCAATCGCGGGATCAAACTCGATGATGTTTCCAATGTGGGAGTCCTGACCACTTCATAGCCCAGTGTCCACAGCTGGGAAGGCTGAGGAATGCTTCAGGCACTAAGGGGGCTTCGACACAGCAAGCGATCGGA
>LFJH01000276.1 GCA_001189335.2 Candidatus Paraburkholderia schumanniana
AGGCGACATTGTGTCCGTGGCGCGCACGAGAAAAGATCGGGCATTGCCCTAATGGAAATTCTGAGCTATAAGCCAAAGAATCGATCTCTTGTCCTTCTGTCCCTTATTCAAATGATCATTGATCGTCATCTCTCCGACCTTCGACTTCTGCTCATTTTGAACTTAGTTGAAATTTCTTCTCATATTGTTCTGGAACCTTAGACAAGGATCCTTATCTTCCTCTCGAAAGATATCGAGATTGCAATCGTCGAAATCCAAGACAGTTATATCCATAAGATCAAAAGGTTTTATTTGTGATCACCTAAAAAGCAGATGAAATGAAATGAAGCAGAAACAATGCATGGTGAGCAAACAATCACATCATGGAACACAAAAGAGAAAACTCCCATTTATTGACTTTAAAAGCAATTAAGTAAAATGATAATGCAACAAGCAAAGCATGATTAAAGAAGCCCATCCAAGCCCATGGAATGGGGTATTGTTCGAATGCAAATAAACTGAAAAGAAATGCTAGTCTTGGAAAACAAAGCAATGTTTCATTGTCAGATTCATTCACCAGGACCGTCCTCTTTAGATTTTCCAAAACTCGGCCTTGGATAGGAAACAATCATTTCACCAATTTTGCGAGGATCCCTTAGGCATAATGGGGAAACTTCACCTCATCTGCTGCCCCTTTAATCACACCCATAGCCTTAACTTTTTCCACCATAAATTGAGTTGGATCCTCAAAGTCCTTGTCAAGCACAATCATCCCGACGGTACTCTTGTGATCTGGAAATGGATTCTCACTAATGTTGGGACCTTGTTCACCCTTTCTTTTCAAAACTATGTCCCCGGCCTCGATCATATCTTGAATTTTATGCTTTAAAGACCAACAGTTGACAGTCGAATGGCCAGGGGTATCAGAGTGATAAGCATAACAAGGTGGAGGATCAAATCTAGGGGGAGGCCCATTTGGATAAAGCTTGGGTGGTAGGGTACCAATTTTACCTGCCGCTCTGAGTTGTTTGTACAATTGATCGATGGGCCGACCCAGATTAGTAA
>LFJH01000277.1 GCA_001189335.2 Candidatus Paraburkholderia schumanniana
GAGCAAATGTTTCATCAAAATCAATTCCTTCTTCTTGTGCATATCTTTTAGCAACTAATATAGCTTTATTTCTTACAACTACACCTTTATCATCTAGCTTATTTCTAAATATCCACTTTGTGCCAATGATAGGTTGATTTTTAGGTCTATCAACTAGTGTCCAAACTTCATTTCTTTCAAATTGATTAAGTTCCTCTTGCATTGCCAAAATCCAGTTTTCATCCTTTAAGGCATCATTGACATTTTTTGGTTCAAATAGAGAGACTGAAGCAAAATTGTCCATCAATATCTTAGATGAGGAACGAGTCTTTACCTTCTCGGATGGATCACCAATTATAAGATCTCTTAGATGATTTTGGCTGAATTTCCAAGCTTTGGGAAGATCTTTAAATGAGTCATCATTTTTGTCTTCATCTTCCTTTTCTTGATCTTCATGAGCTTCATCTTCCATCTCCTTTGCTTCCGGTTTAGAATTTCCTTCATCTCCAATTGTTAGCTTCTTCAATTCTTCACGAACACCTACATCATCATCCTCACACGAACTTTTGGAATTATCATCATTAGTTTCATCAAATGTTATGTGTATAGCTTCTTCAATCACAAGAGTTCTTCTATTAAAGACTCTATATCCTCTTTTGTTCTCGCAATATCCCAAAAATATTCCTTCATCAGATTTTTTCTCAAACTTACCAAGATGTTCCTTTAAATTCAAAATAAAGCATTTACAACCAAAAACTTTGAAATATCCAACCGTAGGTTTCTTATCAAAAATCAGTTCATAAGATGTTTTATTCAAAATGGGTCTCAAAAGAATTCTATTCATCACATAACATGCGGTATTTACCGCTTCAGCCCATAGATATTGCAGCAAACTACACTCACTCAACATAGTTCTAGCAGCCTCTTGGAGTGTCCTATTTTACCTTTCTACAACACCATTTTGCTGTGCAGTCCTTGCAATAGAAAACTCATGTGTTATGCCATTATGATCACAAAATTCTAGAAAACCACAAAACTTGAATTCGGTTCCATTATCACT
>LFJH01000278.1 GCA_001189335.2 Candidatus Paraburkholderia schumanniana
TTATAGAGGTTAAGTCTTGACTCGTAGTCCTGGCGTGAGCTGGGCAGGCAGTCCGCTGAGCCCTTTGGTACGCCTCTGGGTGAGGTGGGGCTGTCACAGGTGGTATCAGAGCATGGTTAAGATTAGGCTCTGTTTGTAACTAAGTGAAACAATCTGTGTTATTTGTGTTGTAGGATGACTGATGGACATGTGCCCGGGCAGCCGTCGGTGCAATATAGGGAGACACCTGGTGGACTTCCATTAACCTTCAATCCGGCGATGAGAACTCGGAGGACTTGTGCCTGTAGGGCAACGCATGGATATCCTGACACTGTAGTACTCGCCATTGATCGAGAGAGGAAGCATTTGGCGGAGGCGAATGAGGCCCTGACTAACGAGGCGCTGGACATGATAGAAACCAACGAGTACTTAACTGAGGAACATGAGTATATGTCTGGCGAGATCGCGAGACTTCGAGGAGTTGAGGATACTCTAACTGCTAGAGTCAAAGAGCTTGAGGAGGATCTCCACGTGGCTCAGGGGCGTATTACTAGGATGAGGGCGGTAGGCCGACAGATGGCAGAGGATCTTGAGGCGGCCAGTAGGGCGGAGGTTACCCCCTTGGCTGAGTCACCAGAGCTCGAGGATTTGGTCCCGGCTGGTCTAGTCGGAGTGAACGCTGGACATGTGTCTGGAGATGAGTCCAGTAGTATGGAGAGTGACCCCTCAGAGGCGCCCGAGAGTGAGAGTAACCCGTCTGGAGCTGCTGGGTCTGACTAGAGGAGCGTAGGTGTAGGTTAGGGCTTTTGTCTGTTGGGTTAGGGCTTTTGTATATACTAGTTTTGAGTGAGAAGTCGTTAGATTGGCTCTCAGCCCTAATTCCTTTGCATGTATTGCCCTTCTTTTGTGACTATTATCTGGAAAACTTGTCATGCATGTTATGTGGATGTATATACAAGATGTTTTCATGATCGTTCAATGTGAATCAGATTCTCTGTTTATGACTTCTTGTTTACGCTTATATTTTACTCGCTTTCCACTTCTTTTTTTTTTAA
>LFJH01000279.1 GCA_001189335.2 Candidatus Paraburkholderia schumanniana
CCCCCCACCCCCCCCCCCCCCCCCCCCCCCCCCCCCCACCCCCCCCCAGCGTCCGATGTGTATAACAGACCGCTACAAAACCCTAATCCAACCCTACTCTCCTCTAGCCTGACCCAGCGACTCCTGATGGGTCACCCGCATCACTCCCTGGGACCTCGGAGGGGTCACTCTCGTAACTAGATTCCTCCTCAGGCTCCTCTTCATCACTCTCCTCAGCAACTGGTCCTACTGGCACTACCGCATTCAACTCCGGCGATCCCGCCAAAGGACTAACCTCTACTGTGCCTGCAGCCTCAGCATCAGCCATAAGCAAATCGGCCCTCTGGCGGATAACAGATCGGAACCTATTAAAGCGCCCATTTATCAAATGGAGCTCCTCTTTCAATTCCTGAATCTCAGCGGCTTGCGAGTCCTCCACCGCTCGAAGCCTTACCCTCTCGGCCCGCAAATACTCGAGCTCCACAGTCATCGCATCATTGGATTCGATCATGTCCATCGATTCATCGGTCGATGCATCATTTGCCGAAGATAAGTGTCGCCTTTCCCTATCTATCGCTAGCACTACATGATCAGGATAGCCATGAGTAGTCCTACACGGACAAGTCCTTCGGGTCCCCATTGCCGGGGCATAGGTTAACTGAGGTCCTCCGGGAATAGCTCTATACCTTACAGTTGGCTGCTCTGGAATAATACCGTCGTTCATCCTACATACATAAATAACAAATCAACTTTACTACTAAATCCCAAACAAAACAGAGCCTAAGCTTAACCATGCTCTGATACCACCTGTGACAGCCCCACCTCGCCCAAAGGCGAACCAAAGGGTTCGGCGGACCGCCTGCCTGGCTCGCGCCAGGGCTGCGAGAACAAAACTTAAAACCGAACTAATAAAGTTGGAATCATAATTTGTAGGGTTGAAATCATTGTTATGGGATACTTGAAAGAAGCCGAAACGAACAATCACCGATCATACGAAGCGGTACGGAAGCGAAACGAAAAGACAGAAAACGGTCGAAGATTTGCCCTGCAT
>LFJH01000022.1 GCA_001189335.2 Candidatus Paraburkholderia schumanniana
AAAGCGGGCCGCAGGTCCGTGCGCAACGCCCAGGTGGGCAAGAAATGCAGGCGCAAAGCTTCACTCACGATGACCCCGCCTCTGTTTGTGACCGAATCGATGAATACAACGGCTGTTCAGCGTTGCCCTAAAAGGGGCAGCACAAGGAGGAGGGGACAGGGACGCGGGCCACGAAAGCTCGCGCCCTTAAACAATTTGAGGAAACCGAAAGTGACCACCTGGATACGTTTTCGCGACCCCGAGGGCAGCATCGGCTTCGGCACGCTCGATCAGCACTCGGGGCCGCGTCGTGCAGCGCGAGGGCGCGATGTTCGACCGCCCGCGCCCCACCGACATTTCCTTCGCCGCCGACGACCTCGAACTCCTCGCGCCGTGCGAGCCGAGCAAGGTGATCGCGCTGTGGAACAACTATTACGCGCTGTCGCAGAAGCTCGACAAGGCGCCGCCGCAGCATCCGCTTTTTCTCATCAAGCCGCCGATGTCGGTGATCGGCCCGGACGAGTCGATCCGCCGGCCGAAGAGCTATCACGGCAAGATCGCATACGAGGGCGAGCTGGGGGTCGTGATCGGCAGGACGGTGAGCGGGGCGTCGGTGGAAGAGGCGCAAGCCGCGATCTTCGGCTATACGTGCGTCAACGACGTCACCGCAATCGAACTCCTGCAGGAAGATCCCAACTTCACGCAATGGTGCCGCTCGAAGGGCTTCGACACGTTCACGTGTCTCGGGCCCGCCATCGTCACACCGGGCAACGGCTTCGACTGGCGCGCCGCGAATGTGGTGACGACGCTCGACGGCGTCGAGCGCCAGAACTATCCGCTCGACGACATGATCTTCTCGCCCGCCGAGCAGGTGAGCCTGCTCTCGCAGGACATGACGCTCGTGCCCGGCGACGTGATCGCGTGCGGCACCTCGATCGGCGTCGGCTCGATCAAGGACGGCGCGCGCGTGGATGTGTCGATCGCGGGCATCGGCACGCTGTCGAACGTGCTGGCCGCCTGAAGGAGCGACACATGTCCGATGTTCTGGCCGGCGCGCTGTGCGTGCTCGCGGCGATGTCGGCGGCTTCTTCGATGCGCACGCGTCTTGGCTGGCAAGCCGGTGCGGCCGTCGTTGCGGCCTGCCTGTCGGGCGCCGTCTCGGGTACGCTCGCGCCGCTTGCCGCGGCGTTCTCGTTCGCCGTCGCAGCCGGCCTGGTGTCGCTGCGATCCGGATGCGCCGCTTCGATCCTGCCCGCTTCGATGCAGACGATGCTGGTCACGATCGCATTCGTCGCGTGGCTGTTGCCGGACGCGCCGCACCTGAGCGGCGCGCTCGGCGGTCTCGCGTTGACTCGCGGGCGCCATCCGTCGCGGTCGGTAGGCGCCTGCTGTCCGCCGCTGCATCTGGCATCGGCCGGCGCCTGCGCGGCGCTCGCGTATGCAGTGGGCGCGGAGCCGGGTTTCCCGGCTGCGGTCGCGGTTGTCGCGATGCTCGCGCTCATCGGCGCGCATCTGTTGCTCGCCTTGGCCGGCGGCGCGGGCGCGCCCCTCGCGAGCGGCGTGGCGGCGTGCGGGCTCGCGCTGGCCGCGGCGAGCGCCGGAACGGATAGTGCGCTCGTCGTGGCGGCCGTCACGCTTGCGATCGCGTGCGCGCAATCCTCGCCCTTCGCGACGATCGCGCGCGAAGCCCTGTAAAAACGACAAAGCCGGCGCAATCCGCGCCGGCCTTCTCATCGCTGCCGCTTGCGCGCAGCGTTCGCCACATCAACGATCTCGATTCCACAACGCGCCGAACACGAAACCGACCGCCGCGGCGATCAGCAAGCCCTGAATCGGCTGGCTCGCGACGGCCATCCGCACGTTGTCGACCGTCTGTCCGTAGCTTTCCTGCAGGTTGCCGAATGCCTGCCGCGTCTTGCCTTCGGCCTGCGTAGCTTCATCGTCCGTCAGCGCGCCGACGGCATCCTGCACCTTGCCGACGACCTTTTGCGCCGTGCCTTCCACCTGATCTTGCACCATGGTGCCTCCCGATTCCGTTGAGCGGTTTGTGTGAGTCCAGCGTCTGTCCGGCCACGCCGGAACGCACTCCAGCAGCACGCTGTCCAGTAGCACGCTGCGTGCCCAGCGCGGTCTCACGCCGGCCCGATCAGGCCCTTGACGATGTCGAGCAGGTCGTCGATCGAAAGCGGCTTCCTGCGGAACTGCGCGTGCCGATGCTCGAGCGCCGGCGCGTTGGCCGCCGCGCTCATCAGGATCACGGGCACCTCGCCGAGCCCGTCGCTCACGGCGAGCGCCTGGACCAGCGCAACGCCGTCCATGTGCGGCATCATCCAGTCGGTGATGACGAGCTCGGGCGGACTCGAGCGCGCCGCGTCGAGTGCCGAGCGTCCGTTGGACGCGGTCACGACCTCGTAGCCCTCCATTTCGAGCACGAGCCGCCACGTGGTCAGGATGTCGAATTCGTCGTCGACGACGAGGATCTTTTTCATGCGCGCGCGCCGGGGTCCGACACGGAGAGCGCGAGCGCCATCGACGGATGTCCGGACAGGAGACCCGTCGGGCCGATAAAGCCTTCGCTGATATGCAGGCCGCGCGTGTCGATCGTGAGCCTGCGGATGGTCGAGTCGTGCGAGCCCTCGCGCTGCTTCACGATCGACACCAGGCGATAGAGCGAGGAGTTCGCCTCGATATAGCGCATCAGCACGATGTTCTCCGTCATCGCGGAGGCGCGCAATGTCGCGGGCGGCGCGGAATCGCCGAGCGGCAGCTCTTCCGTGAGCACGGTCGTCACGCCCGCTTCGCGCAGACGGTGCGACAGTGCGTTGAGAAAGAGCCCGAAGCGCTCCGTGCGGTTCGCGGACTGATGGAATCCGTCGACGCCATCGACCACGAGGCGCGATGCGTTCGTGCGGCGCACCGCCCCGAGCAGCTCGACGGCGAGCTCGTCGATCGCCAGTTCGATGGCGGAATGCCAGTGGACGGTCAGCCGTCCGTCCTCCATGGCCGGCGTGAGATCGATGCCGAGCGAGTGCGCCTTGGCGATGAGCCGCTCGGGCGACTCGTAGAAGCCGAAATACACGCAGCGCTCGCCGCGATCGACGCCCGCCTGCAGGAACTTGAGCGACAGGAGCGTCTTGCCCACCCCCGACGGCCCGACGAGCGTGGTGGTCGAGCCGCGCACCACGCCGCCGCCGAGCATCTGGTCGAAATCAGGCAGCGCGAAGTTGAGCCGGCTCTTGAAATCCGGCATGTCCTGCTGATCTGCCGCCGTTGCCTCGATGCGCGGAAAGGTCACGAGACCTTCTCCGGTGATCTTGAAGAAGTGCTTGCCGAGCAGGTGATCGCGGGCGCGCCGCTTGTGAACCTCGATCTCGCGGGCACGCCGCATGCCCGAACTGTAGCGGTTCAGTTCGATGAGACCGTCGACCAGTGTGTGCTCCGGATGCGGTTCGTTGCCGGAGAGCGGCGCAAGGATCAGCGTGGTGCAGCGCGCGGCGCTCACGAAGGCCGAAAGCTCGTGGATGAATTGCGAGAGCGCGAGCTCGGTCGAGCTGAATTCGCGGGCGCTGCGGAATCCGTCGATGACCATGAAGCGCGGGCGGTTCGTCTTGATCGTCGCGGCGATGAGCGCGAGAAACCCGGAGAGGCCGTCGCGCATCAGCTCGTGATAGCCCGAGACGAAGAGCATTCGGTCGGAGATGGCACTGGCGTCGTAGAACGACAGGCTCTTCAGATGCGACAGCAGCTTGCTATGCGACTCCGCGATCAGCGTGATGTACAGGACCATGTCGCCCTGAGCGACGCGGTGAAAGCCGATCTGTGAGGAGAGAATCGTCTTGCCCGCGCCCGCCATCCCTTCGATCAGATACAGGCCGCCTTCGACGAGGCCGCCGCCCAGAATCTCGTCCAGGCCCGTGACGCCGGTCTTGACGTTGCCGTCGTCGGCGGCGGGTCGACTGGAAGGAGCGGTAGATTGCTTGTCGTCTTGAATCATGGCGTTTTCGTTTTTACTTGGCGGACCGGCTTCAGGCGAATGCGAATTGTGGTTGAGTGGTTGACTCTGGTCGGAATTTGTCCGCTGCCGTGCCTTTGAGTCCGTGATTTCACGCGCCTTCGCGGTTTCCGGCGCGTCGGTGTGTATGGACGCGCGCCGCGGCAGCGCTTCAGCCGCGTTTGCATGAGGAGGCGAGCGTTTCATGCCCGCATTTTCCACGCCCGATCGCTAGGCCGGGGAGGACCGGCTGCAAGACGGATTTGAGAACGCGCTTATGGGCGCGAGCGAGTCGCGCTGCTGAAATATCGGACGTCTCGAAACCGGGTGCCAAGCGGTCGACCGGTTGTCCTGTTCAACCCTCCATTTCCGCCATGTACCGATCACCATCCCTTTCGGGTGCCTTCGCGCTCGCCGCCTGTATCGCGGGCCTTTTTCTGACGGTCAGCACATCAGCCGGCGCCGCCGATGTCATGCCGGATCCTCGCATCCTGTCCGCCGCACCGTTCGAGTTTCGCTCCGACGCGGGCATTTTTGCGCGCCTGACGCGCGAGCCGACCGATGCGCGCATCTTCTTTCCGCATGAGTTGATGCGCCGAATCAGCCGCGGCGGCACTCCCAGTGACGGTTTCGCGGCTGTGACAGGCGCTTGACACGACCTGGCCGACAGCCTTCCTACGCTTCGACGATCAAGATGAAACGCCGATTCCATCGTATTTTGCTGGCCGGGGCCCTTGTCCTCGCGCCGTTCGCATCGATGTATGCGACGGCTGAAGAGACGCTCCGCCAGCCCGCGCCGCCGCGCCTCGTGGCTGAATCCCGCGCGGGCGACGCAATGGCCGCGGCCCACGGTCGTCCGGCCGAACCGGACCGGGCTGCTCCCGCTGCTGCCGCTCGCGTCGTCCCGGCAAATCCCGCGGGCGCGCCGGGCGGTGACGTGGCCGTGCTCGACGCGCTCCTGCGCAGCGGCAACGTGATCCGCCTGCGCGGCACGTTCAACGGAAGCTACGGCGCGACGCTCGGCTTGTACGCGCCGGAACAGCTCTATTTCGCGGCACTGACGCAAGACAACAAGCTCTGGCGCGTCTTCAGGTCATTGGACAACAGGCGCGCGGAATCCGTCTATCGCGACTTCGTCAGGCTCGAAACGGAAAAGGCGTATTCCGACAGGATGATCGCGGAACAGAAAGCCCGCGCCGGCTAGCTGCAGGCCCGACCTCGACATCGCCCGCGCGCAGCAATTGCGAGCGGCGAGCTATCAACTGGAGCAGCAAGAAGCCATCAAGGCCTTGCGCGCGGAGCAGGTCACGGCGAACGCGCGCCTGTCGGCATTGCGCCAGCACTTGCAGGAATTGCAGATGCGGGCGGAGTCGGATGCCTCGTCGTCCGAGCAGTAGCGCATCCGATTGCGCCACGCGAACGCCTGAGCCAGGCCGGCATCTCCCATCCGCAACTCCGAAGCGCTCAGAAAAGCGCGAGCTGCTCCCGTCCCGGCCCGCCTTCGAGCGTGAGCAGATGGCGCTTGCGCTCCATGCCACCGGCATATCCGGTCAGTTTGCCGTCACCGCCGATCACACGATGACACGGCACGATGATCGCCACGGGATTGCGCCCGTTCGCGCCGCCCACCGCGCGCGACGCGCCGGGCGGCAAGCCCGAGGCGCCGCGCGAGATCGCCGTAGGTCCAGGCATCGCCGAACGGAATCTGCCGCAGCAGATGCCACACACGCCGCTGAAATTCGGTGCCGTTGAGCCGCAGCGCGACGGAAAACTCGCTGCGCGCGCCCGCGAAGTACTCGTCGACCTGTTCGCTCGCCGCGGCGATCACCCGCGAAGCCGGCGCGGTCCGGGACAGCCCCGGTTCGCCCATGCCCGCAGGAAAGTGCTTTTGTCCGACGAAGAAGAGTTCCGTCAGTGCGTCGTTCTCGGCGCGATACAGGATGTGCCCGAGCGAACTCGGGCCGACATGGCATTCGATCACTTCGATCCTCCGCGCGGCAGCTTGGCGCCCGCGTGATTTCCAAGCGCGTCAGATGAACGGGTTGTCGGCGGAGCCGGTCGGCTTCGGCGGTTCGTCAGCCAGCTTTTCGGGCAGCGATGCGTCGTGCTGCAGGCTGTCGACGATCGCGCCGAGCGCCTTGTAGAGAGCGAGCGCGTTGGCGAGCCCGGCCTTGTCGCGGGCGATCGTGAGGTCGCCGCTGACCGTCAAGCGCGTCTTGCCGTTGACGATATTGATGGCATCGCCGGCGATGTTCATCACGTCGGTATCGTTCGCAAATGGCTTAAACACCTCTCAGTCCTCCGATTCGTTTGTCCTTCAGTCCGTCCGGGATGCCGGGAAACGCGAGGCCGCTCATTGCTTCGAGTTCGCGGACGGTCTTCATCGTATAGGTGTTGGTCGGCGTATTTTCGACGACGACCGCAAAGGCGATCTGCCGCTGCGGCAGATACACGACCTTGTAGAGCTGCGTCAGCACGAACACGCGCGATTCGCCGATCGTCTGCAACTGGCGTCCCGAGAAGAGCGGCCCGGTGACGACATACGCCTCGCCCGATTCCTCCGTCAGCCTGCGCACGGCTTCCTCGATGCGCGACCAGATGCGCCGGTTGTTCGACGGATCCTGCGGCACGATGTTCGCGAGCGAGAACGATTCGGCCATGCCTTTCTTGCTCGCCCGGTCTCCCGCCGGGCTCATGTGACCGCGGTCATAGCCGCTTCGCTTGTAGTCGGCGAGTTGAGCGCTTTCGCCGGGCGGCAGCCGTTTCTCGACGAAGAAGCGATTGGTGCGCGTGTTGTTCTTCGCCTGCTCGATGCTCTGCGCGGTCAGATGTTCCGCCGACCAGAGCGGCCCGTGCGTGACGCCGGAATGAAGCAGCGCGAAGTCGGTGTAGCAGATTTCCTGAGTCGCCGCGCGCATTTTCGCGTTGACGACGACGGGTGCGCGGCCGTTCGGGCTGAACTGCGGGCAAGTCGTTCGCGGCGGCGCTGATACACACCAGGCCGAGCAGCGCGGCGGCGAATGCCTTGATGCGGAAAATTGCATGCGTGAGGTTCCATGCTGAATGCGATGCGTGAATCCGTGCTACCGCGCTGCATCCCGGCGCGGCGGACGAGGCCGCAAAGTATAAGCGCAGGCGCCGCGAGCGACGCGTCCCGCGTGAGAAATTCAAGCGCGCTAGAATGCGTCGGGCCGACGTCATCTCATCAACCGCACATGAATTCAACGCGCAGCAAGCCGTCCGTCGTCCGATCGCTCACGATGTCTTTGGTGTCGTGTCTCGCGATGTCGCTCGCGTTTCACGCGTGCGCCGACGAAGCCTCCGCCGCGCAGGCGAACGGCAACGACGGCCCTGCCTACGGCCCCGAACTGCAGGGCTTCGACTATCCCTATCCGGTTGCGCGTTTTGCGCTCACGTCGCAGCGTCAGGTCGTGCGCATGGCGTACATGGACGTGCATCCGCCGCATCCGAACGGGCGCACGGCAGTGCTGCTGCACGGCAAGAACTTCTGCTCGGCGACGTGGAAGCAGACCATCGATGTCTTGACCAATGCCGGTTATCGCGTGATCGCGCCGGACCAGATCGGCTTCTGCAAGTCGACCAAGCCAGGGCACTATCAGTACAGCTTCCAGCAGCTGGCGCGCAATACGCACGCGTTGCTCGTCGCACTCGGCGTGCCACGCGCGACGCTCATCGCGCATTCGACCGGCGGCATGCTCGCGGTGCGCTATGCGCTCATGTATCCGCGCAAGACCGAGCAGCTCGTGCTCGTCAATCCGATCGGGCTGGAGGACTGGAAGGCGAAGGGCGTGCCGTCGATTTCCATCGACGACTGGTACGCGCGCGAACTGAAGACGAGCGCCGACGGCATTCGCCGCTACGAGCAGAACACGTAAACACGTATTACGCGGGCCAATGGCGCGCCGATTACGAGCCGTGGGTGCAGATGCTCGCGGGCATGTATCGCGGGCCGGGCAAGGATATCGTCGCGTGGAACTCGGCGCTGCTCTACGACATGATCTACACGCAGCCCGTGGTCTACGAATTCGATCAACTCAAGACTTCCACGCTGCTGCTGATCGGCGACAAGGACACGACCGCGATCGGAAAGGACCTCGCGCCGCCGGAGATTCGTCCGACGCTCGGCCGCTATCCGGATCTCGCGAAGCTGGCGAAGGAGCGCATCGAGGGCGCGAAGCTGGTCGAGTTTCCCGAGCTCGGTCATGCGCCGCAGACGCAGATGCAGGATCCGGCGGCGTTCCACAAGGCGCTGCTTGACGGACTCGCCGCGCTGAGGCCAAACGCGTAGTGACTCAGCCCGCTTCCGGCGCGCACGACGCGCACTCGATCGCCGGCAGCTGAACCGCCAGCGTGATGCCGCGCGCGACCATGAAGAGGGTAAGCGCGAGCCACAGTCCGTGATTGCCGAGCGATCCCGCGAGCGCCCACGCGGCGAGCAGGAACACCGCGAGCGAGACGGCCATCGCCTTCATGAGTTCGTGCGTGCGCGTCGCGCCGATGAACACGCCATCGAGCTGAAAGCCCGCGACCAACGCGAGCGGCAGCATCGCCGCCCACGGCAGATAGCGCATCGCCGCCGCATGTACGACGGCCTGGTCCGTCAGCCTGCCGATGATCCATTCGCCGCCGACCCAGTAGACGATCGAAAAGCCGCCTGCGCCGGTCGCTGACCACAGCAGGGTAATCTTCACGGCCTGACGGAACGCGTGACGGTCGCGCGCGCCGAAGGCCTGCGCGATGAGTCCCGTCGTACCCATGCGCAGGAAACCGAAGCCCCAGAACACGAAGCTGAACACGAGCCCGCCGAACGCGACGCCGCCAAGATACTGCGGTCCGTCGAGGTGGCCCGCGACGGCGGTGTCGACGGCGCCGAGAATCGGCTGCGTGAGATTGGCGAACACGATCGGAAAGGCGAGCATCAGCACGCGCTTGTGCCAGTATACGGGCAGCGCGGTTTCCTCTTTCGGTCGATCTTGTGGGGCGGTTTGCAAGGCGGTCGAGCGCGCGTTCATTCGCGCGTTTCGTGGATATCGTGGGAAGGCGTCATTGTCCGGACGCGGCGCGCGCCGCGCAACTTCGCCCGACCGCCGATAATACGCGTCATGAAAACGCTCACGCTCTATATCGTCACGGCCGTCGCGGAAATCGCGGGCTGCTACTTTCCGTATCGATGGCTGAAGGAGGGCGGCTCGCCGTGGTTCGTTCTGCCCGGCGCGCTGTCGCTCGCGCTGTTCGCGTGGCTGTTGACGCAGCACGATACGGCGGCCGGGCGCATCTACGCGGCGTACGGCGGCGTGTCTGCGTACGGCGGCGTGTATATCGGCGTGGCGACTGCGTGGCTCTGGGCCGTCGACCGTATCAGGCCGACGGCATGGGATCTCGCGGGCGCGGCGATCGCGCTCGCCGGCATGAGCGTGATCGCGTTTCAGCCGCGCGTCTGACCCGTATCAGGCTTCCAGCGCCAGCAGCGCGAACGTCGCGAGCCAGTGCTCGCCCATGTAGTCCCCCGCGACGTGCGCGATGCCCGACGCCAGATGTTCGTTCGCGGCCGCGTTCAGTACCGCGATGCGCGCATCGCCCGCCGGCAGCGCCCGCGCGATCGTGCGCTGGCATCACGCGCGGCTCAGGTTCAGGCCGTCGAGGTGCGCGAGCTTGCCGTCGCTGCGGTCGGTGACGGTGGCGGGCGTAAAGAGCGTCGCCGGTTCGCGTGCGGCGATGCGCGGCAGAAACCGGCCGAACCAGTCGACGAAGCGCCCGTCCGGCAGCACGTGCCGCATCAGAACCGCTTCCATCAGCGACGGCGACAGGAACTCGTCGCCCGCCGGCTCCCACGCCTGGCAGGCTTCGTCCTTCTCGAACCAGCGCAAGGCGGTCTCCGTCAGCAGGCGCTCGAAACCCGCGTCCTTCGCCGTGCGCGCGTAGCCGATCGAAAGTGTCAACGCGAACGCCATGTTGAAGTGCGTGCCGACCCGCAGCGGATATGTCGACTTCGGCAGGAACTCGCCGGATTGCATCGAGCGCAACTGGCTCGCGAGGGCGAGCAGCCACGCCCAGCCATAGGGCCGCTCGAACCCGCGCGCGGCGGGACGCTGCAAATAGGCGAGCTCGGCCCTGACATTCGCCTCAGTGAAATGCGAGTCGATCACGGCGCGGATCTGCGGCGCCTCCGGCAGGTCGGAAAAGCGATCGACGAGGTGCGCGATGAGCCAGTAGCCGTGCACGCAGGAATGCCAGTCGAAGCTGCCGTAGAAAATCGGATGCAGCGCGCGCGGGCTCTGCACGTCGCCCGCGCCCGCCATGACGTGATCGAGCTTGTTCGGATATTCGCGCGTCAGGTGGCCGAGCGCGACGCGCGCGAATTTCGACGCGAGCGCAGAGTCCAGGGCGATGTGTGAGTTCGGATTCATGCGGTCCTCGCGTGGGCGTGTCATCGATCCCGAGACTTTATCGATAAAAAGCCGATAAGGTTTCTTCTAAGGGTAATTACCTAAAAATCCGGTTGAGCGGCCGCGCATAAAAGCGCTGCAAGGGCGGCGAATGCTTTTGCGACAAGCCTGAGCGGGCTCCCGGCGTCGTCGCGTGCGGCTGCGGCCCGACGCATTTTTCGCCCGCGAGACGCCCCGTTTGCAGCCCGAGCTTCACGCGCTTTCGCGTCAATCGTCGTATAAACTTGCGCCCGAGCGCCGCCAAGAGCGCTTCGTAGCGGGGTCACGAGCCCAGCAAAACGTCATCCAGACAGCGACCAAAGAGATTCAGAAACAACATGAACGTGAACGATATTCCGGTGTACACCGCAGAGGACACCCGGCGCCGCGTTTTTGCGATCGTCGGCGCGTCGTCGGGCAACCTCGTCGAGTGGTTCGACTTTTACAACCGTTCCTTGCGCTGTACTTTTCGGCGGCGTTCTTCCCGGGCGGCAATCCGACCGTGCAGCTGCTCAACACCGCCGGCGTCTTCGCCGCGGGTTTCCTGATGCGCCCGATCGGCGGCTGGCTGTTCGGCCGCATCGCCGACAAGCACGGCCGCCGCAACGCGACGATGATCTCCGTCCTGATGATGTGCGGCGGCTCGCTCGTCATCACCTTTCTGCCGACTTACGCGAGCATCGGCGGGTGGGCACCGTTCCTGCTGGTTGCTGGTGATCGCGCGCCTGTTCCAGGGGCTCTCGGTGGGCGGCGAATACGGCACCAGCGCCACCTACATGAGTGAAGTGGCGCTGCGCGGGCGCCGCGGCTTCTTCGCATCGTTCCAGTACGTGACGCTGATCGGCGGGCAGCTCGCCGCGCTGCTCGTGCTCGTGGTCCTGCAGCTGTTTCTGTCGACGGAAGAGCTGAAGGCGTGGAGCTGGCGCATTCCGTTCTTCATCGGCGCGTGCGCGGCGCTGATCTCGCTGTACCTGCGCCGTTCGCTCGACGAAACCTCGACCGCCGAGACGCGCCATCGCAAGGAAGCCGGCACGCTCGCCGGGCTGATGCAGCACAAGGCCGCGTTCATGACCGTGGTCGGCTTCACGGCGGGCGGCTCGCTGATCTTCTACACGTTTACGACCTACATGCAGAAGTATCTGGTCAACACGGCCGGCATGCATGCCAAGACAGCCAGCAACGTGATGACCGCCGCGCTGTTCATCTATATGCTGCTGCAGCCCGTGTTCGGCGCGCTGTCGGACCGCATCGGCCGCCGTCAGTCGATGCTCTGGTTCGGCAGTCTCGCGACGCTGTGCACGGTGCCGCTCCTGCACGCGCTTTCCAGCGTGACGAGCCCGTTCATGGCGGGCGTGCTGGTGGTGATCGCGCTCGCGATCGTGAGCTTCTACACGTCAATCAGCGGTCTCATCAAGGCGGAAATGTTCCCGCCGGAAGTGCGCGCGCTGGGCGTGGGTCTGTCGTATGCGGTCGCCAATGCGGTGTTCGGCGGATCGGCGGAATATGTGACGCTGTGGCTGAAGTCGGCCAATCACGAATCCGCATTCTTCTGGTATGTAACGGTAATGTGCTTCATCTCGTTCGTGGTCTCCTTCCGCATGCTCGACTCGAGCAAGGAAGGCTATCTGCGCAACGAACCGTAAGCCCTGCGAACGCATGCGGACGGCCGCGATGTCCCGGCCGTGCTGCACGTCCGCGGGCCGGGCGGGCCCCGATGTCCGCCCGGCTTGCCGATGGCGCTAGTATGGTGTTTGATGCGTTATGTAGAAGACGCGCCGGCCACTGCGCGCACAAGCAATCGGGAACCGGATATGGATGCGCGCTGAGTTGCCGCGCGTAACGCCGAGGCGCGATGCGGAGCGCATCGGTCTGCCTGGAGCCTGTTCATGGAAGATTTCGACGAAACGCTGTTTGTTGTCTGGCGCGCCAACCTGAGCGTACTGGTCGGCTCGCCGGGCGGCGCCGGGCGCCTCGCGCGCATGATGAACTTTTCGCCGTCGTTCATGAAGCTCATCGTTGCCGGCTAGCGCGATTTCAACGAGGAATTCGTGCGAGGGATCGAGCTCGTGACGGGCTTGCCGCCGCACTGGATGGATGAGCGCGCATCCAGCGCCGAAGCGCTCCGTGCTGCGCGGCCCGGAGCCGCTGCTGTCCCAGACCGAGGCGACGCGCCGTGTCGCCGATCTGGCCCAGCAGCAGGCCGAAACCAATCGCCGCGACATGCTGTTCCGCAAGAATCGCGATCTGCTTTCACGGGATTTGCGCCGTCTCGAACGTCAGCTGGGCTTGCTGCAAGTCGATACGATGCAGCCGAAGGTCGACGAACTCATCGCCTCCGACCGCATGAGCGAGTCGGCGAAGGCCGACCTGACCGGGCGTCTCGAGCAGATCGACAAGCACGTCAAGCTGCTGCATCAGCATGTGGAAAAGCTCGTCGCGCTGCTGTCCAGCCCCGACGAGCCCGAAGCAGGCGAGTAGCGATCCCGAGGGGAACCAGCGGCGAACATAGCGAAAGCGCGCGCGTTCGGCGTCCTCTTACTTCTTTTTCTTGTCGTCGTCGCGGGTTTCCGGCTCCGGATGCACGGCGATGGGATCGCTCGCCGGAAAGGTCTCTTCCAGCGCCTCGTCGAGCAAATCTTCTTCGTCTGGCTGGTCCTGCTTTGAACGGTCATCTCGGCCGGGCTTCGTCATGGTGCGCTCCGTGATGCGGTTTCCTGAGTCATTCAATATAGCAGTCTCGATCATCCCACGCAGTCAGCGCTGACGACGGTAATCCGCGGGGCGCACGCCCGTCCACTTGCGGAATGCGCGCCGGAACGCGCTTGGTTCCGCGAAGCCGAGCGCAACGGCGATCTGCGGAATCGTCTCGCGGGTATGCGCGAGCCGCGCGATGGCGAGATCGCGCCGCAGCGCGTCCTTCTGATAGGTCAGCCCTTCCTGCTTCAGCCGGCGCCTGAGCGTGGCTTCCGCCATGTTGAGCGCGGCCGCGATGCCTCCGCTTCGGGCCAGTCGGATGGCGCGGTCTGGCGCAGACGCGTCCTGATGCGCGCTGCGAGCGAATCCGGATTGCGGTACTTCACGATGAAATTCGCGGGCGCGGCGCGCAGGAAGCGCCTGAGCGTGGCCGTCGTCTGCACGATGGGCAGGCCCGCGCACTCGGCGGACAGATCGACGAACGAGCGCGGCTCGCCGAAGCGCAGATCGTCGCAGAACATCAGGCGGTATTCGTCGCTCGCGTCGGGCTCGGGGCAGCGCAGATGCGCGGCCAGCACCGGAATGCGCCGCCCGAGCAGCCAGCACAGCAGGCCATACACGAGGATGAAACCCGTGGCGTAGGCGAACATCGTCTTGGGCTCGCCCGTGTCATCGAGCCAGATGCGCACGCGGTCGTCGCCGATGTCGGGTTCGAAGCGAAGTTCGTCGAGCACGACACGCATGAAGCCTGCAATGCGCGCAAGCGCCCGCGCGCCGTCGCGCGAGGTCAGCGCCGCGTGGCACAGCAGCACAAAGCTGCCGCGGCGCATCGGATGCGCATCCTGGCCGAAGAACTCGTCGTCGAGCGCATCGGCGGTGGCGTTCCACAGGCGGCCGTACTGCACGGGCGAGACCCGCGCGCGCGGTGATTCGAGCGTCGCCGGCGCGATGCCCGCCGCGGCGAGCAGGCTCGCGCGCGCGACGCCGCGCGCTTCGGCGCAGCGCAGGGCCGCTTCGACGAGACTGACCGAGATCGAGTCGCGCTCGATGTCTTTCCTGGTACTTGGGGTTGTCACTAGGTGGCCAAAGCGCTCAGTTAGCGTGATCGTTTTGGGCATCGGCTCAGGTCCGGCAATTGCCTAGACTCGTGGTCAGATGGCCCATCCGCCCGGGGCTGGCGGCGGCCAGGAAGTGTATCCGATCGATGTCGGCCGACGCGCCGTCCCAGGCCTTTTCTCCGAATTCAGACCATGATCGACCCATTCCTCACCGAAGAGCAGCGCATGATCCGCGACGCGGCGCGCCAGTTCGCCACCGAAGTGCTCGCGCCGAACGCCGGCCAGTGGGACAAGGACTGCGCCATTCCCGATGCCGTCGTGAAACAGCTGGGCGAGCTCGGCCTGCTCGGCATGATCGTGCCCGCCGAACTCGACGGCACTTACAGCGACTACATCGCCTATGCGCTTGCGATGGAAGAGATCGCCGCCGGCTGTGCGTCCTGCGCGACGATGATGTCCGTGCACAACTCCGTCGGCTGCGGCTGCGGCCCGATCCTCGCGTACGGCACCGACGCGCAGAAGGTCGAATGGCTGCCGAAGCTTGCGAGCGGCGAGATCATCGGCGCATTCTGCCTGACCGAGCCGCAGGCGGGCTCGGAGGCGAACAACCTGCGTGTGCGCGCCATCGAGAAGGACGGCAAGTGGGTGCTTTCCGGCAGCAAGCAGTTCGTGACCAACGGCCGGCGCGCGGGGGTGGCGATCGTCTTCGCGGTCACTGACCCCGATCAGGGCAAGCGCGGCATTTCGGTCTTCATCGTGCCGACCGATACGCCCGGCTTCAACGTCGGCTCGCCGGAGCACAAGCTCGGCATCCGCGCCTCGGATACGTGCGCGATCACCTTCGAAGATTGCGTGATTCCCGCCGCCAATCTGCTCGGCAGGCGCGGCGAAGGCCTGAAGATCGCGCTGTCGAACCTGGAGAGCGGGCGCATCGGCATTGCGGCACAGGCGCTTGGCATCGCGCGCGCGGTGTTCGATGCGTCGCGTGCCTATGCGAAGGAGCGCGTGCAGTTCGGCAAGCCGATCCAGGAACATCAGTCGGTCGCGAACATGCTCGCCGACATGCAGACGCAGATCAACGCCGCGCGCCTTCTGATCCATCACGCGGCACGCATGCGCACCGAGGGCGTGCCGTGTCTGTCGGAGGTGTCGCAGGCGAAGCTGTACGCATCCGAGATGCCCGAGCGCTGTGTTCCGATGCGATCCAGATTCACGGCGGCTACGGCTATCTGCAGGACTATCCGGTGGAGCGTCATTACCGCGATGCGCGCATCACGCAGATCTACGAAGGCACGAGCGAAGTGCAGCGGATGGGGATCGCGAGGAACGTTTGAAGCGCGGTTCGAGCAGGGCAATTCGATAACAACATGCAGGACATGGAGACGCAATGAACCCGGCCCAGGCATTCATCGAAGCACGAGACTTTCTGTTTGCTCATCGCACCGATTACGACACCGCGTATCGCGATTTCACATGGCCGTCGCTCGGCCGCTTCAACTGGGCGCTCGATTACTTCGACCCGATGGCGCGCGGCAACGATGCACCGCGCTGCACATCGTGGGCGAAAGCGGCGACGAGACGCGCCTCTCGTTCGCGCAGATGAGCGAGCGTTCCGCGCGCGTCGCGAATCACCTGCGCGGTCTGGACGTGAAGCGCGGCGAGCGCATTCTGCTGATGCTGCTGAACCGCGTCGAGCTATGGGAAACGATGCTCGCCGCGATGAAGCTCGGCGCGATCGTCCTGCCCGCGACGACGCAGCTCGCGCCCGCCGACCTGCGCGACCGCATCGCGCTCGACCGCGTGCAGCACGTGATCGTCGATGCCGCGGAAGCGCAGAAGTTCGACGGCATCGACGTGCCGGGTCTGAAAATCGCGGTGGGCGGCGCGAAGGAAGGCTGGCTCGCCTACGAAGCCGCTTGTGATGCATCGCCCGAATTCGCTCCGGACGCCGAAACGAACGCGAGCGATCCGTATCTGTTGTACTTCACGTCGGGCACGACGTCGAAGCCCAAGCTCGTCGCGCATACGCATCAGAGCTATCCGGTCGGCCATCTGTCGACGATGTACTGGATCGGCCTGCAACCCGGCGACGTGCACTGGAACATCAGCTCGCCCGGCTGGGCGAAGCATGCGTGGAGCTGCTTCTTCGCGCCGTGGAACGCGCAGGCGTGCGTGTTCATCTATAACTTCAGCCGCTTCGACGCAGCTCGGGCGCTCGATGTGCTCGTGAAGCACGAAGTCACGACGCTGTGCGCGCCGCCGACCGTCTGGCGCATGCTCGTGCAGGAGCCGCTCGCGTCGTACGAGGTGAAGCTGCGCGAGATCGTCGGCGCGGGCGAGCCGCTGAATCCCGAAGTGGTCGAGCGCGTGCAGGCCGCCTGGGGCGTGCCGATCCGCGATGGCTACGGCCAGACCGAAACCACCGCGCAGATCGCCAACACGCCGGGCCAGCGGCTCGTGCCAGGCTCGATGGGCCGTCCTCCGCTGCCGGGCTATCGCGTGGCGCTGCTCGACCCGGACGGCCACCCGGCGGAAGAGGGCGAGATCGCGCTGGCGCTCGATCCGCCGCCGCTCAGGCTGATGACCGGTTACGCCGACAACCCCAAGGCCACCGAAAACGCGATGCGCGGCGGCTTCTATCGCACGTCGGATGTCGCGGCGCGCGGCGCGGATGGCTACTTCGTCTACGTGGGCCGCGCGGACGACGTGTTCAAGTCGTCGGATTATCGGCTGAACCCGTTCGAGCTGGAGAGCGTGCTGATCGAGCACGAGGCGATCGCGGAAGCGGCCGTCGTGCCGAGCCCCGATCCGCTGCGCCTGTCGGTGCCGAAGGCGTTCGTCACGCTGCGTCACGGCTACTCGATCGGACCGGAGCTCGCGAGGAGTGTGTTCGCGTTCTCGCGCGAGCGGCTCGCGCCGTACAAGCGCATCCGCCGCCTCGAATTCGCCGAATTGCCGAAGACCATCTCCGGCAAGATCCGCCGCGTCGATCTGCGCAAGCAGTAAATCGCGCGCACTCAGGACGGCGCGCGCGGCGAGTTCGAGTTCTGGGAAGACGACCTTCCGGAACTGCGTCAGACCGGCAAGACGGACTAGAAAGGAATCCCCACGATGATCGAAATCACGCGCGACGGCGCGACCGTCACGATTCGCCTGAACCGGCCGCCGGCCAACGCATTCACGGCCGAAGGGCTGGCGGTGCTCGAGCAAACCGTCGATGACCTGAATCGCGATGCGAAGGTCCGCGCGATCGTGGTCACGGCACGGGTCCGAAGT
Organism: Candidatus Paraburkholderia schumanniana; assembly: GCA_001189335.2. Taxonomy (GTDB): domain Bacteria; phylum Pseudomonadota; class Gammaproteobacteria; order Burkholderiales; family Burkholderiaceae; genus Caballeronia; species Caballeronia schumanniana. The sequence continues at coordinate 17,445 of LFJH01000022.1, forward strand.
TCTTCAGCGCGGGCGCGGACCTCAATCAGTTCGCCGACGGCGACCGCGCCCACGCGCGGGTCGCGGCACAGCGCTTCGGCGCAGCGTTCGAGGCGTTGCAGAACGCACGCGCGGTGACCATCGCGGCGATCAACGGCTACGCGATGGGCGGCGGCCTCGAATGCGCGCTCGCGTGCGACATGCGCATCGCCGAAGAGTATGCGCAAATGGCGCTGCCGGAAGCATCGGTCGGGCTGCTGCCGTGCGGCTGCGGCACGCAGACGTTGCCGTGGCTCGTGGGCGAGGGCTGGGCGAAGCGCATCATCCTGACGGGCGAGCGTATCGATGCGGCCACCGCGCTGCGCATCGGACTGGTCGAGGAAGTGGTCGCGAGCGGTGGCGCGTATGAGGCCGCGCTGGAGATCGCGTCGCGCGTCGCATCGATGAGCCCGGATGCGGTCGCTTACTCGAAGCCGCTGATCCACGCCGCGTGCGAAGGCACGCCACGCCGCGCGGCGCTGGCTCTCGAGCGCGAACGTTTCGTCGATCTCTTCGACGGCGCGAATCAGCGCGAAGGCGTCGCCGCGTTCCTGGAGAAGCGCAAGCCTCGGTGGAGCGCGTCATGAGCACGCAAAGCCTGCTGCACGAGACACCGGAAGTCGGCTTCAAGATGGTCAACCGCGTGGCGCTCGTCACGCTCGACCGGCCGCATGCGCTGAACGCGCTGTCGCACGACATGATCGCGCTGCTCACGGACATCTTCGCCCGATGTGTCACGGACGATTCGATCGCCGCGGTCGTGCTGCGCGGGCGGCGACGTGCACAGGCTCTATCACGCCGCGCGCAACGATCCGCTGCATGAAACGCCCTGGCTGAAATTCTTCATCGACGAATACCGGCTCGACTACACGGTGCATCGTTTCGCGAAGCCGGTGGTCGCGCTGATGGACGGCATCGTGATGGGCGACGGCATGGGACTCGCGCAAGGCGCGGCGCATCGCCACCGAGCGCACCCGCATGGCGATGCCCGAGACGCGCATCGGCCTTTTGCCGGATGTCGGCGCGACGCATTTCCTGCGCGTGCTGCCGCGCGACCTCGCGCTGTATGTCGGACTGACGGGCGCGCGTCTTTCCGGCGCGGACGCGAAGCGCGTCGGCCTGGCGAACGAGTGCGTGCCGTCGACGTGGCTGCGCGGTTTCATCGAGCGTCTCGAAAAAGTGCGCTGGGACGATTCGTTGGATGCAATGGCGCAATTGAAGCGCGTGTTCGTGCCGAGCGCCAATATCGAGCGCCCGCCGCTCGACGAGATCCGCCCTCAGATCGGCGGCATTTCTCGGTCTGCGCGACGGGCGGCGTGGAGCGCATCGTCGGGTCGCTGGCGGCGGACGAATCGGACTGGGCGCGCGCGATGCTCGCCGCGCTCGAAAGCCATTCGCCGACGATGCTCGAAGTGACGCATCACGCCCTGATGCGCGGCCGTCAGATGCCGCTTGCGGATTGTTTTCGCATGGAGCTCGGCATCGTCTACCGCGCGATCGACGATGGCGATTTCATCGAAGGCGTGCGGGCGCTCATCATCGACAAGGATGAACGGCCGCGTTTCGCGCCGAATACGCTCGCACAGGTGCGCGCCGAGCGCGTGCAGCATTTTCTCTCATCGCCGTGGCGCAAGGAGATGCACCCGCTCGCGGACCTGCGCGCATAATCTCCTGACGGATTCGCAAGCAAATGTAACTCGGGCGCGTCCGAGGCGAACTGCCGAAATGTCCGATGGTCGAACGAGGCTCATTCGACATCGGACAATAATTCAAGAGGGAGGAACCGTTCATCACGGATCGCGCTTCTGTCGGCCGGCATCGCATTCGCGCTGATTGCACCGGCCGCATCGTACGCACAAGTCAATCTCCAGCAATTCGGTTTCGGCAGCGGTAAGTCCGATGCGGCGGCCGGCGCGAACGGCGCGGCGCAGCCCTCGGCGCTGAGCTCGCTCGTGCAGAACTATCTGGGCGCGAACCAGCAGGTGCTCTCAGGGCAGTCGAGTATCGCCTCGGCCATGGGCATGTCGAGCGTGGCGAGCCAGGCGCAGTCGGCGGCGGGACTGCTGTCGGGCGCGTCAGGCGGCAACGGCGTGCCGAGCACGAGCGTGTTGTCGCAGCTCGGCGGCACGCAGCAGAACGTATCGCAATCGTTGATGCAGGCATTCTCGAAGAGCTCCACGACGCCGCCCACGGCCGCGAACAAGCAGACCTTCAGCTAGGGACTGGCGTCACTGGGACAAGGCGTGAAACAGTACGCGGGCCTGCAATCCGATCTCGGCTCCGTGAAGAACTCGATGAACATGTCGTCGCTGTTGCAGGCCGGCTCGAATCCGGGCACGGCGCAGGTGGCGACGTATATCGCGCAGTCGGCCCCGGGCCAGCTGCAATCGCTGCTGCAGACGCTCACGAGCGCCGTGCAATACGCGAAGAACAATGGCATTTCGGTTCCGTCGACCGCGACGTCGGCGTTGAGCGACGCGAAGTGATTCGCTGCGCCGGCCGGCGCGTGAAGCGAAAAAGAAAAGCGGCGAGGCTTCTTGAGCCTCGCCGCTTCGTTTGGTCGATCGGTTCGCGCCGAACCGCGCTACATCGCCGCCTGGCGCATGGCGAGTCGCCTGAGCAGGGCCACCGGCTGCTTTCGGTGCGACCGGGCTGGCAATGGCGGCAGATAGGAAATGTCGGCGACGGGCGGGACCGAGTCCGCGTCGAGCACTTTGAGCGCGGGGGCTCCACCAGCTCCGCCTTGACATGCTGCAAAGGTTCTTCCATAGCGATGCCAAGCTTGCGACGCACGTCCACGCCGCGAAAATGCACCTTGTATCCGGCCTCGGTAATCACGCGCTCGCGCGTCTTCCAGAATTCCACCGCCGCGGAGTTCATCGGATGCATCGATACGTATTCGATCGCGACCTCATAGCCGCGAACCTTCGGGTAATTCATCAGCAATTGACCGGAGCGCAGATAGCGAATATAGCGATCGATCTTTCTCGTCAGCGCTCGTTGATGTGCCTGTTCGTCGCGCCAGTCGAGATCGTCGAAAATCCCACGTATACGCGCTTGAAAAGCACATTCACTCCGATGTAATCGATAGCGTCCACGTCGCGAAGAGACATGATCAATCCCTTACGCCCTCAAGGGGCAAAATCGCAAAGGAGCGCATTGTAACGGAATCGCCAAATAATCGTGAAACACCGTGTTAGGGAACCTCTGCCAAACTCCCGATCCTGGCACCTGATTGGACTATCCTGGAAAGAAGAGAAATTCAAGGACATCTTCGATGACACAACTTGGTCTTGGTCTGGATCTTTCAACGAAACGTAC
>LFJH01000280.1 GCA_001189335.2 Candidatus Paraburkholderia schumanniana
AGTACGTTTCGTTGAAAGATCCAGACCAAGACCAAGTTGTGTCATCGAAGATGTCCTTGAATTTCTCTTCTTTCCAGGATAGTCCAATCAGGTGCCAGGATCGGAAGTTTGGCAGAGGTTCCCTAAATGGGGTCGTGCTGCTTTCCTTGCATCGGCTTTACTTCCGGAGCAGGCGATGGGCGCGAAGCTCTATGAGGCGCGGCTCGCGGCGTGGTTGCGTACATCCACGATCATCTCGATGACCAACTCGATCTCGATCGGCTGGCCCAGATGGTTTGTTTGTCGCATTATCAGCAGCGTAAGTCAAAGTGGCCGCGCGCAGCCTTTGAAAACCTGCTCGCGATGCCAATCGACGAAGGGCTGTGCCGGGTGATGCTCCTTTCGTACGGGTGCGTTCAATTGTTCCCCATGATGCCGGAGCAAGATCTCGTCGAAGCGCTGGCTTCCGTGCGCCTTCTCCGAAACCAGGACGCGACGATCATCGCCCAGCGTGAACGCGCCGATGTCGAAAAGCTTGTGATGCAGACAGCACAATGCGATTCCGTTCTCGACGACATCCGGCCCGCTCGCCTGATGCCATTTGATATGCGCGGCTTCGAGGCCGATCGTGATATTGCCGATGCGCAGGTCCAGATCGCATAACGCGCACCGATACTGATACGCGGTGAGCACGGCGCCGCGGAACTCCGGATCGCGACGCCGACGCGTGACAGATGTGTCATCGCCGTACATGAGCGCTACCTCGTCGTCTAGCGTAAGACCGACCGCATCCAGAACGTCGTCGTGAATGCTCTCCGGAAAATGCGCGGTAAGCAGCAATCGGGCGATTGCGTTGATCGCTTCTGGGTCGCGCTGGAGAAGTTGCTGTACCTCGCCCGAGAAGTGTCCCGTTGCGTTAAGGCAACGCTGAACAAGCCGTTGTATTCATCGATTCGGTCGCAAACAGAGGCGGGGGCATCGTGAGTAAAGCTTTGCGCCTGCATTTCTTGCCCACTTGGGCGTTGCGCACGGGCCTGCGGCCCG
>LFJH01000281.1 GCA_001189335.2 Candidatus Paraburkholderia schumanniana
AAAAGAGACAGGAGATAGACGGAGAACGGGAGAAGAGAAAGGAATCAGTAGCAGCAAGAGAGTGGCGGAGTGGCGGGACTGGCGGAGTGGCGGAGTGGCGGAGCGGCGGAGCAACGGGAGTTACGGGAGCTAGGGTTTGAGAGAATTGGGATTTTCTTGGTATCTGATTCACGGATGGAAAGGGAAAGGATAAGGGGAGTATAATTTTGGTAATCTATATAATGTACAGGGGTATAATAGTCATTATACACTCGAGCGGCTCGACGAGCTAACGAGCCTGAAGGAACAGGGCTCGAGTTCGACTCGCCTTAATTAACGAGCTGCTCGAGCTCGACTCGAGCTCGATCAATATCGAGCTCGAGCTTTAGTGAACTCGATCTCGAGTTCGAGCCTAGAATCACTTAGCTCGTTAGCTCGCGAGTGGCTCGCGAGCAATTAAATATATTTATATATTTTTTATTTTTATTTTAATAGTGAAATTACATATTTATCCCTAATATTTTTATTTTTCTTAAAAAATAATTATTTAATTTATTTTTTTAAAAATAAAATTATTTTTTATTTTTTTTATTTTTAGCTCGAGTAGGCTCGAGTTCGAGCTCGACTTGGCTCGAATTCGAGTTCGAGCTCGAGCTCGAGCTTTACATTAAAGGCTCGTCGAGCTCGATCCCTACCTAAAATGGAGTCGAACTCGACTCAACTCGTTTGCAACCCTAGTGGTGCCAAACAAAACAATTAAATATTATTTTGAGTAAATGACAAAAAAGGTCATCAAACTATTAAAGATAGCACTGATTGGTCATTAAACTTTTTTGTGGCAAAAAAGATCACTGACCTTGTAAATCTAGGCCAGCGTGGTCATTTTAGCCAATTGTTTCACCGGCTGGATTGGTTAAAATGACTACACTGGCCTAGATTTACAAGTTAATTGACCTTTTTTGCCATAAAAAAAGGTTGTTTCACCGGCTGGATTTGCTAAAATGAGCACGCTGGCCTAAATTTGCAAGTTCAGTAA
>LFJH01000282.1 GCA_001189335.2 Candidatus Paraburkholderia schumanniana
CCAGAACATGCGCCGATGTCCTCCCATACGCCGTACTGTCCGGATTGCGCCGGATTGTCACCCTGCGTCCACCACTTGTTTCGATAATTGCGGCCGTATACGTCACCCGCGTGCCCGCCGTCGCATATACCTGCGACGCCGCCCAGGCTTCAAAACATGCTGACGGACTTGGCGTGGGTATCGGAGCAGGTGTCGGCCAGGGCGCAGGTGCTGGCGTTTCGCCCGTCGCTCCGAGATCTTTCCACAGCGTCGGCGTAGTGGACGGCGTCCATCCCGCGCCGGGGTATGCCGTATGCGATTGCAGCGCCTGGTAAGTGTGGCCGTTGTATGTAACGGTCGTGCCGGCCGTATAACTCGTTCCTTCTTTCCACTCGGCTGCCGTTGCGCTGACGGAATATGCAACGAAAGCGGCCAATGCCAATGCGGTGCATTTGGAGTGCTTATTAAGCTTTATTAGAACGGTCTCCTTCGTTTAGTTTCATTTGTTTGTTTCGAGTCACGACATCTTCGTGTCGTTTGAGTCGAATGCCGAGCGTCTTGAGTGGCGATATGCGGATACAGTGATAATCCATATGTAGCCGCTAGGCAAGGAGTAAATAGAAGATTAGGTTTCCTGTGAAATAAGCATCAAGAATTTCAAAAGCCGATGCATTGAAGTCGAAAAGGACGCCGCCTTTCTTTCGGAATCAGTGCTGGAAATTCCGGATTCCTTTGGGTCTTTCGAGCTGCCGCCGGCCCGCCGGCTATGGGCGGTTGATGCCTGACCGACCCGTGTTTCAGCCGGCATGGCGAAAAACAGATGATGTGCGTCCGTCGTTTTCGATTCCGATATTTCGATACTCGAATTGACGAGAGGCATCGTTGTATCGATGATGCGTCGCGTAAATGCCTAAGAACCTTTAACAAAATGAGCGAAGGGGCTGTTTACACTCGATGAATTCTGTTCGCCTTTTCATTGTTTCGACGACGAAAAGGATATGGCCAAGCCGATACTCGACGACGACCTTTGGGCACT
>LFJH01000023.1 GCA_001189335.2 Candidatus Paraburkholderia schumanniana
CGAGTACGTTTCGTTGAAAGATCCAGACCAAGACCAAGTTGTGTCATCGAAGATGTCCTTGAATTTCTCTTCTTTCCAGGATAGTCCAATCAGGTGCCAGGATCGGAAGTTTGGCAGAGGTTCCCTAGCTCCGGATGCGAATCGAGCGGAAGATGATAAGCGAAGAGGTTGATGTCGTTGGCAATCAGCGTGCGCAAACGCCGATGCTTGCGCCCCGTGATCTGCGGCGTCTCGTTGCGCCAGAAGTAGCCGTGATGCACGAGCACGGTATCCGCGCCCCCTCGAGCGCGGCTTCCAGAAAGGCCAGCGAGGCGGTCACGCCGGTCGCGATCTTTTGCACGCGGCGCGTGCCTTCAACCTGCAGACCGTTCGGGCAATAGTCCTTGAAGCGGCCGATTTCCAGCAGATTGTTCAGATACAATTCGAGTTCGATCCGATCCATGAAATCCGCTATCCCTTCAAATGCTTAGACGCTTCTGGCTATTTTTTGCCCAAGCGGTCACCGTGCTTTTGGCCCTGATGTTCATCATCGCGACCTTGAAACCGCAGTGGCTTCAACGTCAGGGTCAATTCGGCAAGCAGTTTGCCGAGCCGATCGTCGCGTTGCAGGAAGTGGCGCCGAGCATCGGCTCGCGCCCCGTTCAGTCGTCATATACCGAAGGCGCGCAGAAAGCGATGCCGGCGGTCGTGAACGTGTTCTCCAGCAAGGACGGCAACCCGCCGCCCGACCCGCGCGCGAAAGACCCTCTGTTTCGCTACTTCTTCGGCGACAAGAACAAGCGCAAGAGCGACGAGCCGCCTGCGTCGAATCTCGGCTCCGGCGTCATCGTCAGCTCAGAAGGTTACATTCTAACGAACCAGCATGTCGTCGACGGCGCGGATCAAATCGAAGTCGCCTTGGCCGATGGTCGCACGTCGAGCGCGAAAGTGATCGGCGTCGACCCGGAAACCGACCTCGCCGTGCTGAAGATCAACATGACCAACCTGCCGACCATCACGCTCGGCCGGATGGACCAGACGCGCGTGGGCGACGTCGTGCTGGCGATCGGCAATCCGTTCGGTGTAGGCCAGACGGTCACGATGGGCATCGTGAGCGCGCTCGGGCGCAATCACCTCGGCATCAACACGTTCGAGAACTTCATCCAGACCGACGCAGCCATCAACCCCGGTAACTCGGGCGGGGCGCTGGTGGATGTGAACGGCAACCTGCTCGGCATCAATACGGCGATCTATTCGCGCAGCGGCGGCTCGCTGGGTATCGGCTTCGCGATTCCGGTGTCGACCGCCCGCAGCGTGCTGGAGAGCATCATCACGACGGGCACGGTGATGCGCGGCTGGATCGGCGTCGAGCCGCAGGACGTGACGCTGGAGATCGCCGAATCGTTCGGGCTGGACCAGAAGTCGGGCGCGATCGTCGCGGGCGTGCTGCAGGGCGGCCCGGCAGACAAGGCGGGCATCAAGCCGGGCGACATTCTCGTGTCCATCAGCGAAGACACCATCACCGATACGACGCGCCTTCTGAACGTCGTTGCGCAGATCAAGCCGGGCACGTCGGTGAAGGTGCACCTGATGCGCAAGAACAAAGAAATGGACGTCAACGTGATGATCGGCAAGCGTCCCGCGCCGCCACGCGCGCCGCAGATGCCGGATGAAGATCAGGGCGACGAATAAGACGTTTCATCCGCGAAAGCAAAACGGCAGCTTCGATTTCTCGAAGCTGCCGTTTTCGTTTTGAGACTCGTGGTTGACTGGCTGCCAGACGCGACAATAAGCCGCACCCAGTTCACTGCTCTGCCGCCGCTTTCTCGTTCTTGATTCCGTCCTTGCCTATCACCAGCCGCGCGGCGACGATGCCCGCCTCGTAGAGAACGACGAGCGGAATCGCGAGAATCAGCTGCGAGAAGACATCGGGCGGCGTGACGACCGCCGAAATGACGAACGCGCCGACGATCACATACGGCCGGATCTGCTTGAGCTTCTGGATCGACACCACGCCCATGCGCGCGAGCAGCACGACGACGATCGGCACTTCGAACGTCACCCCGAACGCGATGAACATCGTCAGCACGAAGCTCAGGTAATTGTCGATATCCGTCGTCATTTCCGCGCCGAGCGGCGCGTTGTAGTGCGCCATGACGCGGAAGATAGTCGGGAACACGACGAAGTACGCGAAAGCCATGCCGCAGAGGAACAGCGTGTAGCTGCTGAACACGAGGGGCGCGACGAGCTTCTTCTCGTGCTGATACAAGCCCGGCGCGACGAACGCCCAGATCTGGTAAAGCACGAATGGCAGCGCGATCACGAAAGCGACGAGCATCGTCACTTTCATCGGCACGAAGAACGAGCCGGTGACGTCGGTGACGATCATCTTGCCGTCGCGCGGCAGGTTCTGCATCAGCGGACGCGCCAGCAGCTTGAAGATGTCCGGCGCCCAGTACACCAGCACGATGAACACCACGATGACCGAAGCACCCGCGCGGATGATCCGGTCGCGCAGTTCGACCAGATGCGAAATGAACGTCTCTTCGACGGGCTCTTCTTTAGTGTGTTGCGGGTCGCTCACGCCGCCCCTCGGTAGAAATCATCGATGAAGGAAGTGCGGCCTCAGAAGAACTCCGTCGGCCGGCGCAAGGTGGCGGGCGTATGGCGAGCGACGCGCGCTGCGCCCGATTGGACGCGCGTGCGACGCGCGGTCGTGCGCTTGTACCAGTTGGGGATCGCGCTCTGCTTGACGCGCCAGTTCTTGCGTTTGGTCGACGCCGATGACGTGCTGGCCCAGGGCTTGTCGGAGGCGGCAGCATCCGCCGATTCGGACGCGCCGCCCGCAATGCTCGGCGCGACCGACGTGCCCTGGTTCCACGCGTCGTTCAGTTCGGACTCGTGGCGCCTCAACGTATCGTGAATCGACGATTGGACGTTCGATGCTACCGTCTCGAACTCGGTGCGCATCTTCTTCAGTTCGTCGAGCTCCATCTCGCGCGCTACCTCCGACTTGACGTCGTTGATGTAGCGCTGGGCGCGCCCGAACAGCGCGCCCGCCGTGCGCGCAACGCCTGGCAGGCGCTCTGGCCCAAGAACCACCAGCGCCACGACACCGATGACCGCCATTTTGGTCAGACCGAGATCGAGCATTGAACGAAAAGGGGATGGTTGCGGTCTGCGGCCGGATTAACGGTAGTCGCCCGAACGGGACTTGTCCTTCGCCTCGACGTCCACTGCGCCGTTACGGGGCAGTTCGCGCTGATCGGCCGAATTTGCCGGTGCATCGCCTTCGCGCATGCCTTCCTTGAAACCCTTCACCGCGCCGCCCAGATCGCCGCCGATATTGCGCAGCTTCTTCGTGCCGAAAACCAGCGCCACGATCAGCAAAACGATCAACCAATGCCAAATGCTCAACGAACCCATGAATGAAAACTCTCCTTGATTCCGCCCCGAATTGGGTACCGGGAACGGAAGATCGGCCTTTCGGCCTACGCCGAGGCAACGTCGCCTCCGCTTCAACTATTGATTTTGCTCGCCCAACATTTCATTAGAAAGGAGTATGCCGATAAAGATTGCGGCATTACCCCATTCGGCGCCACGGGCGCTCGCCGGCCACAAATGCGCGTGGATGTGATACACCTCCTGCCCGCCGCCCGGTCCGGTATTTATTACCGTGCGAAAGCCGGTGTCACCTCCCGTGTAGGACACACCCAGATCTTTCGCCAAACACCCGACGAGCCCCACCATTCTACCAAGCAGCGGACTGTCACTTTCTGTGCAATGAGAAAGTGTTTCAATATGCTTGCACGGGACCACAAGCACATGGACAGGCGCAGCCGGATTAATGTCATTAAAGGCGACGAACTCATCGTCTTCATAGATTTTCGTGCTGGGAAGTTGCCCGGAGGCGATCTTGCAAAAAATACAGTTGTCTTGGCTCATGAGTATCCCGTGTCTCCCGTTTAACGTGTCCGAATCCTCACATCCGGATCAAAACCACGCGCGCGATTCGATCGTCTTGTTTTCGTAGAGGAACAGCCAGCCCTTGATGATGCGGTAGAGCGTCCAGATGCTGACTGCCGCGAGGATCAGAAAGCCGACGCCGATCCAGATCGTCGCGAACCCGATCAGGTGCCCCAGCACCGCCCACCAGAAGGTGCGGATCTGCCAGGTGAAGTGATCCTCATACGGCGTGCCGGCGGCGTCGCCGCGCTTGATGTAGTCGAGGATGATGGCAACGAGACCGGTCAGTCCGCCCGTCAGCCAGTAGACGGCGTACAGCGCGTACAGAACATGTGTGAACGTGCGCATGCTGCGCAGACGCTCGGGATCGGCCGGGTCCTGAGTCACAGGCGGCGGATACGGTTCGTAAGGCCGGTTCATGCTTGCCCTCCTTCGCAGTACCAGACGCTCGTCAACCGCCGTTCTGCTCGCGCTCGCGCGACTTGCGCAGCGCCTTTTCTTCGATTCCCGACAAGCCTTCGCGACGTTCGAGTTCTGCGATGACGTCGCCGGGGTTCAGGTCGAAGTGCGACAGCATGACGAAACAATGAAACCACAAATCGGCGACTTCGCCGACGAGCGCCTTCGGAGCGCCACCCTGGCGCGCGTCCTTGGCGGCGAGCACGACTTCCGTCGCTTCTTCGCCGATCTTCTTCAGGATCGCGTCGTCACCTTTGTAAAAGAGTCGGGAAACGTAGGATTGTTCCGGATCGCCGCCCTTGCGGCTGTCGATGACGGAGGCGAGGCGCAGCAGCGTGTCCAGCGTGTTGGCTTGCGTCATTTGTAGATGCTTTCTGGGTCTTTCAGCACGGGCTCGACGGCGACCCACTCGCCGTTCTCCGCCGTGCCTTCGAATTTCTGGAAAAAACAGGAATGGCGGCCGGTGTGGCACGCGATGCCCGACACCTGCTCGACCTTGAGCAGCACGACGTCTTCGTCGCAATCGAGGCGCACATCATGGACGTGCTGCACGTGTCCCGATTCCTCGCCCTTGAACCACAGGCGCTGGCGCGAGCGCGAGAAATACACCGCGCGCTTCAGCTCGATGGTCTTCGCGAGCGCCTCGCGGTTCATCCACGCGAACATCAGCACGTCGTTGGTCGAAGCTTCCTGCGCGATCACCGGCACGAGGCCGTTCGCGTCCCACTTCACCTTGTCGAGCCAGCCAACTTGATCCGTCATGCTCATGATCGTGCTCAGTTCCTCACCGAAATGCCTTGATCGGCCATGAAACGCTTCGCTTCGCCGACCGTGTGCTCGCCGTAGTGGAAGATGCTGGCGGCGAGCACCGCGTCGGCGTGACCTTCGACGATACCGTCCGCCAGATGCTGCAGCGACCCGACGCCGCCCGACGCGATTACGGGCACCGGTACCGCGTCCGACACGGCGCGCGTCAACGCGAGATCGAAGCCGGCCTTGGTGCCGTCGCGGTCCATGCTGGTGAGCAGGATTTCGCCCGCGCCGAACTCCGCCATCTTGCGCGCCCATTCGATCGCGTCGATGCCGGTCGCCTTGCGGCCGCCGTGCGTGAAGACTTCCCAGCGCGACGGCTCGCCATCCACGGAAACGCGCTTCGCGTCGATCGCGACGACGATGCACTGCGAGCCGTGCTTGTCGGATGCGTCGCGCACGAGCTGCGGATTGGCCACCGCCGACGAATTCATGCTGATCTTGTCCGCCCCCGCGTTGAACAGGCGGCGCACGTCCTCGACCGCGCGCACGCCGCCACCGACGGTCAGCGGAATAAATACCTGCGACGACACCGCCTCGATGATCGGCAGAATGAGATCCCGCTGATCCGAGGTTGCGGTGATGCCGAGGAACGTGAGTTCGTCGGCGCCCTGATCGTCGTAACGGCGCGCGATTTCCACGGGATCGCCCGCGTCGCGCAGTTCGACGAAGTTGACGCCCTTGACGACGCGGCCAGCGGTCACGTCGAGACAGGGAATGATGCGTTTAGCGAGAGCCATTTTCTTGCCGCTTACGAAGTAAGGGCGGCGCCGTGGCCGCCCGGAGTGCTGTACAGATGTGCTCGCGCTGAGGCTTTTTCAAGCGCCGTCGGCCTCGCGCAGCGCGTCGGCGCGGGTCTGGGCGGATTGAAAATCGAGATCGCCGGAGTAGATCGCGCGGCCGCAGATCACGCCTTCGATACCTTCGGCCTCGACTTCGCAGAGCGATTCGATGTCCGCGATATTCGACAGGCCGCCGCTCGCGATCACCGGAATCTTCACCGCCTGCGCTAGGCGCACGGTCGCGTCGATATTGATGCCCTGAAGCATGCCGTCGCGGCCGATGTCGGTGTAGATGATCGACTCGCAGCCGTAGTCCTCGAACTTGCGGGCGAGATCGACGACTTCATGGCCGGTCAGCTTGCTCCAGCCATCGGTGGCGACTTTGCCGTCCTTCGCGTCGAGGCCGACGATGATATGTCCCCCGAACACGCTGCAGGCATCCCGCAGAAAGCCCGGATTCTTCACCGCCGCCGTGCCGATGATCACATAAGTGAGACCATCGTCCAGATAGCGCTCGATGGTTTCCAGATCGCGGATGCCGCCGCCCAGTTGCACCGGGATCTCGCCGCCCACTTCCTCGATGATCGAGCGGATGGCCTCGCCATTTCTAGGCTTGCCGGCGAATGCGCCGTTCAGGTCGACCAGATGAAGACGCCGCGCGCCGCGATCGACCCAGTGTCGGGCCATTGCCGCCGGATCTTCTGAAAAAATGGTCGCCTGGTCCATATCGCCCTGTTTGAGGCGCACGCACTGACCGTCCTTAAGATCGATGGCCGGAATGAGCAGCATAGGTATCGCGTAGTTTTCGGGTGAAGTTGATCAAAGCGGCGCGCGTGCGGTCTGATGCCTTTTGCGCGGGCCGTCTCGCTAGTGTAGTACAAGTTTTGCAACGGTCATGCGCACGTCGTAATTGGCGAAAACGCCAGCGTGCGCGCCTTTTCACGGCTGCCAGTGCACGAAATTGCGATACAGACGCAAGCCGGCGTCAGCGCTTTTCTCGGGGTGAAATTGGGTCGCGAAGATGTTGTCGCGCGCCACCGCTGAGGTGAACGCCTCGCCGTACACCGTTTCTCCTGACGTATGCGCCGGATTGTCCGGCACGACGTAATAGCTGTGCACGAAGTAAAAGAACGTGCCGTCCGCGACGCCGTCCCAGATCGGGTGCTGCTGCGTCTGGCGCACGCGGTTCCAGCCCATCTGCGGCACCTTGAAGCGCGAGCCGTCATCCTGCAGCTTGCCCTCGAGGCGGAAGCGCACCACTTTGCCCGGCAGAAGGCCGAGCCCCTTCGTGTCGCCTTCCTCGCTCCAGTCGAAGAGCATCTGCTCACCGACGCACACGCCCAGCATCGGTTTCTCGCGCGCGGCCTGCATCACCGCTTCCTGCAGGCCGGATTCGGCCAGATGTCCCATGCAGTCGCGCATCGCGCCCTGGCCGGGCAGCACCACGCGGTCCGCCGTGCGAATGCCCTCGGGCTGATCGACGATCGCCACATCCGCCTCGGGGGCAGCCTTCTTCAGCGCCTGATACACCGAGCGCAGGTTGCCCATTCCGTAATCAACAATCGCAATCGAAGTTTTCATTTCAAAGATGGCATCAAGGCCTTCAACCCGTTGACGATGAACTCCACCGCCAGCGCGGACAACATCAAACCCATGAGACGCGTACCGATATTGATCCCCGTTCTGCCGACCCAGCGCGCGATCGGCTCGGCGAGATTCAGCGCGCCGAAGCACAGCCCCGCGATGATCGCGCCGAGCACGACGAGCCCGAAGCGGTCGTACCAATGCTGTGCATTTGCAGCATAAACGATCACCGTGCTGATCGAACCCGGGCCGGTGAGCAGCGGAATCGCGAGCGGCACGACCGCGATGCTGTTGCGCTCCTCGGCTTCCATGCGCTCTTCCGGCGTCGAGCGCGCGTTGCCGACCTGCGCGTTCAACATGCTGATCGCCATGAGCAGCATGATGATGCCGCCGCCCACTTCGAACGACCCGACCGAAATGCCGAAGAACGCGATGATCTGCTGTCCGAGCAGCGCCGTCACCGCGATCACGCAGAACACCGAGATGGACGCGACGCGAATCGTGTTGTGTCTCTCGATATCGGATTGCTGCGAGGTCAGGCTGAGAAAAAACGGTATCGCGCCGATCGGGTTGATCAGCGCGAGCAATGAGATAAACGACTTGAACAGATCCATCGTGGTCTCGACACGCGCGCCGAAGCGGCGTCAGCCCGTCAGAGACTGCCTTTGGTGGAAGGAATCTGCCCAGCCGCACGCTCGTCGACTTCGACGGCCATGCGCAGCACGCGGCCGAACGCCTTGAACACGGTTTCGACCTGATGGTGCGCGTTGATGCCGCGCAGGTTGTCGATATGCAGCGTCACGCCCGCGTGATTCACGAATCCGCGGAAGAATTCGATGGTGAGATCGACGTCGAAGGTGCCGATACGCGCGCGCGTGAACGGCACATGAAATTCGAGGCCCGGACGGCCAGAAAAGTCGATCACGACGCGCGACAGCGCCTCGTCCAGCGGCACATACGAATGCCCGTAGCGGCGAATGCCCTTGCGGTCGCCAATGGCCTTCGCCACCGCCTGCCCGAGCGTGATGCCAGTGTCTTCGACGGTATGGTGATCGTCGATATGGAGGTCGCCATGCGCTTCGATGTCGAGATCGATGAGCCCATAACGGGCGATCTGGTCGAGCATGTGATCGAGGAACGGGACGCCAGTGGCAAGCTTCTGCTTGCCGGTGCCGTCCAGGTCGAGCTTCACACGGATCTGCGTTTCGCTGGTGTTGCGAACGACTTCCGCAATGCGCATGGTGATTCCCTGAGACTTTGGAAAGTGGGGTTCAGTTCGGTGCGAGCTTTTTCAGCGCCGCGACCATGTGCGCGTTCTCTTCGGACGTTCCGACCGTCAAACGCACGCAGTTGGCCAGCAATGGATGCATTTTACTCACGTTTGATCAAAACCCGCGAAGTCAGAAGGGTTGGTTTCGAAGGCGACGGCGGCATCCGGCACGCGCACGAGCAGGAAGTTGCCCGCGCTCGGGAAAACCGTCATGCCAGGGAGCGCGGCGACTTCGCTCGCGAGCGCGGCCCGCTGGGCGCGCAGATCGGCCGCCTGGGCGTCGAGCACGTCGAGATGATCGAGCAGGAATCGGCGGTTGCCTGCGTCAGCACGTTGATGTTGTACGGCGGGCGCACCTTGTCGAACTTGCAAGATCCACCCGGGGCGTCCCGCCATGTAGCCCAGGCGAATGCCGGCTAGCCCGAGCTTGGAGACCGTACGCATCACGACGATGTTGTCAAAGTCGGCTGCGCGCGGCATCCAGCTCTTTTCGGCGAACGGCTGATACGCCTCGTCGATCACTACGAGACTCTGCTTCGCCGCGGCGATCACGCGCTCCATGTCGGCGTCGTCGTAGAGCGTGCCGGTCGGGTTGTTCGGATACGCGAGGTAGACCAGAGCAGGCCTATGTTCGTCGATGGCGGCGATCAGCGCGTCGGCATCGAGCGTGAAGTCCGCCTTCAGCGGCACGCCGACGAATTCCAGATGCGCGAACCTCGCCGACATTTCGTACATGACGAAACCCGGCACCGGCGCTACGACCTTCGCGCCCGGCCTCGAGCACGCCATGGACATCATGCTGATCAGTTCGTCCGAGCCGTTGCCCAGGAGCACGTCGCAGGCCGCGGGCACGTTCATGGTGCGCTTGATCTTCGCAAGCAGTTCGGCGGGGCGGGGCGCCGGATAGCGGTTCAATGCGACGCGGGCGAGATGCTCGCCCAGGCGTTGCGCGAGATCGGCGGGCAAGGTGTAGGGTCCATCGCGTCGAGCTTGATCAGACCCGTTGAGTCGGGCACGGGATAGCTCGTCATCGCGAGGACGTCGGGACGAATGATGTCTTGTGCTGTGGTCATGATTGACCGGCGTCTCTCTCGCCGGATATGAGCGGCGGCTCTCAGGCCGCCTTGTTCATGCGGGCCGGCTCGATTCATCCGACGTTCTTCATTCGATATTCCGCGCTGCGCGCATGGGCCTGAAGGCCCTCGCCGTACGCGAGTTCGGCCGCGATCTCGCCGAGCGTCTGCGCGCCGTCTGCGCTCACTTCGATCACACTCGAGCGCTTCATGAAATCGTACACGCCGAGCGGCGACGAGAAACGCGCCGTGCGCAACGTCGGCAGCACGTGGTTCGGGCCCGCGCAGTAATCGCCCAGGCTCTCGCTCGTGTAACGGCCGAGGAACATCGCGCCCGCGTTATGGATCTGCGAAGCCCACTGATGCGGATCGAGCGCGGAAATCTCGAGGTGCTCCGGCGCAATGTCGTTCGCGATCGCGCACGCTTCGGCCATGTCCTTCACCTTGATGAGCGCGCCACGATCCTCGAGCGAACGCTGGATGACCTCGCGGCGCGGCATTGCCGGCAGCAGTTCGACGATCGCTTCTTCGACGCGCTGGATGAACGCATCGTCCGGGCACAGCAGAATGGATTGCGCGAGCTCGTCGTGTTCGGCTTGCGAGAAGAGGTCCATCGCGACCCAGCGCGGATCGGTGGTGGCGTCGCAGATCACGAGAATCTCGGACGGCCCCGCGATCATGTCGATGCCGACGGTGCCGAACACGCGACGCTTCGCCGACGCGACATACGCGTTTCCCGGGCCGCAGATCTTGTCGACGGCCAGCACCGTTTCCGTGCCGTAGGCGAGCGCGCCGACCGCCTGCGCGCCGCCGATCGTGAACACGCGATCCACGCCGCCGAGCAGCGCCGCCGCGAGCACGAGGGGATTCTTCACGCCGTCGGGCGTCGGCACGACCATCACGATTTCCTTCACGCCCGCGACGCGCGCCGGGATCGCGTTCATCAGCACCGACGACGGATACGCCGCCTTGCCGCCCGGCACGTAGATGCCCGCGCGATCGAGCGGCGTCACTTTCTGGCCGAGCACGGTGCCGTCGGCTTCGGTGTATTGCCAGCTATGGCTGCCGCATTCGATGCGCTGCTTCTCGTGATAACCGCGCACGCGCGCCGCCGCCGCTTCGAGCGCCGCGCGGCGCTTCAGCTCGAGCCCTTCGAGCGCGGCTTCCATTTCTGATGGCGGCAGTTCCAGCGTCGCGACGCTTTCCGCCTTCAGGCGATCGAACTGGTTGGTGTATTCGAGCACGGCTTCATCGCCGCGCGCCTTCACATCCGCGAGGATTCGAGCAACCGAGCGCTCGATCGCTTCATCCTCGCTCGCCTCGAATGCGAGGACTGCGCGCAGCGCCTTCTGAAAACCATCGGTGCTGGAATCGAGTTTACGAATCTTGATAGACATGCTGGTTTTCCGTTTTGCTTGTGGCGCGCCGCGGCGTGCGGCTCGCCTAATTGCCTGTACCGCCAGTGACGCGCTCGAAAGCCTCGAGGTAAGGCTTGAGCGCCGCGCGCTTCAGCTTGAGCGCCGCCTGGTTCACGACGAGGCGCGACGAAATCTGCATGATCTCCTCCACCTCGACCAGATTGTTCGCCTTCAGCGTTCCGCCCGAGCTGACCAGATCGACAATGGCGTCCGCCAAGCCGACCAGCGGCGCGAGTTCCATCGAACCGTACAGCTTGATCAGGTCGACGTGCACGCCCTTCGCCGCGAAATGCTGGCGCGCCGTTTCCGTATATTTCGTCGCGACGCGCAGACGCGCGCCCTGACGTACCGCGTTCGCATAGTCGAAGCCCGCCTTCACGGCCACCGACATCCGGCACCGCGCGATGTCCAGATCGATCGGCTGATACAGACCGCTGCCGCCGTGCTCGATCAGCACGTCCTTGCCCGCCACGCCGAAGTCGGCCGCGCCGTATTCGACGTAAGTGGGCACATCGGTCGCGCGCACGATGATCACGCGCAGGTTCGGGTTCGTGGTCGGAAGAATGAGCTTGCGCGAGCTTTCCGGGTCTTCCGCCACCTGCACGCCTGCGGCGGCGAGCAGCGGCAACGTTTCCTCGAAGATACGCCCTTTCGAGAGCGCGAGCGTGAGCGGCGCGCCCGGTCCCACCGACGACGACGTCTGCGGCAGCGAACTCATTGCTCGCTCCCGCTGCCCTTGATGCGGCTCACGTTCGCGCCGACGGCCGTCAGCTTCGATTCCATGCGGTCGTAGCCGCGATCCAGATGGTAGATGCGGTCGATCAGCGTTTCGCCCTCGACGCACATCGCCGCGATCACGAGGCTCGCGGACGCGCGCAGATCGGTCGCCATGACCTTCGCGCCGGAGAGCTTGTCGACGCCGGCGACCAGCGCCGTGTTGCCGTCGATGGTGATGCTCGCGCCCAAACGGTTCAGCTCCTGCACGTGCATGAAGCGGTTTTCGAAGATCGTCTCGACCACTTGCGACGTACCGTTCGCGATCGCGTTGAGGGCCATGAACTGCGCCTGCATGTCCGTCGGGAAGGCGGGGTATTCGGACGTGCGGATGTTTACCGCGTCCGGGCGCTTCGCCATGCGCACGCGCATCCAGTTGTCGCCTTCCTCGATGCTCACGCCCGCTTCGCGCAGCTTCGCCATCACGGCATCGAGCAGATGCGGTTTGACGTGACGCAGCGTGACATCGCCGCCCGCCGCCGCGACCGCGCACAGGAACGTGCCCGCTTCGATGCGATCCGGCACGACGTCGTGCGTCGCGCCATGCAGCTTGTCGACGCCCTGAATGACGAGCCGGTCCGTGCCGATGCCGTCGATCTTCGCGCCCATCTTCACGAGCAGATGCGCGAGGTCGCTCACTTCCGGCTCGCGCGCCGCGTTCTCGAGGACGGTTTCGCCTTCGGCCAGCACCGCCGCCATCAGCAGGTTCTCGGTGCCGGTCACCGTGATCATGTCCGTCACGATGCGCGCGCCCTTCAGGCGCTTCGCGCGCGCCTCGATGAAGCCGTGCTCGATGTTGATCTCGGCGCCCATCGCCTGCAGGCCCTTGATGTGCTGATCGACCGGACGCGCGCCGATCGCGCAGCCGCCGGGCAGCGACACCTTCGCCTCGCCGAAGCGCGCGACAAGCGGCCCGAGCACGAGAATCGACGCGCGCATCGTCTTCACCATCTCATAGGGAGCGACGAGATTGTCGACCTTCGATGCGTTCAGGCTCACGCGGCAATCGCCCGTGACTTCCGAGCGCACGCCCATATGACGCAGCAGCTTGAGCGTGGTTCGCACGTCCTGAAGATTCGGAACGTTCGACAGATGGACGTCGTCCGCGGTGAGAAGGCCCGCGCAAAGAATCGGCAGAGCCGCGTTCTTCGCGCCCGATACGGTGATTTCGCCGGAAAGCTTCGCGCCTCCCGTAATGACCAGTTTGTCCATGATGACGTGTTCTTCGACCGAGCTTCCTGCTGCGGAGCCGCTTTCGACGCCGCGATTGTCCTTGATGATTCGAACTCTCTACTGCCTATGTCTGCCGGTGATGCCGGTGTTGCTGAGTTGGGTCCTGGTGACCTGATTGGCTTCGCCGGGTGGGCTCAGGCCGATTTCCACTCGTCGGGGGTGAGGGTCTTCATGCTGAGCGCATGGATCTCCTCGCGCATGCGCTCGCCGAGCGCCGCATAAACCAGTTGATGACGCGCGATCAGCCGCTTGCCGACGAACGCATCGCTCACGATGGTCGCGAAAAAGTGCTGGCCGTCGCCTTCCACTTCGAGATGCTGGCAAGCCAGCCCTTTGGCGATATAATCCTTCACCTGCTCCGGAGTTAGCAGCATGGATGTCTCCTTGAATTAGTGACGCAGCTTGTAGCCGCTCGCGAGCAATCGCACGGCGATCAGCGCCAGCACGGCCAGGAAGCCGCCGACGATGCCGAGGCTCACCAGCGGATTGACGTCCGACAGGCCGAAAAAACCGTAGCGAAAGCCGTCGATCATGTAGAAGAACGGATTCAGATGCGACACCGCGCGCCACACAGGCGGCAGTGAATGTGTCGAGTAGAACACGCCGGAAAGAAACGTGAGCGGCATGATCAGGAAGTTCTGGAACGCGGCCAGTTGATCAAACTTGTCGGCCCAGATGCCCGCGATCAGGCCGAGCGTGCCGAGAATGCCCGAACCGAGGATCGCGAACGCAATGATGTAGAACAGCGCCGAAAAAGACATCGGGATGAACCATATCGTCACGATGAACACGCCGAGGCCGACGCACAGGCCGCGCACGACGGATGCCAGCACATACGCGAAGAACATCTCCCAATGCGCGATCGGCGGCAGCAGCACGAACACGAGGTTACCGGTGATCTTCGACTGGATCAGCGAGGACGAGCTGTTCGCGAACGCGTTCTGCAGCACGCTCATCATGACGAGGCCGGGCACCAGAAAGCTCGTGTAGCCGACACCCGGATACACCTCCACCCTGCCCGACAGCGCATGACCGAAGATGGTCAGATAGAGCAGCGCAGTAACGACGGGCGCGAGCACGGTCTGAAACGAGACCTTCCAGAAGCGCAGCACCTCCTTGTAGAACAAGGTCTGGAAACCGCTCATGAAAGCCCTTCTACGACTTCCGGCTCGTGCATCACCTGCAGGAATACGTCTTCGAGATCCGCCTTGCGCACTTCGATTTCATCGAACGTGCAGCCGGCCGCGCGGCATTTCGCGAGGATCGGCTCGACGTCGTCGTAGCTCGCAAGGCGAAGCAGATGCTGCGCGCCCGACACCGCGTGCGGATCGACTTCCAGCGCACGCAGATCGGCGGGTAGCGCGCCGTTCGACAAGCGCAGATACAGTTGCATGCCGGAGAAGCGCTGCAGCAGCGTGCTTGTACGCTCGAGCGCGACCACTTCGCCACGACGGAGCATCGCGAGGCGATCGCACAGCGATTCGGCTTCTTCGAGATAGTGCGTCGTCAGCACGATCGTGTGGCCTTCGCGATTCAGCCGCGAAATGAACTTCCATAGGGTCTGGCGCAGTTCTACGTCGACGCCGGCGGTGGGCTCGTCGAGCACGATCACGGGCGGCCGGTGCACGAGCGCCTGCGCGACCAGCACGCGGCGCTTCATCCCGCCCGAGAGTGCGCGCGTGTTGACGTCGGCTTTCTCGGTGAGATCGAGGTTGGCCATGATTTCGTCGATCCAGTCGTCGTTGTTGCGCAAGCCGAAATAGCCCGACTGAATCCGGAGCGACTCGCGCACGGTGAAGAATGGATCGAACACCAGTTCCTGCGGTACCACCCCGAGCGAGCGGCGGGCCACCCGGAAGTCGCTGACGACATCGTGCCCGCGCACCGAAATCGTGCCGCTATCGGCGCGGGCAAGGCCGGCTAGAATGCTGATCAACGTGGTTTTGCCCGCGCCGTTCGGGCCGAGCAGGCCGAAGAACTCGCCCTCTTCCACCGTGAGGCTCACGCCTTTGAGCGCCTGGAGCTCCTTGTAGCGCTTCCTGACGTTTCGGATTTCTATGGCTGACATGGACAGTGCGCGCGCCTCGCGCGGCGGCGCCTCGATTGTGCGGAGTTTCGCTTGACGGACCCGGGCTCGGACAAAAAGGGCCGGGTGCGGGCCCGAAAAAGCGTTTGATTATAGGACAAAGCGGCTGCAGCCGACTTCGGAGCGATCCTGATAGCGGCGGCCAGCTTGCCGCGCTTCTCACGAAGAGTCAGTGCAGGATCAATGTCGGAAGGAGAGGAGCGTATCGACGCCGTAAGCGCGCGCGAGACTCACGAGCCCGGAAGGAAGGTTGACGACGTCCAGCGCTGCGCCGCGCGCGGTCGCGGCGCGCTGCCATGCGAGCAGCACGGCGAGCGCCGATGAATCGAACTGCGTGAGCGGCGCGCAGTCAACTTCGGTCGCGCCTGCTGCGATGGGCGACAGACCCGCGTCGAGCGCGGCCTTCGCGCTCTCGTGCGTCAGGGATGCGGCCGTCTGGAAACGGCCGCCAGCTGCAACATGCGCCTGCGTGCTCATGATGCCTTGCCGCTCGCGAGCTGCTGGTTACGCTGCGTGAGGAACTGCACCAGGCCATTTACGCCGTGCTGCTGGATCTGCTCGTTGAACTGCTGCTGATACGCCTGGATCAGCCACGCGCCGAGCACGTTGATGTCATACACGCACCAGCCTTGCGGCGTCTTGTACAGGCGATAGTCGAGCTCCACCGGCTGACCGTTGTTCATCACGACCGAGCGGACCACCACGTCCGTGTCGTCCGGATTCGCGCGGAACGGCTTGTACTGGACCGTCTGGTTGCGCACCTGCGCGAGCGCGCCCGAATACGTGCGGATCAGGAGCATCTTGAATTGCTCGACGATCTGCTTCTGCTGCTCCGGCGTCGCCGTATTCCAGTTGCGGCCCATCACGAGGCGCGTGGTGCGCGTGAAGTCCGTGTACGGCAGGATCTTCTGGTTGACGAGCTCGGTGATCTTGTTGATGTCGCCCGACTGAATTTTCGGGTCCGACTTGATCTCGTCGAGGACTTGCTGCGTGACCGTCTTGATCATCACATCGGGTGAGCTCGTGTCTACCGACTGTGCCGACGCCGAGCCGCAGAACGCCAGGAACATCGCGAAAAGAGAAAGAAGAAATAGTTTTTTCATCGCAAACCCTGCAGAGATATAGGCTTCGGTTTGAGCGCGCCGCCCGGACCGAGTTCAAGCGGCACGTGTTCCAAAGCGTAAGAAATGTCGTTAGATATGTTACCGCGCGTTAGCGAGGCGCCGCTCAACGCAAGCGGAATGAAGGAAAACCCGGCGGCGCGCGCGGCGGAACGTACTGGTTGCCCGGCACGGTGTTCGCCGAGCCGCTTGCCGGAGCCGGCGCCGCCGCCGTGCCGGACGCGGGCGCCGCCGTCGCCGATGCGCCTGCCGCAGGGACCGCACCTTCCTCACTGTAGTTCGGCAGCGGTGCTTCGCTGTAATCGGGCGTTTCCCCTTCGCCGCCGGAAATCAGATACTGGCGGCGCTGAAGATATGCGTTGCGCACGAACGAATACTTGTCGAGCGCGGCGTCGGCGAACACGTCGGTCGCGCCGAGCAGATTTGCGCGCGTATTGACGAGATTCACGCCATAGAGTGCCCAGCTCACGGAAGCCAGGCTCACGTAGGTCAGCGGATTGTCGAAATAATCGACGACGAGCCCAGAAGTATCGCGTACGGTGCTCGGCCCGAGCAGCGGCAGCACGACATACGGGCCGGACGGCACGCCATAATGGCCGAGCGTCAGGCCGAAATCGCCGGCGTGCTTCGGCAGTTTCGCGATGGTCGCGACGTCGAACAGGCCGCCGACGCCGAACAGCGTGTTGATCGCGACGCGCATGATATCCGATACGCCGTCCGCGATCTTCAGCTGCAGCAGATTATTCGCGGCGATGTAGACGTCGCCGATGTTCGAGAAGAAGTTGGTCACGCTGTTGCGCACCGGTTCCGGCACCACGAACACATAACCCTTCGCCACCGGCTTCAACGCGTACTGATCGATCTTGTCGTTGATCGTGAACATCGTTCGGTTGTAGCTTTCGAACGGATCGCCCTTGATCGGCGTCGTCACCGTCGCGCAACCCGTGAGCGCAACTGCGCACGCGCTCATGACTGCGCGCCGCATCCCCATGGCCTGCATGTTTTTCTCCTTATTGAGCCGCGCCCGAGGCGGCATGCGCGCCGGTCGCACCCGATGCGCCCATTGCGCTCGCCGCGCCCGGGAAAGCCGGTGCCGGCGCGGGCGTTGCCGGCAGCGCGGACGATTTCGAGGCGCCGGAATCGGCCGCCTTGTTGTAGAGGAACTGGCCAATCAGGTTTTCGAGCACCACGGCCGATTGCGTCATCGTGATGGTGTCGCCGTCCTTGAGCATCTGGTCGTCGCCGCCCGGCTCGAGGCCGATGTACTGCTCGCCGAGCAGACCGGAAGTCAGGATCTTCGCCGACGAGTCCTTCGGAAACTGATATTGCTTGTCGATATCGATAGTGACGACGGCCTGGTACGTGTTCTCGTCGAAGCCGATGCTGCCGACGCGCCCGACCGTCACGCCGGCGCTCTTGACGAGCGCACGCGCCTTAAGTCCGCCGATGTTGTCGAACTTGAGTTTCACCGCGTAGGTTTGCTGGAACGACAGGGAGCTCATGTTGCCCGCCTTCAGCGCGAGAAAGAGCAGCGCCACGAAACCGAGCACCACGAAGAGGCCGACCCAAAAGTCGAGAGCAATCTTTTTCATCGTCTTCCCAAAGAGAATCTTTTCGCAGATGGCGCGTGACGGGCCGTGCCCGTCACGACGCTCGCGCCTTGCACGGCGCCTGCGCCTGGTCCATTAGCTGAACATCAGTGTGGTCAGCAGGAAATCGAGCCCGAGCACGGCGAGCGACGCGTACACGACGGTTTTCGTCGTCGCACGCGACACGCCTTCCGGCGTCGGTCGCGCCTCGTAGCCCTGGAACAACGCGATGAACGTCACCGCGAAGCCGAACACCACACTCTTGACGACGCCATTGCCGACGTCGCGCCAGACATCCACGCCGCCCTGCATCTGCGACCAGAACGCGCCAGGATCGACGCCGATCAGCATGACCCCGACGATGTAGCCGCCGATGACGCCGACCGCGCTGAAAATGGCCGCCAGAACCGGCATGGCGATGATGCCGGCCCACATGCGCGGCGCGACGACGACCCGCAACGGGTCGACCGCCATCATTTCCATCGCCGTGAGCTGCTCGCCGGCTTTCATCAGGCCGATTTCCGCCGTCAGCGACGTGCCTGCGCGCCCCGCGAACAGCAGCGCCGTGACGACCGGCCCGAGCTCGCGCACGAGCGACAGCGCAACCAGCAGGCCGAGCGCCTGTTCGGAGCCGTAGCGGCTCAACGTGTAGTAGCCCTGCAACCCCAGCACGAAGCCGACGAACAACCCCGACACCGCGATGATGACAAGCGAATAATTGCCGACGAAGTGGATCTGCTTCGTGACAAGGCGCGGGCGGTGCAACAGCGGAAAAAATTCGACGACGAGGCGCAGGAACATGCGCGTGGCGTAGCCCGCGGTGCCGAAACCGTTCAGCACCCAGCGTCCGAGCGCGCTGATCATGCCTGCCCTCCGATGCCGAAATCCGCGGCGAGCGACGTGCTCGCGTAATGAAACCTGAAGGGACCATCCGGCGTGCCGTCGATGAACTGGCGCACGGTCGGATCCTGCGAGGCGCGCAGCTGCGCCGGCGTGCCCTCGGCGTGAATGCCGCCGTTCGCGATGAAATACACGTAGTCCGCGATCGCAAAGGATTCGGGCACGTCGTGCGTGACGAGAATGGAGGTCGCGCCGAGTGCGTCGTTGATCGTGCGGATGAGTTGAGCGGTGATGCCGAGCGAGATGGGATCGAGACCGGCAAAGGGCTCGTCGTACATCATCAGCTGGGGATCGAGCGCGATGGCGCGCGCAAGCGCCACGCGGCGCGCCATGCCGCCCGAAACCTCCGACGGCGCGAGATCGCGCGCACCGCGCAGACCGACCGCGTTCAGCTTCATCAGCACGAGATCGCGAATCAGCTCTTCCGGCAGATCGGTATGCTCGCGCAGCGGGAAGGCCACGTTTTCGAACACGGTCTGGTCGGTGAACAGCGCGCCGAACTGGAACAACATGCCCATCTTGCGGCGCAGGACGTAGAGCCCCTCGCGCGTCTGCGCGCCGATGTCCTGTCTGCCGAAGAGGACTTGACCGCGACTCGCCTTCACGAGTCCGCCGATCAGGCGCAAGGTCGTGGTCTTGCCGCAGCCGGAGCCACCCATGACCGCGACAACCTGTCCGCGCGTGAAACGCATGTTCAGGTTCGACAGAACGAGCCGGTCGCCGTAGCCGAAATCGACGTCGCGTAGCTCCAGCAGAGTCTCGGAAGAAGCAGGCACTGGGTAAGAGGTTCCGTTGACGCAAGAGGCCGAATTATAGGGCCTGCGCGCAATCGGTGCTTTGCCTAAGGCAACGCTGAACAAGCCGTTGTATTCATCGATTCGGTCGCAAACAGAGGCGGGGTCATCGTGAGTAAAGCTTTGCGCCTGCATTTCTTGCCCACCTGGGCGTTGCGCACGGGCCTGCGGCCC
>LFJH01000024.1 GCA_001189335.2 Candidatus Paraburkholderia schumanniana
TGGACCACGTTTTTTAACGGGATGGCTCACCCAAAAGCCAACGGCTGCTCCCTTCGACGGCACTCAGTGTAGCCCCGACGAGAGTTTCTGCCTTTCGGGCAGAGGCGCGCCCCTTGGGGATGTTTTTCAGCATGACGGCACTCCAGGCTTGAGAGAAAGGATGAATCGATAAGTTCGGGCCAAAAAAGGAGAGTTGCCGTAAGGATAGGGCAAAAACCCGTCCCGAACGATGACGGCTCGCATTGTGCACGACCCCGCCGCGTGCGCCGCGCTGCCGCACAATCTTTAACGTTGCGTCGCACCGGATGGATGACGTTGCGCGTTTCCATCGCATTCGTCGCCTCAGCGCGATGCGGGTGCCGCCGTTCTGGCGAACGCGCCGCGCACCTCGAAGCTCACGGTGTCGACGGCTTGGCCGCGTGCATCCACGAGTTCGAGCACGTGGCGGCCCGGCCAGGGCAGCCACGCCGCGCGGGCGTCGTGACCATAGGGTTTGCCATCGAGCCGCCAGGCGAGGCGCGCGCTGCTGTCCGCGCGCTCGAACCAGACGCGCTGGCGAGCGGGCGGAATATCCGGATCGAGCGCGAAAATGGTGCCGTTCGTGGGCGCGCCGATGCGCGCCGCCTGCGCATCGGCGTTCAAGCCGCGCGTGGCCTGGGCCGCGTTCGCGGTGAGACCTACCGCGCTCATCTGCGTGCCGTCCACGAACCATTCGCCGCGCGCCGGCTCGATGTCGTCTTGGTACGTGACGTTCGTGCGCACCACGCCCGGCGGTGCTTGCGGCGCGCGGCTATCCGATCGCCGGTTCAGATAGTTGACGATTGCGTTCCACGCCGGCGCGGCGCCGGTCACGCCTGAGACGTCCCACATCGGCTGGCCGTCGGCGTTGCCGACCCACACGCCCACCGTGTATCGCGACGTGAAACCGACCGCCCAGTTGTCGCGCATTTCCTTGCTGGTGCCGGTCTTCACCGCGCTGAAGCTGCGCGTGGCGAGCACGCTGTCGAAGCCGAAGGTGCGCGTGCGCGCGTTGTTGTCTGCGAGGATGTCAGTGACGATGAAGCTCGCCTCCGGGCTGAAGACGCGCGTGCCGGGCGAACCCGCCCGATGATCTGCCAAGGGGACGTCCTGCGGGCCGTCGGCGAGATCGAAGAAGGGGCGCGCGATGCCGCCGTTCGCGAGCGCGCGATACGCGTTGGCGAGCGTCGCCAGTGTGACATCCGCGCTGCCGAGCGCGAGGCTGAAGCCGTAGTAGTCGCCCGCCTTCGACAAGGGCAGGCCGAGCGCGACGAGCGTCTTCGCGAAGCGATGCGGCGTGACCATCACGAGCGTGCGCACGGCCGGCACGTTCAGCGACGAGCCGAGCGCCGTGCGCACGCTCACCCAACCCTTGAAGTCATGATCGTAATTCTGCGGGATGTAGAGACCGGCGCCGGTCGCGAGGTCGAGGGGCGCGTCGTCGAGCAAGGTGGCTGCCGTGACGCGTTTTTCGTCGATCGCCTGGGCGTAGAGGAAGGGTTTCAGGGCCGAGCCGGCCTGTCGCGCGGCGAGCACGGCATCGACCTCGGGCGCGTTCGAGAACCCGCCCGCGGAGCCAACCCACGCGAGCACGTCGCCGGAACGGTTGTCGATCACGATGGCGGCCGCATCGTGAACATTGCGCGGATGCGCGCGCGCATTCAGCTCGGCAAGCGTGCGCGCGAGCGTGTCGCGGGCGAAGCGCTGCAGGCGTGCATCGAGCGTGGAGCGCACGCGTGCGCCTGCCGTCGGATGCACTTCAGACGCGATGCGGCGTGCCAGATGTGGCGCGAGCGCGTCGCCGCCCTGGGGGGAAGGCGGGCGCGGAGGCGGTGCGCGTGAGCGTGAGCTGAACGTAGCTTTCGAGATTCACGCACGGATCGGCGCCGCGCGCGCCGTGCAGCGCCTGCATGTCGCGCAGGATCACGCAGGCGCGCGCGGCGACTTTCGGATACGGTGCGTTCGGCTCGCGCACCAGCGCGGCGGCGAGCGCCGCTTCGCGTTCGTCGAGGCCCGAGGGCGCCTTGCCGAACAAGGTCTGCGACAGCGCCGACAAACCGACGATCTCGCCGCGAAAGGCACGAGATTCAGATACGCCTCGAGAATCTGATCTTTGCGCCAGCTGCGTTCGAGCCACAGCGCGCCGATCGTCTGCCCGGCCTTGTCGCCGATCGAGCGCCTGCCCGCGGGCTTGCCCTGATCGTCGATGAGACCGGTGAGCTGCATCGTCACCGTCGACGCGCCGCGCGTGCGCGTGCTCCAGAGATTGCCCCACGCGGCCGCCGCCGCCCCCCGCCAGTCGACGCCCGCGTGCTCGTAGAAGCGCTTGTCTTCCGAGACGACGATCGCCTCGCGCAAGGCCGGCGACACGTCCGCAAGCGCCACCCAGTCGCCGCGCCGCGCACGCGAGTCGAGGCGCGTTCGGGCGAGCGGCTCGCCGTCGCGCGAGAGCAGTACCCAGTCCGAGCTGCGCCACTCCGCGCGCACATCGTCGAAGCCCGGCGACGCGTGCGCCGCCGCCGACAGTGCACACGCGATGAGGAGGCAGGCGGCGCGCTTCATCGCATCACTTCGCGGCAAGCGGCTTGACGACCACCGGCGCATTCGGCAGCGCGCCGAACGACGAAGGCGCGTAGAGCAGCGCTTCGACGCGCGTCGGCGGCAGGCCAAACGTGCCGGGATTGTTAAGGCGCATCGTGTATTCGACCATCAGCTTGCCCTTCGGCAGATAGTCGTAATACGCGCGATAGCCATCGAAGCCGCGCTCGACGAATGTCGGCCACGCGCCGCGATCCCGCTTCTCGCCCGATGTCGCCGCTTCCGAATCGCGGCCGAGGCCGGAGCTGAGAATCGTCGCGCCGGCGGGAACCGGATCGTCGACGACCACCCAGGTCATGTCGCTCTGCGCGTCGATGTCGAGATGCCCGCGCACGATGTCGCCGTGCGAAAGCACGCCTTTCACCGCCGGGTCAACCGGCGTGACCGTCTTCGCGATGCGATAACCCGCCGCGAACGGTGCCTTCAGCGCGACGGCCGCGAGGCTTTCGATCGTCGCCCACGGCTTGCCGCTGCCGTCCTGCGTCAGCGCAAGCGAGCCGGTAGTCCACGGCAGCATCACGCTGCGCGCGCGGGCGCTCTTCGTCGCCGGCGTGGCCGATGCGGGCGCGGGCGTTGCCGTCGCCGATGCGCCCCAGTTCACGCTCTGCGTCGATGCGCCGAGGTGAATAGACGTATGACCCGTTACCGGCGCGTTCTCGAAGAGGCGGGAGAAGCGGCCGAGCGCTAGCGCGCCCCACAGATTGGCGGTCGTCGTCTGCCACGCACCGTTCTTCTGGAACGCGAGCAGCCCCGTGACGATGCGTGGCATCTCGTGCATCTTGTCCTTCCAGCCGGGCGCATCCGCGAAAACGAGCGCCGTGCGCGCGGCATTGGTTTCGGTGCCGGTCATGAGCCACCAGAGATCGTCGTCGCGCTCGGTGGAGAACGCGAGGCGCGTGCCCTGATATGTCAGGCGCGCGCGGATGATCTGCTCGACTTGCGCGCGCTTCTCCTCGCGATTCGCAATGCCGTCGACGCGCGACAGGATCGCGTAGTAGTCGAGCACCGCCGAGGTAGGCCACTGATCCGGCGCGATGGTGATCGAGCCGAGCATGCGCGGCTGCGCGAGGCCATAGCGCGACAACGCTTCGATCGCGGCGAGCTTCTCCAAGTCGAGATCGTTGCGCGGCGCCCAGAACTTGCGCTCGATTTTCCCGTCGACGAAATTCGCGAGCCCGGCGGCCATCTGGTTGCGCAGGTCGTCGGGCAGGGCGAAGCGGCGGTCCTGCCTCGCGGCTTCGTTGGTGACGGCGAGCAGGTACGCGGTGAGCGCGGGGCTGCCGGTCGGGCGCTCGTCGTCGGCCGGCGGGAAGTAGTTCGCGAGGCCGTCGCGACCGAGATACGACGGCATCTTCGCCAGCACGCCTTGCCACTGCGCGGCGTCCATCAGGCCGAGCGCACGCGATGTCTGCTGTTCCAGGCAGCTGTACGGATAGCGCTCGAACCAGCGGCGCACGCCCGGGAGGCCGTCCGCGAGCTTCGGCTGCAGAGACACGGCGATGCCGCCGCGCACGGCGCCGTCGGCGGACTTGCTCGCATCGGCGGGCGGCGCGACGGGCAGCGTGAGCGTGCCCTCGACTTGCGTGATCGTCGCCTGCTGCACGTTCACCGGAATCGCCGCGACCACGCGCTGCGTGATCTTCACCGCGTCGCTCGCCCGGGGGCCGGCTTGCTCGGCTGCGCTTACTTCCTACGCGAGACTCGCGGAAGAATCGACGCCTAGCATATCCGGCGTCGTTACTTCCCCTGCCACTTCCTGTGACGATTCCGGCGCGAGCTCCACCGTGCGCGCGTCGAGCGCGAGCGATCCCGCACGCGGTGTGACGACGACCCGCATCGTCCGCGACGTCGTGTTGCGCAAGGTGAACTGCGCGCGGAATGCATCGCCGACGCGCACGAGCGGCGGCAGTCCCGAGATGAGCTGCAGATCCTGCGTGCTCTGGATGGACGCGCTGCCGGTGCCGAACCGCCCCGCGCCGACCGCCGCGACCGCGACAATCCGGAAGCGTGTGAGCGCGTCGTTCAGCGGCACGTCGACGGCGGCTTCGCCCTTTGCATCGAGCGTCATCCGCGGGTTCCACAGCAGCAGCGTGTCGAACAACTCGCGCGTCGCGCTGTGTCCGCCACCGCCGCCGGCGGGCACGGCCTTGCGCCCGAAGTGACGCCGCCCGACGATTTCCATCTGCGCCGTCGCCGTCTCGACGCCATACGCGCGCTGCTGTAGCATCGCGTCAAGCACGTCCCAGCTTCGATTCGGCATGAGTTCGAGCAGCGCTTCATCGACGGCCGCGACGGCGATCTGCGTGCCCGCGGGCGCAGGCTTGCCGTCGGGCAGGGCGACTTTCACCTTCACATGCGCGTGGCTCTGCACCGTGTAGGACTTGGCGTCCGGGCTCACGCTGATCGCGAGCCTGTGCGACGCCGTGCCGACCTTGATCGAAGCGAGACCGTAACGGAAGGCCGGCTTCGACAGATCGACGAGCGGCGTCGGCGCCCGATGCTGACGGCCTTCGTACCAGAACGCGCGCGCCCACTCGACGGGCGCTTTCCATCCCCAGGTGAAGAACGAATACCACGGCACCTCGCGGATGCGCCCGCGCAGCGCGAGCACCGA
Organism: Candidatus Paraburkholderia schumanniana; assembly: GCA_001189335.2. Taxonomy (GTDB): domain Bacteria; phylum Pseudomonadota; class Gammaproteobacteria; order Burkholderiales; family Burkholderiaceae; genus Caballeronia; species Caballeronia schumanniana. The sequence goes on from LFJH01000024.1 coordinate 5,231, forward strand.
CACGTAGACATTCGGCCCCCAGGCATTCTCGACTTTCAGCTCGACGGTCGGATCCTTGCCGTTCAGCTCGACGACACGCGTCTCGATGATGCCCTCGCGCTCCACGGCGACGAGCGCCGTCGCCGAACGGAACGGCATGCGCACCTGGAAGCGTGCGGTTTCGCCGGGCTCGTAGCTGGTCTTCTCGGGGAACACGTCGATGCGATCGGTGTTCTCGCCGCCGAACCACAGCTCGTCCTTGCGCGTGACCCAGACGGACGTGCTCGCATTGGCCGCGTGCCCGTCGCCGTCTCTTGCGATGGCGATCAGATCGACGTTGCCAGGCTCCTTCACCCTCGCTTCGCAGGACAGGATGCCGTGATCGTCGCTTTTGCCGCTGCACAGCGTGCCGAGATCCTTGACCTCGGTGTGGTTATCGTACGCATAGAAGCCGCCGACCATGCGCTTGCGCGAGGTCGACATCACGTGCGCGACGGCCTTGATCTCGACTGCGACGCCCGCGCGCGGCTTGCCTTGCAGATCGAGCGCGAGCGCCTGCACCGGCAGCGCGCCGCCGACCGACACCCAGTGTCCCGCCTTCACGCCGACAGCGACCGCTGCGGGCCAGAGCGTCGTGCCGCCGCCGATGGTCTGAACCTCGCCGTTCGGATCGGCGAAGCTTGCTTCGAGCGCGAGATGCTTCGGCGATTCGACCGCGGGGAGCGGCTTCACCGCGACCTTGCCGGCGCCGTCGCGATCGAGCGTCACCCGCAGCTTGTCGGCGACGAGCTTCGTCGTCGCGTTGTCCTGCAGTTCGCTGTCTTCGTCCTCGGCGGGCGCGCTCGCGCCATCGTTCGCGGGCTTGCGGTATGGCGCGAAGCTGAACGCGTCGTACTGCGAGGCGAAGGGCGGTGCGACATCGCGCACGAGCGCCGACACCTGCACCGGCAGATTCGATGCCGGTCCGCCCTGCACATATTCGAGCTGCACCGCGACCGGCGCTTCCTGTGCGGCGACGAGCCCGGGCGACTTCGAATCGCCAGCCGTGATCGAGCCTTTGAACACCGGCAGGCGGAATTCCTCGACGCGAAAGCTGCCCGATTCATACGCCTGGGTGATGGCGTTGTCGTTGTCGCCATCGTCGCTTTCCTTGCTTTCGTCGGCGTTCGAGGACGTCGCGCCGTTGTCGAGCGTCACGCTGTATTCGCCGAGCTTCGCCGCGACGGGCACCGTGAACGTCGAATCGGCGCTGTGATCCGCCGACCACTTGAGCGGCAGATGCCACGTCTGTCCGCTGCCGACGTGCCGGATCGTCACGCGGCCCGGATACGTCGACGGGAACGCGAAGCCGTTCAGCGTTTCGGCACGCAGCACATGTTTCATCGATACCGTTTCGCCGGCGCGCAGCAGCGTGCGGTCGAATACCGTGTGCGCCCGGGTCGTGCGCGTCGCGCTCATGTCGGTCGGCACGTTGAAGCGCCACGACTCGATGCCGCGGTTCCAGTCCGACATCGCGAACGCCATGTCTGGTCCGGTGACGGGATCGCTCACGCGCGCCGACACGAAGAAGCCGCTCCACGCAAGGCTGTGCTCGTTGCATTCGCGCACGGCCGCGAGCGTCTTGTCGATCTTTGCGATGCCTTGCGCATCGGTCTTCGCCGTGGCGATTTCAGCGCCGTTGCAGTCGCTCACGCGCACCTCGGCGTTCACGACGGGCTTGCCCTTGTCAAGCGTCGTGACCCATACGAGACTTTTCGCGTCCCTGCTTGAAGTGCACGCCGAGATTGGTGACGAGCACCGAGGTCCGCACGTACATCGCCTGATGCTTGCCGACCAGCGACGCGCCGAGCGCGGGCGAGCTCAGCTCGACGACATAGAAGCCCGGCTTCGTGAGCGGAATGCCGACGACTTCGAACGGCCGCAGCGCTTTCGGATCGGCGGCGGGCAGCCTGAGCGTTTCGACGCCCGGACGCTTCGCGAGCATCGACAGCGAGCGGATGTCGATCTGCGGGTCCTTCGCAACCGTGCCGTCGCTGTTCGGGATGACGACCGGCGTGATGCCGTTGTTCAGCATCTCGGGCATGCGTTGCGAGATCATCGAGCGCGACATCGCAATGCCGTCGAACTGATCGACGGCGCGCATCCACTGGCGGATGTCGGTATCGGCGTCGAGCTTGAGTTTGGTGATTTGCGACGTGCCGGAGTCGAGCCCCTGCACGTGCAGGTCCGCTTCGACGCGGCGCAGCGTGACGGGCAGCATCGCGGTCATGTTGGGCTCCGCGAAGCGCTCGATGATGCCGAACGATCCCGACGAAAACTTGGCGAGCGGCGGCATCGGCGCAGTTGCCGTTTTCAGCGGGAAGAGATCGGCGTTGGCGAGCGTGCGGCCGCTCACGTCCTTGAGGCTCGCGGGCGCCTCGATCGTGAGATCGGCGTGCTCCGGCAGCGGCGGCGCGGCGAATTCGACGGCGCTTGCTTCGGCGTCCTTGTCGCTCGGGTCGAAATGCGAACTGGCCATGCCTTTCGGTCCACGCAGCACGAACTTCTGCGCATCGGCGCGGCTGACCGGCGCGCTGAAAGTCAGGCGCAGCGCCCGCAGCGGCGTGCAGGGCGCCTTCGCGTTCTCGCGCTCGCACGAGAAGCTTGCCGTGAAGGGCTCGCGCACCATGAAGTCGAAGCGCCTTTCGACGTCGTTGGCGATGCCGCCCGGTCCCGTCACGCCCGCGCCGTACACGAGCTGCATCTTCGTCGCCGACGGCAAGGTTTGCTGGCACGCCAGCGTGAGCACGCGGTCGCTTTCCTTCTCCAGCCGGAAATGCCTGAGAAGGGTGGCGCGCGTGGCGTCGTCGACGGCGCGCACCGGAATGCGGTTGCCGAGCGCGTCCGATTCGCACCAGACGTGTTCCAGCACGGAGGCTTGCGTCGCCGGGCCGTTCAGGCACAGCACGAAGACCTGATTCTCCTCGATGTCGCCGTAGCTAGGCATGACGCGCGTGACGAACGGTCCGCCCGTCTGAAACGCGAAATGGCGTGGGCCGGCCAGCGCGTTGCCCGCGACGGATTTGAGGCCGTCCGCGAGATCGAGCGCGCAGCGCGCGCCGGGCGGCAGGTCGTGCTCGAAGTCGAAGGCCCAGGTCGTGGCGTCGATCCAGCGTCCCGAGCCCGATGTGGCGGAAGCGGGCGCGCCGCTGCAGACGAGCTTGCCGGGCGCGGCAGTGGCCGCATTGCCGAAGGCGATCATCGGCTCGTCGAATTTGGCGACGACTTGCCGGACCTGCGCGACTTTGCCCTGCGGCGACACGCTCGCGATGCGCGCGGCATCGGCCCGATGGATTGCGGCGCCCAGCCCGAGCGCGGCGGCCAGCGCGGGTGCGGCCAGAAACCACTTTTTTGTGAAGTTGTTATGCGGCTCATCCACTCGCTCCGAGATTTCCTCGACGCGAAATTCTACTGGAGCCTTACGTCATTCTTTCCATCGATGCAAAGCCGATGATCCTTTTTCACGCATCATCGCATCGCATGCAAGCCGTCAGCGAGTCTGCGCGACGAGCAGATGCCGCGTGCTCACGCGCCGCCAATAGATGAACAGCCCGACGCCCGCGACGCCCAGACTCGCCGAATTGGCGATCCAGAAGCCGCGCGCGCCCTGCAGCCACGCGGGCACGCCGCCGCCCACGTCGAAGCCGAGCAGATATCCGCCGCCGAGCCCGATGCCCCACAGCGCGACGGCGTAGATCACGGTCGGCACGAGTGTCACCTTGTACGCGCGCAGGATGAAGGCGGTGGTGATCTGTAGCGCGTCGCAGAAGTGATAGAAGAAGATGATGAGCACGAGCGGCATCGCGGCGGCGATGACGTTCGCATCGGGCGTGTAGGCCGCAATCACATGAGGGCGCGCGGCGATCAGGATCACGCCGTACACGAGCGCCAGCACGCATGCCATGCCGATGCCATGACGCGAGATCGAGCGGGCGTCGTCGTGGCGCTCGGCGCCGAGGGCCTGCGATACGAGCGTGGACGAGGCGATGCCGATTGAAAGCGGCGTCATGTACAGCACCGCGCCCAGATTGCCCGCGATCTGGTGGCCGGCGAGCGTGGTCATCCCGAAGCGGGAGATGAAGAGCGCCATGAAGGTGTACGAAGTGACCTCGATGAGGTACGAGAGCCCCATCGGGATGCCGAGACGCAGCAGCGCGAGCTGACGCCGCCAGACCGGCCAGCAGAAGTGCGTAAAGATGCCGAACGGACGAAAGAACTCGAACCTGGAGAGCACCGTCATGCCGACGATCGCCAGCACCCAGTTGATAAGGATGAGCGTGCTCGCGAGCGCGCACCCTGGCTCGCCGAGCGCGGGCACGCCGAAGCCGCCGAAGATGAACCAGGTGTTGAGCGGAATCTTGATCAGCAATCCGCCGACCTGGAGAAACATCACGAGCCGCGGCTTGCCGACGGCGTTCGTGAGCGAGCTGTAGACGCGAAACGCGAGGCTCGCGGGCAGGCCGAAGGAGAGGATGCGCAGATAGTCGACCGTGCGGTCGTGCAGCGCGGGCGGCGTCTTCGCGAACGACAGGAGCGGCTCGGGAAAGTAGAGCAGCACGAAGCCGATGACCGCGAGCACGGCGGCAAGCCACAGCGCCTGGCGCGTCTCCTCGCCGATCTCGCTTTCCCGGCCCGCGCCGAAGAGTTGCCCCGCGATCGGTTGCAGCGCGACGAGAATCCCCGTCAGGCCGATATACACCGAGATATAGACCGAGCCGCCGAGCCCGAGCGCGGCGAGATCGGTGGCGGAGAAGTGGCCGACCATCGCGGTGTCGATCACGCCGAACGCGATCACCGCGAGCTGGCCGATCAGCACCGGCCACGCGAGCGCCGCGATCTTGCGCACATCGCTCAGCATGTCGGTCGATGTCGTCATCGGGCGCATCGGGTCACTGCGCCCGGCGCAGGCTCTTCGGACACAGCGGTTTCTTGTCCGGCGGTGTGGTGTGCTCGATGCGCACATACAGGCGGAAGCGTTCGTCGCGGTCCGCGATGCGCCGGCCTTCCCACACGAGCTTCCAGGCGAACGAGGACATGGACGACGGCTCACCGTAATCCGAGCGGTCCTGGCGCAGGATCACGTCGCAGTCCTCGTCGAACGCGAAGTGCATGCCGCCGAAATAGGCGAAGGTGGCGATCTGCGCATCGCCCAGCCGCACGGGCGAGATGCAGGTGTAATCGGGCGGCAGATGTTCGGCGATCTGCTCCGCGACGTCGCGGTACGTGCGGCTGTAGTTCACCACCGGCAGCCACAGGGTCATGAGCAGCACCCACATGAGCGTCGTGCCCGCGCTCGACAGCACGACGCTGCGCCACAGCACCTTCGGATGGCGCGCGAGGCGCCAGCGCGCGAGCAGGAACCAGCAGACCGTCACGGCGACCGCGCAGACGAAGGAAATCAGCTTGAATTCGGGGTGGAAGCCCGGCACGAGACGCGCGAGATTGCGCGCCATCGGCGCCGGGAAACCGATCATGCCGGCCGTCCATACGAGCCACACAAGCGAGCCGATGATGGTGAAGCTCAGCATCGCGAACCAATCGATCGCGTTGATCGCGCCGCGCTTCAAAGTGGGCAGCGCGAAGGTCGCGAGCACGGAAAGCGGCGGCAGGAGCAGCATGAAGAGCCGGTTGGTCTCGTGCGCCTGCAGGACGACCAGCACGAGCAGCGGCCCGATGATCGACAGGGGCACGCCGACGTGCGGCGAGCGGCGCAGGCCGCCCCAGCTGACGAACGCCCAGATCGCGAGCGGCCAGGCGGGCCACGTGAAGAGCGGCAGGTTCTTCATCGCGTAGCCGAATACCGAACTGGGCGTGCCGGCGAAGGAATAAAAGCTGTTGCGCCACCACTGGCGCAGCCACCATTGCCCGTCGTCGGGGAAGAAATGCAGCGTCGGCACCATCCAGGCTGCGATCAGCACGATCGCGACCGGCAGGCCGTAGATCAGGAGCGGCAGCGCGCGCACCTGCTTCACGATGATCGTCATCGCAAGGGTGCAGAGCAGCAGCGCGAACACCAGCACCGGCGAGCTCGACAGCCCCACCACGCCGATCGCCGCGCCCCATACTAGACCGCCGTGGATCGGCTTGTCGAGGCTGCGCACGAGGCCGTAGATGAGCATCGCGGTGCCCGCGAACTGCGCGAGCTGCGGCGTGGTCTCGTGGCCGCGCTCGGCAAGACCGAAGCACGCGAGCAAAATCAGGAGCGCGCCGTCCGCCAGCGTGCGGCCGTAGTCGCGCGGCTCGGGCTCGCCGCCGAAGGCATATTTGAACGGCTGGGCCTCGTCGCGCCGGCCGAGCAGATAGGTCGAATACCAGACGAAGGCGCAGGCGATACAGAAGAGCAGGCCTGTGACCACGCGCGAGGCGTTGCTCGCATCGACCCAGGGGCTGAGCAGGCGAATGGTCGACGCGCCGAGCCAGTACATCAGCGGGCCGTCGGCGGTCGGCGCCTTGCCGACGAGGTTGGGCAGCAGCCAGTCGCGGGCGTCGCCGTTGGCCATCGTCCACATCACGCCGAAGCCCGCCGCGTCTTCGTTCTTCCATGGATCGCGGCCGAAGAGGCCGAACGACGCGTAGGTGATGCAGATGGCGAGCAGCAGCCAGCGCGGCAGGGCGCTGGTGGCGGAGGCGGTCAGACGAACGACAGATCGCATGCGATGGGGCTGGATGGGTAACGGTCCTGATTGCGCGCCGGAAAACCGCAGCGGGGCCGGATCAACCGGCATTGTAGTCGCGCGGCGGCGTCAAGGGCGGGTCGCGGCCGCTCGAGCTCACGGAGCGCAACGACGCTCCGCTGAATTCAGCAAGGGCGGCGCCGTGCGGGCGGCGCGCGCCATGACGCCAGCAGAGGCAAAAAAAGGCAGCCAGAGCTGCCCTTTTTCGACTGAAGCCGTAAAGCCCGACTTACTTCTTGGTGGAGAAGCGCGCGAACTTGTTGTTGAACTTCTCGACGCGGCCGGCCGTGTCCATGATCTTCTGCTGGCCGGTGTAGAACGGATGCGATTCCGACGACACTTCGATCTTCGCGAGCGGGTAGGTCTTGCCTTCGAATTCGGCGGTTTCGCGCGTCTGGATGGTCGAACGGGTCACGAACTTGAAGTCGTTCGACATGTCGATGAACAGGACTTCGCGGTAATCCGGGTGAATGCCTTCTTTCATGGTCTTTCCTGATATCTGGCGGTAGCCAACCCGCTGCCTCCTTCCTGAGGGCCTGTGCGAGCCACTTGCCTATGGTCGAAAAACAATAATTATGCCAGAAAATCAGTCGGTTGACATCTTTTTTGGAAGTTTCGCCGTACCTCATGACCCGGCCGAGTCGAGTGCGCCGACGCCCGCCGGATCCTGACGGTAATAGCGCGCGAGCAGCCGGTAAAGCTCGGGATATTCGGCCTCGAAGGCCTGGGGCGTCACGAAAAGCGCCTCGCTGCACACCGCGAAGAACTCGGACGGGTGGTCCGCCGCGTACGGATCGATCAGCGATTCACACTCGAAACGGCTCCAGCGGCGCTGCGGCACGGTATCCACGCGGGCGCAGAACTGGTCGTAGGCGTTGTCGAAGACATCGCTCCACGCGGTCGAATCGAGCGGTGCGTGCCAGCGGCGAAAAAGCGGCGGATGGCCGTCGGCTTCGCCCGTCACCATGTCGATCTTGTGCGCGAACTCGTGGATCACGACGTTGTACGCGTCCGAGCCATCGGCCATCTGCGCGTCTTCCCACGACAGCACGACCGGACCGCCTTCCCATGCTTCGCCGCTCGCGTCGTGCTCGATCTCGTGCACGACGCCGTCCTCGTCCTCCACGGTCTTTTTGATGATGAACTCGCCCGGATACACGATCACGCCCACCCAGCCGCGATAGAGGTCGAGGTCGAGATTGAGCACCGGCAGACACGCCTGCGCCGCGATCGAGACGATCATCGCGTCGGTCAGCTCGAGATCGTGCGCGGTCGAGAATTGCTTTTGCGCGATGAACAGGCTCGCGGTCTCGCGCAGGCGTTCGAGATCCGCCGCGCCGAGATGGCCGAAGAACGGGTACGTATCGAGCGTGCTCTGCCACAGCGCGTCGTCGATCACGTACTTGCGCAGCGTGCGCTCGCGGCGCTGCGCACCGAACCAGCGGGAGAAGAGGTTGGCCATCGGTTTTTCGATTCACTTCGACAGAACGGATTGTACGAAGCGCGGCGGGCGGCGGGCGCAAAAAAACCGCCTGACGAAGCAGGCGGTTTTCTGTCTCGAAGCAGCGAGCGGAATGAAGGGGATCAGCCTCCGCCGCGACGCATCATGTCGAAGAACCCGGCGTTGTTCTTCGTCTGACGGATTTTGTCGAGCAGGAATTCCATGGCTTCGACTTCGTCCATGTCGTGGATGAATTTGCGCAGCACCCAGACCTTCTGCAGCACGTCCGGCTTGATGAGCAATTCCTCGCGGCGCGTGCCCGACTTGTTCAGGTTGATGGACGGATAGACGCGTTTTTCCGCGAGACGGCGCTCGAGGTGCACTTCCATGTTGCCGGTGCCCTTGAACTCTTCGTAGATGACGTCGTCCATGCGGCTGCCCGTTTCGATCAGCGCCGTGCCGATGATCGTCAGCGAACCGCCTTCCTCGATGTTGCGCGCTGCGCCGAAGAAGCGCTTCGGACGCTGCAGCGCGTTGGCGTCGACACCGCCGGTCAGCACCTTGCCCGAGGCCGGCACGACCGTGTTGTAGGCGCGCGCGAGGCGGGTGATGGAATCGAGCAGGATCACGACGTCGTGCTTCATTTCGACCAGGCGCTTGGCCTTCTCGATGACCATTTCGGCCACCTGCACGTGACGCGCGGCGGGTTCGTCGAAGGTCGAGGCGATCACTTCGCCCGCCACCGAGCGCTGCATTTCGGTCACTTCTTCAGGACGTTCGTCGATCAGCAGCACGAACAGCACGATGTCCGGATGGTTCTGCTTGATCGCATGCGCGATGTGCTGAAGCATCACGGTCTTGCCCGATTTCGGCGACGCGACCAGCAGGCCGCGCTGGCCCTTGCCGATCGGCGAGATCATGTCGATGATCCGGCCCGTCACGTTTTCCTCGCCGCGCATTTCGCGCTCGAGCGGCAGCGGCTTGTTCGGATGCAGCGGCGTGAGGTTCTCGAACATGATCTTGTGTTTCGAGGCCTCGGGCGGCTGCCCGTTGACTTTGTCCACCTTCACGAGCGCGAAATAACGCTCGCCGTCCTTCGGCGTGCGCACCTCGCCTTCGATCGTGTCGCCGGTGTGCAGATTGAAGCGGCGGATCTGCGACGGGCTGATGTAGATGTCATCCGTACTCGCGAGATACGAGGTCTCGGGCGAGCGCAGGAAGCCGAAGCCATCGGGCAGCACTTCGAGAGTGCCGTCGCCGAAAATCGTGTCGCCAGCCTTGGCGCGCTTTTTAAGAATCGCGAACATCAGTTCCTGCTTGCGCAGGCGGTTCGCATTTTCGATCTCGAGGCCATTGGCCATCTCAATCAGTGCAGACACGTGCTGAGACTTGAGCTCGGATAAATGCATACTGATTTCCCGCCGGGGAGAAGAGGTGCGACAGAAAGAGAGGTGCGACAGAAAGATTTGGGAGAAGAGGTGAGCGGAACCGCTCGAGACTTAATACTTCTTGAACTCTCGTGATTCTAGCATAGCACACGCCATACGAGCCTCGGGTGGGCTTTGGGCAGGGCCTTTCGGCCGATGTTGTCATGCGACAATATCGGCTGTATCGCGGATTGCGCTGGGCTGTATCGCGGATTGCGCTGCTCAGTTGTGCTGATACGGCGCTGCCGATGCATCGGGCAGGGCGCTGAAGGATATCGGCGCCTGCCATTGATTGCCGTTACACATTGATTGCCGTTACAGATTGCTGTCGAGGAACGCGGTCAGTTGCGACTTGGACAATGCGCCGACCTTCTGCGCGGCGACTGCGCCGTTCTTGAAGAGGATCAGCGTGGGGATGCCGCGCACGCCGAACTTCACCGGCGTCGATTGATGCTCGTCCACATTGATCTTCGCGATCTGCAGACGATTGCCGTAATCCTTCGCGACTTCGTCGAGGATCGGGGCAATCATCTTGCACGGACCGCACCACTCGGCCCAGAAGTCGAGCAGGACAGGTTTATCCGACTTGACGACATCCTGTTCGAAAGAAGCGTCGCTGATGTGCTTGATTGATTCGCTCATTGTCTGAATACCTCTATTTTGATTCGAGGCCCGCGTTGAATGCTCGCCACGATACACCAAAAACTGAAAAAGATTACGTCGCCAACGGGCGCAGATAAGCCCGCACGCCGAGCGCCAGAACGACTCGCGACCGGCGGCAAATGATCCGCGAAGGGGCCTGAATGCGGCTGAAAATGCACCACGGGGCCACCGCTTGCCGGTAATTCACATGTCATCTTAGCCTACTTTGCTATCTGTTGCCGGATGCTGATAGGCCCGATCTGAGGGCGAAAACACGGAGTACAAGTGGGCGGCCAAAGGACGCCGCAACGCCGCGAACGGCGCGGCGGGCGCGTTTCATCGAAGCCTTCCGGGAGCGTCGGGGGCCGCGTGATACAATTCGACATGACGGGCCTCCTCGCATGGTGGCGCGGTCAACTTGGTCAGGTCGGGAACGAAGCAGCCACAGCCGCTTTCCACCAGTGCCGAGGGTCGGGCTCGTCACCTCCGTTTTTTCTTCGTTGTTCCTCTCTCGTTTTCCCTAGTTGATCCTCCGTCGTTTGCGCCGCTCCGGTGCGGTAGTTTCGTGCGCGCGCATTGCGTCCGGGCACCGTGCCGAGGCACGTCGACGGCCCGTTGGAACGGCGTTTGCGCGAGGGCGTTGCTGATACAATTTCGCGCATGACCTATCAAGTTCTCGCACGCAAATGGCGGCCGAAATCGTTCGAGTCGCTCGTCGGACAGGAGCACGTCGTCCGTGCGCTCACGCACGCGCTCGATGGCGGCCGCCTGCACCATGCCTATCTGTTCACGGGCACGCGCGGCGTCGGCAAGACGACGCTCTCGCGCATCTTCGCGAAGGCGCTCAACTGCGAAACCGGCGTGACTTCGAAGCCGTGCGGTGTGTGCCGTGCGTGCAGGGAAATCGATGAAGGCCGTTTCGTCGATTACGTGGAAATGGATGCGGCGAGCAATCGCGGTGTCGATGAAATGGCGGCGCTGCTCGAACGCGCGGTGTATGCGCCCGTCGATGCGCGCTTCAAGGTCTACATGATCGACGAAGTGCACATGCTCACGAACCACGCGTTCAACGCGATGCTGAAGACGCTGGAGGAGCCGCCGCCGCACGTGAAGTTCATTCTCGCGACGACCGATCCGCAGAAGATCCCGGTCACCGTGCTGTCGCGCTGCCTGCAGTTCAATCTGAAGCAGATGCCGGCGGGGCATATCGTGTCGCATCTGCAGAACATTCTTGTGCAGGAGAGCATCGTATTCGAGCCGCAGGCGCTGCGGCTTCTGTCGCGTGCGGCGGACGGCAGCATGCGCGACGCGCTCTCGCTGACCGATCAGGCCATCGCGTATTCGGCCAACGAAGTCACCGAGGAAGCCGTGCGCGGCATGCTCGGCGCGCTGGACCAAAGCTATCTGATTCGCCTCATCGATGCGCTTGCCGGAGGCGACGGCGCGCTCGTGCTTTCGATCGCCGACGAAATGGCGCTGCGCAGCCTGTCGTTCTCCACGGCGCTGCAGGATCTCGCGAGCCTCTTGCACCGGATCGCGTGGGCGCAATTCGCGCCTTCGTCGGTGCTGGACGAATGGCCGGAAGCGGCGGATATCCGCCGCTTCGCCGAGGCGCTTTCGGCCGAGCAGGTGCAGCTTTTCTATCAGATTGCGACCATCGGGCGCAGCGAGCTCGGCCTCGCGCCAGACGAGTACGCCGGCTTCACGATGACGCTCCTGCGCATGCTCGCGTTCGAACCGGCGGGCGGGCCGGGCGGCGGTATCGCGGCGAGTGCGCCAGCGAGTTCAAAGCCCGCGCGCAGCGCGGCGCTCGCGGGCGCGATGGCCGAGTGTGCGGTGGCGCCTGCTCCGGCGCCCGCGGCGGAGGCGGTCACGCCCGCGCGTGAAGCCGAGACTGTCATCGTCAAGGCGCAGCAGCCGGCGCCTGCCGAGCCGCCCAAAGAGACTGCGAAACCCGTCGAGACGAGCGAGCCGATCGCGAGCCAGCCCGCGCCGGTGCCCGCCGCGCGGCAAGTCGTCGATGAAGTGGCACCGGCCGCGTCGCGTGCCGCAAGCGGCGCGAGCGCGGCGCTCGAGGTGCTGCGCAGCGCGGGCATGCGTCTGTCGTCCGATCGTGGCGCACGCGGTGCGTCCGCTGCGCCGGCGAGTGCGCTGGCCGCGCAGGTTCAGGTTCCCACGCCGCGACGCGCGCCCGCCGCGGCCGCCGCGCCTGAGGCGAAGCCCGTTGCCGGCGGCGAGCAAAAGTCGAAGCTCGTCCCGCCGTGGGAAGACATGCCGTCCGGCGACTTTCCGCCGCCGGGATCGGAAGACGAGTACTTCATGCCGCCCGACGACGGCTTCGTGCCCGCCTTCGACAGTGGCCCCGACGACATGCGCTTCGGCGGCGCACCCTCGGCGAAGCCGGCGCCGCAGCCGCAGCCGAAACTCGACACCACGCCGCTGCCGCCCGCCGTGCCGCTCGACGCGCTCGGCGTGACGGTCGAATGGCCGGCGCTCGCGGTCGATCTGCCGTTGAAGGGCGTCGCCTATCAACTCGCGTTCAACAGCGAGCTGACCGCCTGCGACGCGAATTCGATCACGCTCGCGGTCGCGGTGCAGATGTACACCGATACCGATACCACGCACGTCACGAAGCTCAAGGCGGCGCTTGCCGAGAAACTCGGCCGCCCGCTCGAAGTCAACGTCAACGTCGGTGCCGCGCGACGCACGGCCGCCGCGCTCGACGCGGCCGAACGCGCGAAGCGCCAGCAGGAGGCCGAGCAGGAGATCGCGCAGGATCCGTTCGTGCAGTCGCTGATCCGCGATTTCGGCGCAAGCATCGTGCAGGGTTCGATCAGGCCGATTTCCGCATCGGGCACGAATCCGTCTTGAACCGAAGCGCGCGGAACGTATTTCGACGCCGCGCATTCGCACTGAACATCGGGCGCACGCCCATCCACCACACGTTTTCCAGGAAGGAGCCGAACCATGATGAAGAACCAACTCGCCGGGCTGATGAAACAGGCTCAGCAGATGCAGGAAAACATGAAGAAGATGCAGGAGCAGCTCGCGCTGATCGAGGTCGAGGGCCAGTCCGGCGCCGGTCTCGTGAAGGTGACGATGACCTGCAAGAACGACGTCAAGCGCGTGTCGATCGACCCGAGCTTGCTCGCCGATGACAAGGACATGCTCGAAGACCTGGTCGTCGCCGCGTTCAACGATGCCGTGCGCAAGGCCGAGGCCACCACGCAGGAAAAGATGAGCGGCATGACGGCGGGCATGCCGATGCCGCCGGGCTTCAAGATGCCGTTTTAATGGCGGGGCTGCGCGAGAGTCGTCGCGTGGCCCGCATTTGAGGACACATGAAACAACCTTCCGCCCTGTCGGCGCTGGTCGAGGCGCTGCGCGCGCTGCCCGGCGTCGGACCGAAATCGGCGCAGCGCATGGCGTATCACCTGATGCAGCACGACCGCCCGGGCGCCGAGAAGCTCGGTCAGTCGCTGCTCTTCGCGACCGAGCATCTGAAGCACTGCGCGAAGTGCAACACGTTCACCGAGGCGGACATCTGCGAGGTCTGCAGCGACGAGGAACGCGACCCGGCGCTGCTGTGCGTGGTCGAGACACCCGCCGACCAGATCATGCTCGAGCAGACGCTCACGTATCGCGGACTCTATTTCGTATTGATGGGGCGCCTGAGTCCGCTCGACGGCATCGGTCCTAAGGAGATCCACTTCGAGCGTCTCATCAACCGCGCGCTGGACGGCGTCGCCGAGGAAGTAGTGCTGGCCACTAACTTCACGAACGAAGGCGAAGCGACCGCGCACTATCTTGCGCAGACGCTCAAGTCGAAAGGGCTGAAGGTGACGCGCCTCGCGCGCGGCGTGCCGGTCGGCAGCGAGCTCGAATACGTCGATGCGGGGACCATCGCGCGCGCGATGCTCGATCGCCGTTCCGTATAGGAATTAATCGATGACAGAAACCGAAGCCCTCGCGCTCGCGACGCATCGTCATTACAAGGGCGGCCTGTATCGCGTGATCGGCGTCGCGCGGCATTCCGAGACCTCGGAGGCGATGATCGTCTACGAGCATCTGTGGCCGCACGAGCGCGGCCTGTGGGTGCGCCCCGCCGCGATGTTCAACGAAACGCTCCCCGATGGCACGCCGCGCTTCAAGCCGCTCGATATCCCGCTCTAAAAAAGTCCGCATAAGAACATTCAGGAGACGACCATGAGCACCACGACCGGACCACTTGCCGGCGTCAAAGTGCTGGAACTCGTCACGCTCATCGCCGGCCCGTTCGCCGCGCGCTTCATGGGCGAATTCGGCGCCGATGTCATCAAGATCGAAGACCCGAACGGCGGCGTCCGCTGCGCAAGTGGCGCAAGCTGTATCCCGAAGTCGGCGGCACGTCGCTCTGGTGGGCGGTGCAGGCCCGCAACAAGATCTATGGTCCTCCCCGTTTTTGCAACGTTGATATCGATGTTGTGGTTGGCTTGCGTGAATCTATTCGGCGTCTTGAAGGGGATTCCTCCCTGCGCCACGATGAGAGTCGCACCCAACGAA
>LFJH01000025.1 GCA_001189335.2 Candidatus Paraburkholderia schumanniana
ACGAATTCAAGCCGCAGTTCCATGATGTTTTTGCTATCCCAGCTCATGATTGACTCCGGACGAACCATTCGTCCGAAGTGTTACCCATGTCATGGAACAGGTGTTACCCATGTCTCCGGTCTATACAGGCGGTGCAAACACCCGCGCGCCGAGATGCGTAGCGGCGCGTCACTTGCGGTAAAATTGCGGCGCACAGGCGGGAGCGGACCGGACCTGACGAAATATGACGGAGTCATACCGCCCTGCGCCGCCGCGAGCGGCACCCCGCGCCATCGAACCCGCATCGACCCAACGGAAGCCGGATCATGTATCAGTCGGATATCACCCAGTTCATCAATCAATTGAAAACGCAGAAGCCGTCGCTGGAAGAAGAGCAGCGCCGCGGCCGCGCGCTTCTGTGGGACAAGCAGCCGATCGATCTCGACGAGCGCACCGAGCAGCAGCAATCGCGCGTGAAGCAAACGCCCTACGTCTACTACCAGAACTTCTGAACGTGAGCGCAGCCGGCCACGAGCCGCAATCGTCCGCTCATTCGCACAATGAGCCGAAGCGGGACGGCGCACGGGAAGACGGGGCGGTGGCGCTCGCCACGCCTGCGACGGATTCGACGCCCGACACCATCGACGGCGTCGCCATCGCGCATCTGTACGGCGAGCCGCTCTGGAAGCTGCCGACGGATCTCTACATCCCGCCCGATGCCCTCGAAGTCTTTCTCGAAGCGTTCGAAGGCCCGCTCGACCTGTTGCTGTACCTCATCCGCAAGCAGAACTTCAACGTGCTAGACATCCCGATGGCGGATGTCACCGCCCAATACCTGGGCTACGTCGATCAGATCCGCGAGTCGAACCTGGAGCTCGCCTCGGAATATCTGCTGATGGCGGCCATGCTGATCGAGATCAAGTCGCGCATGCTGCTGCCGGTCAAGAAGGCCGACACCGGCGAGGAAGCCGAGGACCCGCGCGCCGAACTCGTACGGCGCTTGCTCGAATACGAGCAGACGAAGCTCGCCGCGCAGAAGATCGACCAGCTGCCGCAGCTCGGCCGCGACTTCCTGCGCGCGGACATCTATATCGAGCAGGCCGCCGAGCAGCGCTTCCCCGACGTCGACATGAACGATCTGCGCGCCGCGTGGACCGACGTCATCAAGCGTGCGAAGCTGGTCCAGCATCACACGATCTCGCGCGAGGAGCTCTCGGTGCGCGAGCACATGAGCGTGATCCTGCGGCGCTTGCAGACCGCGCGCTTCATGGAATTCACGGAGCTCTTCGATACGTCGCGCGGCGTGCCGGTCGTCGTGGTGAACTTCATCGCCATGCTGGAGCTGTCGCGCGAATCGCTGATCGAAATCACGCAGGCGGAGCCCTACGCGCCGATCTACGTGAGACTGGCGTACTCGCCCGCCTAGAATTCGCTTTTCTTTCCCTAGCCCCGGTGCGAAGCTGAGCCAAGCCGCCCGCCAGGAGACACCCGCTCGATGAAAGTCATCAGTTCCATTCATGAACTGCGCGACCAGTTGCGCGGCCAGAACCGAACCGCCTTCGTCCCGACGATGGGCAATCTCCACGAAGGCCACCTCTCGCTGATGCGCCTTGCGCGCCAGCACGGCGATCCGGTGGTGGCGAGCATCTTCGTGAACCGGCTGCAGTTCGGCCCGAACGAGGACTTCGACAAATACCCGCGCACGCTGCAGGACGACATCGAAAAGCTGCAGAAGGAAAACGTCTACGTGCTCTTCGCGCCGACCGAGAACGACATGTATCCGGAGCCGCAGGAGTATCGCGTGCATCCGCCGCACAATCTCGGCGACATTCTGGAGGGCGAGTTCCGTCCCGGCTTCTTCACGGGCGTCTGCACGGTCGTGATGAAGCTGATGTCGTGCGTGCAGCCGCGCGTCGCGGTGTTCGGCAAGAAGGACTATCAGCAGCTGATGATCGTGCGCGCCATGTGCCACCAGTTCGCGCTGCCCACCGAGATCGTCGCGGCGGAAACCGTGCGCGATCAGGACGGGCTCGCGCTCAGCTCGCGCAACCGTTTCCTGTCGGCGGATGAGCGCGCGGAAGCGCCGAAGCTCGCCGAGCAGCTCGAGCGCGTGCGCGAGGCGGTGCTGTCGGGCAATCGCGACATCGCCGCGCTCGAGCGCGACGCGATGAACGCGCTCGCCGAATGCGGCTGGCAGCCCGATTACATCAGCGTGCGCAAGCGTTCGAACCTGCTGCCGCCGGGCGAAGCGGACGCGGACGCACCGCTCGTCGTGCTCGCGGCTGCCAAGCTCGGCACGACGCGCCTCATCGACAATCTGGAAATCTGAAGCAACGCAATCAGGAAGGAAGCATCATGCAGCGCACCATGCTCAAATCGAAGATTCACCGCGCCACCGTTACGCACTGCGAGCTGCACTACGAAGGCTCGTGCGCCATCGACGAGGACCTGCTCGAAGCCGCGAACCTGATGGAGAACGAGCAGATCGACATCTGGAACGTGAACAACGGCGAGCGCCTGACCACCTACGCCATCAAGGGCGAGCGCGGCAGCGGCATGATCTCGCTGAACGGCTCGGCCGCGCGCCGTGCGCAACTGGGCGATCTCGTGATCATCGCGGCATTCGCGCAGGTCGACCAGGAAGAGATCAAGGCGGGCTGGAAGCCGAACCTCGTGTTCGTCGACGACGAGAACCGCATCAAGGGGAGCCGCGATCACGTGCCGACGCAGAACTGGACCTGACCTCCGCGCTTTGCCAAGAAGAAGCCGGCGTATCCGCAAGGACGCCGGCTTCGTTCATTTCTTTTCGATCCATTCGATGATCGGCGCCCATTGCTCGAGATCCTTCTCGACGCGGCTCTTCGCCACATCCCAGATCGTGAGGCCGTGCGCGGCGAGCTGCACGTAGTTCTGCGTGTCGCGCAGAAAGCCGAGCACCGGCAGGTCGAGCCCTTCGACGAAACAATGCAGCTGATCCGCCGAGCGCGTGCGCGCATCGACGCGCATGCCGACTACACCGATCTCGATCGCGCCCTTGCGCACCGCCTTTTCCTTCGCGAGTTTCGCGAGAAAATCCTGCGTCGCGAGGATGTCGAACATGGAGGGCTGCAGCGGCACGATCATCTTGTCCGCCAGCTGCAGCGAGAGCGCGAGGCGATTGCCGTGGATGCCGGCAGGTGTATCGACGACGGCCTTTTCCAGACCTTTGGGCGGTTTTCCGGGCGCATCGACATCGATGTTCCATTCTTCGATCTTCGGCAGCGTGTCGACCCGCAGCGAGAGCCATGCGTGCGAGGAGCGCTGCTTGTCGAGATCAGCGAGCGCGACCCATTCGCCCTGCGCCGCGAAATAGCCGGCGAGATTGGTTGCGAGCGTGCTCTTGCCGACGCCGCCTTTCGGATTTTCCACCACGATCACGGTCATGAAAGGTCCCGGAGAAAGTTCGTCGCGCCCGCTGGACGTGGACTGCGGCGCGTGGTTTCGTCTTATTGAATGAAATCCCTGCGGATGCCCCGATTCGAGCGTTGATATTATCGGCAAAAGTGGCGCATCCGGCACATCCGTCGAACGGCCGTGCCGCTTTTGGCATCGATGCCCGCCTTTCATCCTCCTTTCGATAATCGTTCTGCATAACGACACCCATGACCATGCTCCGCCCCGATGTCACGCTCCACTTCCTGCGCAATCGTCAGAAAGGCCGCCTGCCCGACTTGCTCGGCGTGCAACTCGTTTCGCTCGACCAGGGCCAGCTGACCGGCGAACTCGCGATCCGTCCGGAACTGCTCGCGCCGAATGGCTTTCTGCATGCGGCGACGGTCGTCGGCCTCGCCGATACGTACTGCGGCTATGCGTGCATCGCCCATCTGCCGGCGAAGGCGCAGAATTTCACGACGCTCGAACTGAAGAGCAATCACGTGTCGACGGCGCGCGAGGGGAAAATCGTCGCGAAGGCCACGGCCGTGCATCTGGGACGCAGCATGCAAGTATGGGATGCGACAGTGACGAACGGCGACGGCAAGCTCATCGCCATGTTCCGTTGCACGCAGATGATTCTTTATTGACCGAAGGCGGCCTGCAGCGCGTCCAGATTCAGCGCTTGCGCAAACGAATCCGCCAGCCGGTCTAGCGACGCCTCGCGCAGCGCCGGGTAATCGAGCGGCTCGGCGCCCTTCACGCCTGCCCACGCGAGCAGCGCGGCGCAGGCTTCGGGCGTGTCGAAGACGCCGTGGAGATACGTGGCCGCGATCTGTCCGTCGTCCGACACGGCGCCATCGAAGCGCCCCGATTCCAGCGCGACGAACGGCCGCGCGAGCGCCGCGCCGTGCGTGCGGCCCATGTGGATTTCATAGCCGCGCACCGGCGCGCGTGCGCCGTCGATCGTCAACCGGCCGGCGACGTTCTCGAGTTGCTTCTCCGGCGTGAGAACAGTGAACAGATCGAGCAGACCGAGCCCGTTCACGCAGCCCGCCGCGCCTTCGACGCCATCGGGATCGTCGATCTCACGTCCGAGCATCTGCATGCCGCCGCAAATGCCGAGCAGCTTGCCGCCGTACCGCAGATGCCGCTCGATCGCGCGGTCCCAGCCGTTCTCGCGCAGCCAGGCGAGATCGCGCTGCACGCTTTTCGAGCCGGGCAGCACGATCAGATCTGCGGGCGGCGGTGCGACGCCCGCGCGCACGTATTCGAAGTCCACCTGGGCATGCGCGCGCAGCGCATCGAAATCCGTGTGATTGCTGATGCGCGGCAGCGCCGGCACGATCACCTTGAGCGCGGCAGCGGCGCGGCGCGCGTGCGGCTGGCTCGGCAGCATGTCTTCGGCATCCAGCGTGAGGCCGTGCAGATACGGCAGCACGCCGAGCACCGGTTTGCCGGTTTGCGCTTCCAGCCAGTCGAGTCCGGGCGTCAACAAATCGATATCGCCGCGAAACCGGTTGATGACGAAGCCGCGCACACGCGTCCGCTCGCTCTCCGACAAGCACGCCAGCGTGCCGACGAGATGCGCGAACACGCCGCCGCGATCGATATCGGCGACGAGCATGACCGGACAATCGGCGCGCTCCGCGAATCCCATGTTAGCGATGTCGCCCTCGTGCAGATTGATCTCGGCGGGACTGCCCGCGCCTTCGACGATCACCGCATCGAACTCGCTCTGCAGGCGCGTATAGGACGCGAGCACCGCATCGAAGGCGATGCGCTTATACCCGTGATACGCGCGCGCATCGAGGTTCGCATGCGCGTGGCCGTGGATGATGACCTGCGCGCCGCGATCGCTCGTCGGCTTGAGCAGCACGGGATTGAAGTCGATGCGCGCCGGCACGCCCGCCGCGATCGCCTGCAGCGCCTGCGCGCGGCCGATTTCGCCGCCATCGACGGTCACCGCGCTATTCAGCGCCATGTTCTGCGGTTTGAAAGGCGCGACGCGCACGCACGCGCGGCGCGCGAGACGGCACAGTCCGGCGACGAGCGTGCTCTTGCCGGCATCGGACGTCGTGCCCTGGATCATCAGCGTGCCGCGTGGCGTGAATGGCATCGGGAGATTCCTTCAAAGCGAAGCTCGATATCTTAGCCCGCCGGTACAATATTGCGATGACTTCGACCGACTCATCGCGCGAACTGACCTTCATTCTCGGCGGCGCACGCTCAGGCAAGAGCGCGCATGCCGAACGCCTCGCCGCGCAGAGCGGACTGCCCGTCACCTACATCGCGACCGCGAGCATCGGCGATGCGGAATTCGCGGAGCGCGTGCGGCTTCATCGCGAGCGCAGGCCCGCGCACTGGACGCTCGTCGAAGCGCCGCTCGACCTCGCGGGCGCGCTGCTCGAAGCGGACGCCGCGGGCCATTGCGTGCTGATCGACTGCCTGACGCTCTGGCTCGCCAATCTGCTGTTTTCGTCCGGTTCCGCCGATGCGCAGATCGCCACCCTGCCCGATGGCGCGTGCGCAGCGTTCGCGCAATTCGATGCCGCGCTCGCGCAGGTGCGCGGCAAGGTCATCGTGGTCAGCAATGAAATCGGTTTGGGCGTCGTGCCGCTCGGCTCGGTCACGCGTCTTTACGTCGACGAGCTCGGTCGCCTGAATCAGCGCGTCGCCGCCGCCAGCACGCGCGCGACGATGATGATCGCGGGCCTGCCGCTCGCGCTCAAAGGCTGAAAGGAGGATCGAAAAGCGATGCTGCTCCTCTCGGCCTACGCGATGGCCCTGCCCGCGGTGCTCGGCGTGATCGTCGACCGCGTATTCGGGGAGCCCCGCGTGCGGCATCCGCTGGTCGGCTTCGGCAGTCTCGCGAGCAGGCTCGAAGCGCGCATGAACACGGGCTTTCGCGCGCGGCCCGCGGGCATTCTCGCCTGGTTCATCCTGATCGCGCCGCCGGTCTGCATCGCCTGGATACTGGTGAGCGTCCTGCCGTTTTCCTATGCGTGTCTCGTGCATGTGCTGCTGATCTGGTTCGCGCTCGGCGCGAAAAGCCTGCGCGAGCACATCGCGCCGATCGCGCGTGCGTTGAGCTTCGGCGATATCGACCAGGCGCGCACGCTGACCTCACGCATCGTGTCGCGCGACACGTCGCAGGCCGATGAAAACGCCCTCTCGCGCGCGGCGGTCGAATCGGCGCTGGAGAACGGCAACGATGCGATCTTCGGCGCGCTCTTCTGGTTCGCCGTCGCGGGCGGACCGGGCGCGCTCATGTTCCGCCTCGCCAACACGCTTGACGCAATGTGGGGCTACCGCACGGCGCGCTATCTGCGCTTCGGCTGGGCGGCGGCGCGCTTCGACGACGTGCTCAACTTCATCCCCGCACGCCTCACGGCGACGACCTACGCGCTGGCGGGCGACACGCACATGGCCTGGCACTGCTGGCGCGCGCAGGCGCGCTTGTGGGACAGCCCGAATGCGGGCCCGGTCATGGCCGCGGGCGCCGGCAGCCTGAACGTGCTGATCGGCGGCGCGGCGGTGTATCACGGCAAGCTGGAGGCGCGGCCGACACTCGGCGCGGGCCACGACGCGAACCCGAAGCACGTGGTCGCGGCGTTGCGGCTCGTCGAGCGCGCGACGCTCATGTGGCTCGCGGTGCTGCTGATCCTTGCCGTCCTGAGCATGACCACGAGTGGCTGACATGACGAACCCCATCCGACACGGCGGCAATCTGCGGGAAGCCGCGCGCCGCTACGCAATTCCTTTCGAAGACTGGCTCGATCTGTCGACCGGCATCAATCCGCGCGGCTATCCGGTGCCGCCCGTACCGCCCGATGCCTGGCGGCGCCTGCCCGAAGACGACGATGGTCTGGCTGAATTCGCCGCGCGCCATTACGGCGCGCCGCTCGCGTTGCCGGTTGCCGGCTCGCAGGCGGCGATCCGCGCGTTACCGGCGCTATTGCGTCGCGGCACGGCGGGCGTCGCGCAACTGACCTACGGCGAATACGCGCCCGCTTTCATGCGCGCGGGGTATGCCATCGCCACGCTGGATGTCCATGCGTGCGACCTGCCCGGTACGCTCGATCACGTGATCGTCGCCAATCCGAACAACCCGACCGCCGAGCGCCTCCCGACCGACACGCTCCTGCGCTGGCATGCGCAACTCGCCTCGCGCGGCGGCACGCTCATCGTCGATGAAGCGTTCGCCGATGTCGACCCGGCATCGTCGCTTGCGGGGGAAAGCGCGCGCGAGGGGCTCGTCGTGCTGCGCTCGGTGGGCAAGTTCTTCGGACTCGCGGGCATACGCGCGGGCTTCGTGCTCGCGGCGCCTCCGATCATCGATGCATTGCGCGATGCGCTCGGCGCGTGGGCCGTCAGCGGTCCCGCGCGCCATGCAGTCGAGGTGGCTTTCGCCGACATCGAATGGCAGCGCGAAGCGCGTACACGCCTGCAGCGCGATGGCGCGCGCCTCGCTGAGCTGATCTCGGGCCGCGGCTTCGACGTGCGCGCGACGCCGCTCTTCGCGTGGACGTCCACGTCGCAAGCGCCCGGGCTTCAGCACGCGCTCGCCGTGCGCGGCATCTGGACACGCCTCTTCGATCTGCCGGGCATGATGCCGAGCCTGCGCATCGGATTGCCGGGCGCGGAAGGCGACTGGGCGCGCCTGACGCTCGCGTTGCGGGAGACCTGCGGGTGAAGGGTGAAGCTGCATCGCGTGATGGCGTGCGCGGCCGCCTTCGCGATGATGCAAGCCCACGCCATCACCGTCACCGATGACAGCGGCGCATCCGTCACGCTCGCGAAGCCGGCGGAACGCGTGGTCAGCCTCGCGCCGCACGTCACCGAACTGCTGTTCGCGGCGGGCGGCGGCGCGCGCATCGTCGGCGCGGTGACGTACAGCGACTATCCGAAGGCAGCGCAGTCCATTGCGCGCGTCGGCGACAACAAGGCGCTCGATCTGGAGCGCATCGGCGCGCTGCATCCTGATCTGATCGTCGTGTGGCGGCATGGGAACGCGGCGCGTTAGATGGACCGGCTGAAGGCGCTCGGCATCCCGATCTACGCGAGCGAGCCGCAGCGTCTCGATGATATCGCGACGAGCATCGACAAACTGGGCGCGCTGCTCGGCACGCAGTCGAGCGCGCGCGCCGCGTCCGTCGCGTTCACGCGCGACATCGCGCAATTGCGTGCACGCTATGCGCAAAGACCGCCCGTGAGCGTGTTCTATCAGGTCTGGGACGATCCGCTGATGACGCTCAATCGCGACGACGTCTTCGACGAAGTGATCGGTCTTTGCGGCGGCGTGAACGTATTCGCCGCGGAAAAGCCTCGCGTGCCGACGGTTTCGACCGAAGCCGTGCTCGCCGCGAATCCGGAGGCAATCGTCACCGCGACGCCGGGCGCGACGAAGCCGGATCGACCCTTGCCCGCGCTCGAACGGTGGAAACGCTGGACGTCGCTCACTGCGGTCGCGCGCGGCAATCTGTTCGGCATCGACGGCGATCTCATCAGCCGGCCGACGCCCCGGCTCGCGCTGGGCGCGTCGCAGCTCTGCCGTGATCTGGAAACCGCCCGCGAGCGGCGTCCGAAGTGATCAGGCGTTCCAGCGCACGAACAGCCTCTGTCCGCGCACGCGCCTGAACCACGCGACGCCGCCGAAATCGAGCGGCCATTGCAAGACATTCCCGCGCGCGACGCCCAGCAAATGCGCCGCGAGCACACGCATGACGCCCGCATGCGCGACGACGTGCACCGCCTCTTGATCGACGCATGTCTCGTCGAACCATGCGAAAACGCGATCCGCAAACTGGGCGAGACTCTCGCCGCCATGCGGGCGCGCATGCTCGATGTCGGCGGCCCAGAAGTCGATGAGCGCGCGATCGACCGTGTCCCACTTGCGCCCTTCCCATTCGCCGAAGTGCATTTCGGAGAGACGCGCGTCGATATGCGCGCAAGCGGACAGCGCATGCGCGAGCGATGCGCATCGCTGAAGCGGACTCGTATGCCAGCTATCGATGCAGACAGGCACGTTCAGCGCGTTCATGCGCGCCATCGACATACGCGCGGATTCGCGCGCGTCGCGCTGCAAGGGCACATCGGTTTGCCCGTAGCAAACGCCCGCCTCGACGGCCACTTCCGGATGCCGGATCAGGATGAGATCCATGCGAGCCCGATGAGATAGATCGCGATTTCGAACACCTGCTGGGCCAAGCCCAGGCAATCGCCGGTATAGCCTCCGATACGCTTCACGAAATAGCGTCCGATAAAAATGCGCAGCACGATCAGCTCAAGGATCGTGACGCACGCAAGCTTCCAGTCGATGAGGAAAAGCCACGGCAGGCCGAACACGAGCACGAGCGCGAACGACGCCAGGCTCATGCGCTGCGCGACCGGCTTCGCCTTGCCTTCGGCGCGCACGTAATCGAGCGTGACAAGATAGCTGATCGCGAATGCGCGGCTCGCGGCGTGCGCGGCGACCATGATCCACGCGACGCGCTGCGGCGGCAGTGCAGCGAGCGTCTGCCACTTGTGCGCCAACGCGACGATGAGCGCGATTGCGCCGAACGCCCCGATGCGCGAGTCATGCATGATGCGCAGCGCATCCTCGCGCGTGTACGCGCCGCCGAATGCATCGACGCAATCGGCGAGTCCGTCTTCGTGGAACGCGCCGGTGAGCACGAGCGTCGCGGCCATCGAAAGCAATACCGCGACGCCGGCTGGAAACACGCGCAGCGCCGCCAGATAGGCGAGCGCGGCGACGCCGCCGACCATCGCGCCGACGAGCGGAAAATAGCGCGCCGCCGCATTGAGATACTCGCGCTCGAAGCCCACCCAGCGCGGCACCGGCACGCGCGTGAAATAGCCGAGCGCCGTGAAGAAGTAGCGCAGTTCGTCGAGCGGACGGTTCATCGTCACTGGTCTTGCTTGTCGGATACGCCCGCCGATTCGAAGCTCGCCATTTCGTCGACGAACGCGACGGCCGCGCGCAGGATCGGCAGCGCGAGCGCCGCGCCCGTGCCTTCGCCAAGCCGCAGGTCGAGTTGCAGAAGCGGCGCTGCATCGAAATGCGCGAGCATGCGCCGATGCCCCGTCTCGTTCGATGCATGCGCGAACACGCAGTAATCGAGCACCTCGGGCGCGATCTTCGACGCAACCAGCAGCGCCGACGTCGCGATGAAGCCATCGACGAGTATCGTCATGCCTGCGCACGCGGCCGCGAGATACGCGCCCGTCATCATCGCGATCTCGAAGCCGCCGAAGGTCGCGAGCGTGTCGAGCGCATCGCCTTCGTCACGATGCAAGGCGAGCGCGCGGCCGAGCACATCGCGCTTGTGCGCGAGGCCCTCGTCGTCGAGACCGGTGCCGCGCCCGACGTACTCGTCGATCGGCAAGCCGCACAGCCTGCTCATCAGGCACGCTGCCGCCGAGGTATTCGCGATCCCCATCTCGCCGAAGCCGATCACATTCGTGCCGAGCGACGCGTGACGCCGCACGCGTGCCACGCCCCGCGCGATGCCTTCGAGCGCGGTCTCGCGCGACATCGCGGGCGCCTGCGCGAAGTTGCGCGTGCCAAGCCCGAGCGACAGGCGTACATAGCCCTGGTCGATGGGGATCGGCGTCGCCACGCCTGCATCGACGACTTCGAGCGCCATGCCGACCGAACCCGACAACGCATTGATCGCGGCGCCTCCCGCTAGAAAATTCGCGACCATCTGCGCCGTCACTTCCTGCGGATACGAGCTCACGCCCTCCTTGGCGATGCCGTGATCGCCGGCGAAGACGATCATCGCGGGACGCTCGATGCGGGGGCTCAATGTGCGTTGAATCAGGCCCATCTGCAGCGCGAGCGCTTCGAGACGGCCGAGACTGCCGGGCGGCTTCGTCTTCGTGTCGATGATATGGCGCAGTTCGGTTTCGAGCGCGCGGTCGAGCGTGCGGGGCATCGGGATGTCGTTGAGGGTGGACATCGAAATTCCTTCAGTGACGTGGAATGGAAGGGACGAGCGCTTCATGTCCGCCGTCGCGGATCAGCGCGAGTGGATAGCCGAATGCCGCGCTCGCGCGTTCGGGCGTGAGGACGTCGGTGACCAGGCCGGCGTACGCGCCGCCTTGGCCGTCGAGCAGCAGCGCGTGCGTCGCGAAACGGCGCGCGAGATTGAGATCGTGGCACGAGAAGATTACGGTGTGCTTGTGCGCGCACGCAGCGTTTCGCAAGGCGTGCAGGCAGTCGATCTGATGATGCAGGTCGAGATGCGCGAGCGGTTCGTCGAGCAGCAGCATCGGCGCGTCCTGGCACAGCACCGCGGCCAACGCGACACGCTGCCGTTCCCCGCCCGAAAGCGTCAGCACGTCGCGCGAGGCGAACGACGCGAGGCCGAGCGCATCGAGCGCGGCGCGCGCGGCGCCGCGGTCGTCGTCGCTCTCCCAGCCCCAGCCGCCGAGATATGGAAAACGGTTGAGCAGCACGGTATCGAGCACGCTCGCGCTGAAGGCGTCGTGCGTCGTCTGCGGCATCAATGCACGGGCGCGCGCGAGATCCGCGGCGCGCCATGAAGCGAGCGAGCGGCCCTCGAGCGACACGGCACCCGATGCGGGTTTGAGGAGCCCCGCCAGCACATTGATGAGCGTCGTTTTGCCCGCGCCGTTCGGACCCGCGATGCACCAGACTTCGCCCGGCTCGATCGTCTGCGTGAGATCATCGACGAGCGTCCGCGCACCGGCGCGAAGCACGATGCCATCGAGCTGCAGGCTCATCGCGGCCTCCGCAGCAGCATCCAAAGAAACATCGGCACGCCGGTGAGCGCGGTGACGACACCCACCGGCAACTGCGCTGGCGCGATCACGGTGCGCGCGGCGAGATCGGCGGCCATCACGGCGAGACCGCCCGCGAGCGCGGCGGCGGGCAGGAGCATGCGCTGATCGTTGCCGAACGCGAGCCGCAGCAGATGCGGCACGACGAGCCCGACGAAGCCGATGGTTCCCGCCGTCGTCACCGCAGCCGCCGCCGCGAGCGATGCGACGAGATACACGCGCAGGCGCAATCGCGCGACCGGCACGCCGAGCGCATGCGCGGTGGCATCGCCGCGCAGCAGCACGTTCAGTTGCGGCGCGACGGGCACGATCACGACGAGCGCGATCAACAGCGCGACGAGCGCGAACGTTGCCGCGCCGCCGGACATGCCGAGCACATAGGGCTCCGCGAGCGGATTGCGCAACAGAACCTGCAGCAGCGCGCCGGACGCAAAGCCGGCGAGCGCGCGCGGCAGACGCAGCGTGAGCACGATTTCATCGGCGATATCGGGCGTCGCCGCGTGCGCATGAAAGAGCGCGCCGAGCGCCCGCGACAGCGGCAACGCGACACTGCCTGCCCATCGCCAGCGACGCAACCAGCACGGCGAACGCAGCGACGCCGAGCGCGGCCCAGATCGCGGTGGCTCGCGCGGCGTTCATCGTGGGCGGGCGCCGAAGACGCTCAGGCACATCGCTCACGACGGATGCCAGCCGAGCGTGATGTAGGCGCCGCGCCGCGGCGTGTCGTACGAATACGCAAGCTCATAGTCCTTGTCGAACAGATTGTCGATGCGCGCCGTGACGTACCACGAGTTCGAAATGTCATAGCGTGCCGACAGGTTCACGATCCCATAGCCCGCGAGCGTCGAGTCGTAGTCGCTGCGCGCGCCGCTCACGATCCATTCGCCGCCCACGCGCCAGCGCCCGATCGTGCGATGCGCCGTGAACGTCGCAAAACGCCGCGCGCGCCGCGTCAGATCCCCGTGATTGGTCTCATCGACGGGATTCTGGAAGGTCACGCCCGCGCGCACGTCCGTCGCGCCGGCATGCACCGCCCACGACCCTTCGACGCCCTGCACCTTCGCGCGTCCGACGTTCTGCGCGACATAGTAGAAGCCGCCGTCGGACACGTAGTCGATCAGGTTCGAGTAGCGCGTCTGAAAAAGCGTCACTCGCATCACGCCGAGCGCATTCGATGCGTACTGCAACGCCGCCTCGACCGAATGGCTGCGCTCCGGCTGAATCGACGGATTGCCGCTGAACGGATAGTAGAGATCGTCGAAGCTCGGCGCGCGGAACGATGCCGCATAGCTCGCGCTCGCCTTCCAGTGCGCATCGAAGTTGTACGCGTAGCCCAGATAGTAGCTGTTCGGGCCGCCGAAATCGGAATACTGGTCGTGACGTAGATTCGCCTGCAATTCGTTCGCGCCGATGCGTCCCACATAGCCCGCGAACGCCGAGTTCACGTGACGATCGGGAGCGCTGAACCGATCCGAGTCGAGCGTCTGATCGAGATGCTCGTAGCCGAACAGCAGCTTGTGCGCATCCGTCATCCTGAAGTCGTTCTGCCACGTGTATTGACGGTTCTCCGAGTCGAAGCGGCTCGTATGGACGCCGTTCTGCTCGATGTTCGCGCGGTCCTGTCCCTGCGCGACCGTGAAGTGCGTGGTCCAGTCGTCGGTCAGCCTGCCGTTCGCGAACACGGACGCCGAGCGCACGCGATCGTGCGAGTCGTTGAGATCGGTGGGACGGCCGTAGGCATCGTCGAAGCTGTCGATGCCGTTCGATTGCAGGAAGCGCACGCCCGCGTCCCATTGGTCGCTGAACCGGTGCCGCAGCGTCGCCGCGACGCTCTCGTTCAGATAGCCGTTCGCGTTAGGATTCGCGCCGGGCGCGATGTTCGGATCGATCGACAAGAAGCCGTCGGTCTTTTCGCGCGACACGTTCAGGCTGAACGTCGTGCGGCCGTCGCGGTCGAGCGCGCCGTTTACGCCCGCCGATTGCCGCTGCGTGTGATAGCTGCCGTACTCGGCCTCGAAGCTGAAGCGCAGCGGATGCGGCTCCCCTTCCTTCGTGAAGATCTGCACGACGCCGCCGATCGCGTTCGAGCCGCACAGCGACGACACGTTGCCGTTCACGACCTCGACGCGCCCGATCTGATCGAGCATCAATTGCGAAAGCTGCGCCGCGCCGAGCGACGCCGATTCGACGCGCACGCCATCGATCAGCACCAGCGATTGCGACGACGCAGCGCCGCGTATGAAGAGCCCCGAGTTCGCACCCCGGCCGCCGTTGCGCGTGATCTGCACGCCCGGCGCGAGCGCGATGAGACCGAGTGCATCGCTTGCGTTGATATCGGCGATGTCCTGCTCGTCGAAGAGCGAAGTCTGCGCAATGGAGTCGACGAGAGGCTGCGGCGCGCGCGTCGAGGTGACGACGACCGGCGCAAGCGTTTGCGAGGCGCCGCCGGCTGGGGGCGCGACATGCGCGGTGCTGGCCGCGCTCGCAAACGGCAGGCCGACGACAACAGCGAGCGCGCTGCGACGAGCGAGGCCGCTCGTGAACGCGGCCGATGGCGAAAGCATTGTGAGAGTTCCCGTGAACCATGAGCGCGGCCCCACTCCCCGCGAGGTCGATGCGCGACGAACGCGCCGTGCTTCATGCAGCGGGCGCGCCGAACTGTGTGTGGCCGGTATCCGGGCTGGCGACGCTTCGTCTCGCCTTCCCGCGCATCTGCGCAGTGGCGTCGACACGTTTTTTGCAGGGCGTCCAGTGACAAACCCGGGGCATGAAATTCACACGCCCACGCTGCAAAAACGCGCATGAGACGACTTGCAACTTGCGTTGCGGTCGCTTACCGTTGCGGGGGGCAGCACAGGTTGGCTCGTCCCGTATGCTTCGTCGACTTCACTCCCTGTTTCCCGTTTGACTGCATCTGCGAGATCCGCGGATGCGAGCACCAAAAAGTGCGGCAAGTGTAGGAGCGCGGGTCGGGGCCGTCAAGAAACGGCGGGCCTCTCTGCGCGGACGCAAAAGGCGCGGCGCATGACGAATCGAATGAGAATCGGCCGGCCTGTCCTCACGAGCGATGACCAGCGCTCGCGTTTTCTGCACACGAATGCACGGCGACAGACGCACCGATGATTTAGGCGCAAGATCGCGTGCCGTTACGTCTCGAAACGAGACAATTATCGGAAGCTCCGTTGAACCGCGCTAAAAGAGGTCTTTAGAGGACGCAGCACATGCTCAACGAACTTGAATCACTGTCAGGAAATATCGGCCGGCTGATCCAGATCAGCGAGCGCCACAATCAGGCGCGTATCGCGCTGCAGGAACAACTCGATCAACTGCGCGCCGATTATGCAAATGTGCAGGCGGAACTCGCGCAGGTGCGTGAAGAGCGCGACGCGCTGCAATCGGAACGCGACTCTCTCTCCGCGAAGATCGACGACGCGCAAGTGCGCCTGAACGCGATCCTCGAGAAACTGCCGCGCGCGAAGTCCGCGCATCAAGCCGAATCCGACAATCAACTCGATCTCCTCGAAGCCGATTCGCAGGACGCGCATGAAGCGCCCGAAGCGGAAATGCACGGCGAGCATCATCAGGGAGAGAAGGCATGACGACCACGCAAATCGAAGTGTCCATTCTCGGGCAGCCCTATCGCCTCGCGTGCTCGCCGGAAACGGAAGGCGCATTGCGCGAAGCCGTTGCGCGCGTCGACGCGGAAATGAACAAGGTGCGCAACGCGAGCAGCGTGCGCGGCACGGACCGCATCGCAGTGATGGCGGCGCTTTCGCTGGCGTCGGAATTGCTTAAGCTGCAGGACAGCGTGCGCTACGGCGAGGCCTTCCCCGCCGAGGAAATCCGCCGCACGATGCACTCCATGAACGAGCAACTGGGCGCCGTCATTGCGCAATACGAAGCGCAGTAAAGCGTGACTGAGCATCGCCGCGCGGAAGACAATCAACGCGCGCTTTCAATCGAAAAAAGAAACCGCAGCGGTGCTACAGAAGGCAAACGATTGGTGTAGAGTGTCGTTTCCCTGCCTGGTACGCCAAGGTCATATATTCCTTGAACCAATGCTACATTGGCACGGGTGCGGAACCTTGCAGCACGGGCGCGCGCGTCGCTAGTACGATGTACCCGAAGTGTTGCTTACCGCGACCAATCTTGAACCCAGGCTCAGGATGCCGGCCTAGCGGCTGTGGCGGGGACTCCATTCAGGCAAGTCGAAAGCGGCATCGGTTATTCCGGTGCCGTTTTCATTTGCATCAGTGATGCTGCATCGTCGATCCTGCACAGCGAATAATCATGCGCTACTGGCTGATGAAGTCGAAGTCCGAACCGGATGAAGCGAGCATCGATCATCTCGCGCACGTCGCGCACGCACCGAATCAAACCTTGCCGTGGACCGGCGTGCGCAACTATCAGGCGCGCAACTTCATGCGCGATCAGATGCAGATCGGCGACGGCGTGCTGTTCTATCATTCGAGCTGTCCGGAGCCGGGCATCGCGGGCATCGCAAAGGTGTGCTCGACGGCCTATCCCGATCCCACGCAGTTCGATCCTAAGAGCGATTATTACGATCCGAAGTCCACACAGGAAACGCCGCGCTGGATGCTCGTCGACGTGAAGTTCGTGAAGAAGACGCCGCTCATTTCGCTCGCGGCGTTGCGCGAACACGAGGCGCTCGCGGACATGCAGGTGCTCGCGCGCGGCAATCGGCTGTCGATCACGCCGGTGACCGAAGCGCAATGGCGATTTATTACCGAGCAACTCGTCTAACAAGGAACTTACGACACGGGCGCAACGACTAAATGCGGTCGCGAATCACGCGATGTCCTGCATTCGGAGTCCTTCGATGATCAATAAGAAAACC
Source organism: Candidatus Paraburkholderia schumanniana (assembly GCA_001189335.2). GTDB lineage: Bacteria > Pseudomonadota > Gammaproteobacteria > Burkholderiales > Burkholderiaceae > Caballeronia > Caballeronia schumanniana. The sequence continues at coordinate 17,060 of LFJH01000025.1, forward strand.
GCCGCCGCCCTCGCCCTGCTCGCGATGTCCGGCGCCGCGCTCACCTTCTCTCAGGCAGCGGCCGCTCAGACGGTGATCAATCAGCAGCCCTCGGGGGTGCTTTCGCTGTCGGCGCAATCGAGCGCGCAAGTGCCGCAGGATGTCGTCAACATCACGCTCTTCTACGAGCAGGAAGCCGCCGATCCCTCCTCGCTCACCAGCACGCTCAACCAGCACGCTCAATCAGCGGGCCGAGTCCGCATTGCGCGAGGCAAAGGGCGTCGATGGCGTGACGGCGAAGAGCGGCTCGTTCACCGTATATCCGTCCACGGACCGCGACGGCAAGATCTCCGCATGGCGCGGCCGCACCGAAGTCGTGCTAGAATCGCATAATTTCGCGGCGGTGTCGAAGCTCGCGGGCAAGATGAGCTCGTCGATGCAAGTGGGCAGCGTCGCATTTTTGCTGTCGCCCGAGGCGCAGCCGCACGGCCGAACAGAAGCTCGTCGCACAGGCCATCGACGCCTTCCGCAAGCAGGCGCAGACCGCCGCCCAGGCGTTCGGCTACAGCAATTTCACGATTCGGGAAGTGAACGTCGAACGCGGCGGCATTCAGCCGCGCCCCGTCATGATGATGCAGTCGCGCGCGATGAGCGCCGATGCAAAGATGGCCGCGCCCATCGCGATGGAAGCCGGCACGACCACGGTAACCGTCGATGGTCGGGCTCGGTGCAAATGGGACGCTGATCGACCGATGCGGGGCGGCACTGCCCCACGAACGACTCAGGCCTTTGCGGATTCCGGCGGCAGGCGCAGATTGCGCTTGTACGCCCACACCATCATCAGAACGCCCGCGATGATCATCGGCAGCGAGAGCCACTGGCCCATCGAAAGGCCGAGCGCGAGCAGACCGAGATAATCGTCCGGTTCACGCGCGAATTCCACGGTGAAGCGCGCCAGCCCATAACCGATCAGAAACAGCGCGGAAATCGCGCCGACGGGCCGCTGCTTGCGCGAGAACGTCCAGATCACGATGAACAGCACAAACCCTTCCAGCGCGATCTCGTACAACTGCGACGGATGGCGCGGCAGCATGTGATAGCGCTGGAAGATTTCCGTGAGATGGTATTGCGCATCCATTTGCGGATTTTTCGAGAGCCAGATCGCATCGTCGTTCGACGAGTTCTGGAAGAGCATCGCCCACGGCGCGTTCGGGTCCGTCACGCGGCCCCACAGTTCGCCGTTGATGAAGTTGCCGAGACGCCCCGCCGCGAGACCGAGCGGCACCATCGGCGCGACGAAGTCCGTGACCTGAAGCCACGTGCGCCTGCGCTGATACGCGAACAGCACCATCGCGAGCGTCACGCCGAGAAAACCGCCGTGAAACGACATGCCGCCTTCCCATACCTTGAAGATATCGAGCGGATGCGCGGCGTAGTAGCTCGCCTTGTAGAAGATCACGTAGCCGATACGCCCGCCGAGAATCGTGCCGAGCACGCCGTAGAACAGCATGTCGTCGATGTCCTTCACGGTCCAGCCCTGCGCCGCCACGTAAGGCAGCCACAAGCGCAGCCGCCCGATGACGATGACCGACACGAACGCCACCAGGTACATGAGGCCGTACCAGCGCACGGCGAGCGGTCCGAGATGAATTGCGACGGGATCGAAATTGGGATGTATGAGCATTCTGATATGAGCATTCTGATGTGGGAATTAGAGCGAACTACAAGGGCGAATCATACCGAACCCGCGCTTTCAGTCCGCGTACGGACGATGTCGATGAACCCGGCGAGCACCGGGCTCACTTCCGCGGCGCGCCATACGAGCCCGGTTTCGACGAGCGTTTCGGGCTCGTTCAACGGACGCAAGGGACGATCACGACGCCCGTGCGCCGCAGATGACGCAGCGAGCGCGGCACGAGCGCGACGCCATGCCCGTGGACACGAGGCTCACGATGGTCTGCATCTGGATCGCCTCCTGCCCGATTCGCGGCATGAGTCCCGCCGCGCCGTAGCAGCCCATAATGATGTCATACAAGCCGGGAGCGAGCCGTCTCGGGAAGATGACGAGCGGCGCCGCGGCGAGATCGTGCAGGTCGACGGGCGTGTCGGCCCATTGCTGCGCGCCCTGCCCCAGTTCCCGCGCGGCATCCGTCGACATCGCGATGACGAGCGGCTCGCGCGCGACCGGTAGATACGACAGCGACGACGCGTAGCGCGGCGGCAGCGGCGGAATCACCAGTCCGGCATCGATGCGCCCGGCGACCAGTTCCTCGATCTGCACGTCGCTGGTCGCTTCGGTAAGCTGCAGCCGCATGCCGGGATGGCGGGCGCCGAAATCGCGCAGAAGCGCGGGCAAGCAGCCCGTAGTCGGCCGTGGAGACGAACGCGAGCGACTGCGCGAGCGGCCGCAGCGCATCGGCGGAGGCGAGCAGGCGCCGCACTTCCGGCAGCAGGTCCTTGCCGACCGGCGTCAGTTCCACGGTGCGTTTCGTGCGCACGAACAGCGCGACACCGAGCGCGTCTTCCAGTGCACGGATCGCCTGGGAGAGCGGCGGCTGCGTCATCGCGAGGCGCGCGGCGGCGCGGCCGAAATGCATTTCCTCGGCGACCGTCACGAAGTAACGCAGGAGGCGCAGTTCGACGGGCGGATGTCGCTGCGCGGCCTCAAATCTGAAGTGCAACACCTGTTTCGTATAAGGTGTTGCGATGCACGAAAGAACTCAGTATCAGCAGCTTCAACCCGAAGAGCGTCTGACCATTGCAAGCCTGCATTT
>LFJH01000026.1 GCA_001189335.2 Candidatus Paraburkholderia schumanniana
CGCCTATGTGCCGCCCTTCGGGTGGCTCCTTTACGCCGCACGTGGGGTGGCGCCATTACGCCGCCTCTCAGGTGGCGCCTTTATGCCGCCCTCGAAATGGCTCCATAGTGCCGCACAGTGACAAGCAGCAGATCGAAGGTGAACGCGCCGAGTTCGCCGGGCTCGTGAAGATGAATGTCGATGGGCCTGCCGTGCTTCGCCGCGAGCGCGAATGTGATATCGAGCGACGCGGCCGGATCGCCGTCGATGGCGGCAGGATCGAGCGCGCCCAGCACGTCGGCCCCGTTGCCCAACGCGGTATCGAGCAGTTCGCGCGTGCCCGGGCGTTTCATGACGCCCGACTGCGGAAACGCGACGATCTGCATGTCGAGGACATCGGCGAGCGCCGCGCGCGTCGCGCACACGCCTTCGAGATGGCGCAGGCCCGCGTCAGTATCGAATCGACGTGCGTGCGCAGGCGCGTCGTGCCCCGGCGCAGAAATTCGAGCGCCAGCGCGCGCGACGCGTGCCCGGCATCGTGGCTGCTTTCGGCGCGCCAGCGGCGCTCGTTCTCGATGCGGTCGACGAGCCGCGGCCCCACTGCGTTGCGATACCACGGCATGGCCCACGTGGTCTTGTCCAGATGCGTGTGGCCTTCGACGAAGCCGGGCAACAGCAACCCGCCCGCGCCATCGATGACGACATCGCCCGGCGCGGGCGAGCGCTCGCCGTGCGGGAGAATCACGTCGATCGTCGTGCCGGCGATGCGGACGTCCGCCGGCGCGCCTCCGAACGGTCGTGCGTCGACGATCCATGTCGACGATTCCATACGATCGGACCTCCTGTTTGCCGACAATTAGTTGACCATTTTAGCAATATTTGGTCAACCAAAAATGGCGCTGGGTGATAACCCACATTCGTCCATGCGACGCCACACTTGCTACAATGCGAAACAACATAAGCACGATGGGCATCATGGCATCACGCAAGGACATCTCAGCCAACGAAATCGCGCCGGACGAAACCTTGCCCGACGAGCGCGTCTACGCGGCTATCGCGTCCGCGCTCCTGCGCGGCAAGCTCGCGCCCGGCGCGCAGCTCGTCGAACGGGAACTCGCCGCCGCTTTCGACTGCACCCCGCGGCGCCATCCGCAAGGCGCTCGCGCGGCTCGGCGCGGAAGGCAAGCTCACGCTGGAGGCCAATCGCGGGGCGTTCGTGCCGTCGCCGACGGTGGCGGACATCCGCGAGGTCTATCGCGCGCGGCAGGTGGTGGAGGCGGGCATCGTCGCATCGCTGTGCGACGCTCTGCCGACGCAGGCGAAACGTGCCCTGCGTGCGCACATCAAGTCGGAGCAGCGCGCCGTGAAGGCGGGCAGCGTCGAGGAGTACGTGCGTCTCGCGGAACACTTCCATCTGCTGCTCGCGGAGCTTGCGGGCGCGCCGGAAGTGCAGGGGTTTCTCGCGAAGCTCGTCGCGAAGACCGAGCTCTACAAGGCGTTGTTCGATCCGTCGAAGGTGTCGAATTGCTCATCGGACGAGCACGGCCGTCTCGTCGATGCACTGGAGGAAGGCGATCTCGGCGCCGCGCTCGCGACGATGCGCACGCATATCGATGAGCTGGAAGCGCGCGTCCTCGCGCAGGCCGGCGGCGCGCACACGAACGATCTGGCGACGTTGTTCGCGCGCGCCTGAAGGACCGCATCGAAGGGAACGGGCTGCGGTTCGAATACCGCGGCCCGCGTCATGTCACGGCTTCCGAATAGCGCGCTGCTTACTGCGAGAAGTCGAGCGCGTTGGTCAGGTCGCCCATCTTCTGGGCGCCGTTCGCCACGAGCGCGGCGGCGCGCGCCGTGATGCCCGGCAGCGACGGCAGGTTGAAGCATTTCGTGATGAAGCGCAGGATCGACGTCGTGTCGTACTGCGTGTGATCGACGAAGCCCTTCTTCGCGTACGGCGAGACGATGAGCGCCGGAATGCGCGTGCCCGGACCCGCGTGCCCGGACCCCAGCGGTCGCCCTGCGGCGGCGCGACGTGATCCCAGAAGCCGCCGTCCCAGAAGCCGCCGTTTTCGTCGTAGGTCACGACGACGACCATGTTCTTCCACTGCGGGCTTTTCTGCAGATGGGAGATCACGTCGGCGATGTGCTGGTCGCCTGAAGCGACATCCGTATAGCCGGCGTGCTCGTTCAGGTTGCCCTGCGGCTTGTAGAACGCGACTTGCGGCAGCGTGCCCCCGTCGATCGCCTTGATGAACTCCGAGCCGTTCGCGCCGCCGTCGAGCAGGTGCTGCGCGCGGTTGGGCGTGCCCGGTGCAAGATCGGCGAAGTAGTTGAAGGGCTGATGGTCCGTCTGGAAGTCAGGCACCACGTTGACCGCGCCGTTGATGACCGAGCGGTCCGCCAATGCCGCGGCCCACGAGCCGCCGTACCAGGCCCAGCTCACGCCGGCGTTGTTCAGCAGATCGCCGATGTGCTGCTGGATCTGCGGCGGCAGCGTGGTCGGCTGGCTCGGGTCCGCGAGGTTCGCGTCGCCGCCCGCGGGCGGCTTGTTGCCGCTCGGCTGGTACGGCGGCTGCATTGTGTTGACCGCGTAGAAGTCGGGCGTGAGGTTGCCGAGTTCACGAACAGGGCCTGCGTGTTGCCGGAAAGCGCGGAACCCGCGGCCTTCGCGAGCTTGAGCGACACGCCGTCGGGATTCATGGCCGAGATCGAACCCTTGGCGACGCTCGTGTCCGCGTTCGGGTAGACCGGCGTGCACGCGCAGACGAGCCACTGGTGGTTCAGGAACGAGCCGCCGAATGCGCCCATGAAAAAGTTGTCCGCGAGCGTGTATTGCTGCGCGATCTTGTAGAGCGGCGGCTTGTCCGGCGGCGTATCGTAGTGACCCATCACGAGACCGCCCGAGTCGCCCCAGGCGGCGAACTTGTCGTTCTTGCCTCCGTCGATCTGCATCTGGTTCTCGTAGAAGCGGTGATACAGATCGCGCGTCGTGACGTTGAGCTGCGTGTTGAAACCGTTGGGATCGTCGATTGCGAACGGCGCGTTCGGCAGGTTCGCCGTCATAGCCTCGGTGACCGCGGGCGTCACGCCCGTCGCCGTCAGGCCGCCCCAGATCTTTGGCAGCGTCGCGAGCACGCTGCCGTCGCGGTCGAGCTGCTGCGAATTGGCCGCCGTCACGTTCTGCAGACCGTTCGCGCCGGGGAAGTGGCCGTACACAGGTTATCGAAGCTGCGGTTCTCCGCATAGATCACGACGACGTTCTTCACGGAGGAGATGTCGTTGCTCTGATGGTCGTCGCCGCCGCATGCGTAGAGGCCGAATGCGGCAGTCGCCGCGAGCGGCACCGCGCAAACGAGTTTCTAGTTCATTGAGATTCTCTCTTGTGTTGGGGACCGGCGCATGACGCGGAGCTTGTCATCAAGAAAGCCTTTGCCCGCTGGCGTGCGCAGTGTGGCAATTCACTTTGACGCGGCCGTGTAATAAGCCTTTCGAGTGCGTAATGTTAGTTCAATAAATTGCAAGCAGAGGGCTCGATATGAAGGCGTCCAGGCTTGTCATATGAAAGACACGTGCACGACATACGCTTCGGCATCTTTCAATTTCGGCGTCTCACCTTTTATGTCTTTGATGCGTTTGCCTTTCGTTTTCTGTTCCCTCGCGCTGGCTGCGTTGTCCGCGGCGATGAGTGGCTGCGACTCGCATGCGGCCAACGCGGATGCGGGCGGACAGACGCAGGCGGCATCGGGCGCGGCCGTGAAGGCGGGGGCGGCGCCGCACGCGCAATCGCGCGCGGACGTGTTTGCTCACGTGAAACAGATGACGGCGCTCGGTGAAAAGCTCTTCTTCGACCCGTCGCTATCGGGCTCGGGCAAGCTCGCGTGTGCGTCGTGCCATAGCCCGAGCCACGCCTTCGGACCGCCCAATGCGCTGTCCGTGCAGTCGGGCGGCAACGACATGCGTCGAGCGGGCTTTCGCGCGGTGCCGTCGCTCAGGTATCTGCAATCGGTGCCGGCGTTCACGCGGCACTTCCACGATTCCGACGACGAAGGCGACGAAAGCGTCGATGCCGGCCCGACCGGCGGCCTGACATGGGACGGCCGCGTCGATCACGGCGCAGACCAGGCGCGCATTCCGCTGCTGTCTTCGTTCAAGATGGGCAGCACGCCCGCGAAGGTCGCGGCGGCGGTGAAGGCATCGCCCTATGCCGAAGACTTCCGCAGGACATTCGGCGCCGACGTGTTCGACAGCGATGACGAAGCATTCGCGTCGGTGCTCGAATCACTCGAAGCGTTCGAGCAGACGCCTGAGAGGTTCTATCCGTACACGAGCAAGTTCGACGTATTCCTCGGCGGCCGCGTGAAGCTCAACGACGCCGAAATGCACGGCCTCCAGCTTTTCAACGACGAGAGCAAGGGCAACTGCGCGTCGTGCCACATCAGCCAGCGCGCGAAGGACGGCTCACCGCCGCAGTTCAGCGACTTCGGCCTCATCGGTGTGCCGCGCAACCGCGCGCTGCCCGTCAACCGCAACCCGAACTTCCACGACCTCGGCGCGTGCGGCCCCGAGCGCCGCGATCTGAAGGGCCAGGACGGGTACTGCGGCATCTTCCGCACGCCCTCGCTGCGCAACGTCGCGACGCGCAAGACCTTCTTCCACAACGGCATCTATCACAAGCTCGAAGACGTCGTACGCTTCTATGCCGAGCGCGACACGAATCCGGAGAAGTTCTATCCGGTGTCGAATAAGGGCGTCGTCGAGAAATTCGACGATCTGCCGAAGAAGTATTGGGAAAACATCAACACCGAACCGCCGTTCGGCCGCAAGAAGGGCGACAAGCCCGCGCCCGACGAAGCCGAGATAAAGGACGTCGTTGCGTTTCTTGGTACGCTGACCGACGGCTACGATCCCGCGAAGGACAAGGACGCGCAGAAGGGCACCGGCATCAACGAGATGAAGTCCGCGTCCAGCCAATCCACCCCGACCCGGCAGGGCGACTGAAAGCCCAGCGCCATGCTATCCTCGTTGCGGCCCGCGCGCGTGGGCTGACGTTGGTGAATCGCCGTTGCCGCTCTGGTTGGACATGCAGGCGGCCAAACTCATCCGCAACGAGGAGAACCCAATGCCGATCGCACGTCGAGCCGTCGCTCGCGACTCTTTCATGACGATCGCCGCCACCGCGCTCGGCGTTGTGAGCGCCGGGGCCGAAGCCGCCAATCTCGGCTTTCTGAACAACACGCCGATCACCTACATGAAGCAGCGCGACCTGCAGGCGCTCAACAATGCCGCGCAGAAGGCACTCGACACGAAGCAGGACGGCGAATCGCTCAACTGGGACAACAAGGGCACCGGCAACACGGTCCCGATCAACGGCACGGTGACGCCGGAGAACAGCTTCGAATCCGACGGGTTCAAGTGCCGCAAGATCACGCTCGTCGCGCACGCGAAAGGGCAGACTCAGACCTGGATGCCGGTCGCCTGCAAGCAGAGCGACGGCAAATGGAAGCTCAAGAAGCAGTGATGAAAGGAGAAATCAATCGATGAGCGGCCGCACCATTTCGTGCGGCGTGGTCGTGCTGAATGCACAGGGCGACGTGCTGCTCTGTCACGCGACCGAAACCACCCACTGGGACGTGCCCAAGGGTGCCGCCGACCCCGGCGAAAGCCCACGCGAGGCGGCCTTGCGCGAACTCGTCGAGGAGACGGGCATCGTGCTGTCGGCCGGGCGGCTCAAGGATCTGGGGCGCTTCGTCTATCGTCGCGACAAGGATCTGCATCTCTTCGCCGTACGCGTCACCGAAGAGGAGGTGCGGCTCGAGGACTGCGTATGCGAATCGTATTTTCCGCGCTATAGCGACGGCACGATGATCCCCGAAATGGACGCGTACCGCTGGGTCAGCCCGACGGAAGTGGACAAGTTCGCGAGCCGCAGCCTCGCGCGGCTCTTTCAGACGACGCTCTCGCTCGCCGAGCTGCACGAGACGCTCTGATGCGTTTCGCTCAGTCCAGCGTGCGGTCGTTGGGATTGGCGAAGAGCGCCTTCATTTCCGGCGACATCGGGAACTGCAGATTGATGCCGTCCGGCGGAATCGGACGCATGAACCAGTTCTCGTAGAGTTTTGCAGCTTCGCCCGAGCGCTGCATGTTGGCGATCACGTCGTCGACCAAGCGCTTGAAAACCGGATCGCCCTTTCTCATCATGCAGCCATACGCCTCGTTCGCGAGCGGCGTGCCGGTCACCGTGTATTCATTGCGCGCGGTGCCTTCCTGCGCGATCTTGCCGTAGAGCAGCGGGTCGTCCATCACGAACGCGACCGCGCGATCCGACTTGAGCGCGGCGAATGCTTCCGCGTGATCGCGCGCGCTGATGATGCGCAGGTTCAGCTTCCTGTCGATGCTCATCTGCCGCAGCATGCGTTCGTCCGACGTGCCTGCCGTGGTCGCGACGGTCTTGCCCGCGAGATCGCCGTAGTCGCGGATGCCCGATCTCTTCTTCACGGCCATGCGGGTGCCGTATTGGAAGAAGCTGTTCGAAAACGCGCCGAGCGGCTCGCGCTCGGCGACGTGCGCGGTCGAGCCGCATTCCAGATCGACCTGATTGTTGACGACGTACGAGATGCGGTTCGCGGAGGTGACCTGCACGTTCTTCACTGCGAGATGCGGCATGTCGAGGCGCTTCTTGATCTCCTCGACGATCCTGAGCGAGATCTCGTACGAATAGCCGACCGGCTGCTGCTTCACCATGTACGAGAACGGCACCGACGATTCGCGCGTGCCGAGCACGATTGCGCCGTTCTCCGCGATCTTGCGCAGCGTGGCGGAAGACTGCGTCTGGTCGACGGTGGCCTGCGCCGTGCTCGTTTCGCCGGCGGTGGCGGCATGAGCGCCCGCTGACGCAAGTGCGAGCGCTAGCATGAGCGAAGATGGAAGGGCGCGGAACACGCCCGGTGCGGCACTTCGTTGCGCCCGCGAGCGGTACGCGAAGGAATGCGGCAGCTTCATGATGTCCTCGTTGGAAGCGGCGTGCAACAACGCGAGCCCGATTCCGTGTCTTGTTGCAGCGAGGACGCCGCATGGCCGTGCGGCGTCCCTTGGGTCGATCTCGTTGCCTGCGCCAGCGCATTTCAGGCCGGCTTGCCCCAGCTGTCGCGGAGGCTGACGATACGGTTGAACACGGGCTTGCCCGGCTGCGAATCCACGCGGTCCGCAACGAAATAGCCGTGACGCTCGAACTGGAAGCGGTCTTCGGCGTTCGCCTCGCGCGCGCTCGGTTCGAGATACGCGTTCACGACGCGCTTCGAATCAGGATTGAGCGCGTCGAGGAACTCCGCGCCGCCCGCGCCGGGCTGCGGCTCCTTGAAGAGACGGTCGTAGAGACGCACTTCGGCCGCATACGCGGTCGCCGCGCTCACCCAGTGAATCGTGCCCTTCACCTTGTAGTTGTTCGCGCCTTCGGTGCCCGACTTGCTGTCCGGGAAGTAGTTGCAGTGCACGGCGATCACGTTGCCGTTCTCGTTCTTGTCGGCACCGGTGCATTCCACGACGAAACCGTATTTCAGGCGCACCTTGTTGCCGGGGAAGAGGCGGAAATAGCCCTTCGGCGGCGTTTCCTGGAAGTCCTCGCGCTCGATCCACAATTCACACGAGAACGGGAACATGCGCACGCCGCGATCCGCATGATGCGGGTGCATGGGCGCGCTGCATTCCTCGCTCTGTCCTTCCGGATAGTTGTCGATGATGAGCTTCAATGAATCGAGCACGCAGATTGCACGCGGGGCTTTTTCGTCGAGATCGTCACGCAGTGCGCCTTCGAGAACGCTCATGTCGATCCAGGAATCGACCTTGGTCACGCCGACGCGCTCGACCATCAAACGGATGCTCTCCGACGTGAAGCCGCGGCGACGCACGCCGACGATGGTCGGCATGCGCGGATCGTCCCAGCCGTCCACGTGCTTGTCCTGCACGAGCTGCAGCAGCTTGCGCTTGCTGGTGATCGCGTAGGTGAGGTTCAGACGCGAGAACTCGATTTGCTGCGGGAGCGGGCGCTGGAACACGCCGTCGTCCGCGAGCTGCGCGAGGAACCAGTCGTAGAGCGGCCGATGATCCTCGAATTCGAGCGTGCACAGCGAATGCGTGATGTTCTCGATCGCGTCCGACATGCAGTGCGCGTAGTCGTACATCGGGTAGATGCACCACTTGTCGCCGGTGCGATAGTGATGCGCGAAGCGGATTCGGTAGATCACCGGGTCGCGCATGTTGAAGTTCAGCGACGCCATGTCGATCTTCGCGCGCAATACGTGCTCGCCTTCCTTGAACTCGCCAGCCTTCATGCGTCGGAAGAGCTCGAGGTTCTCTTCGGGCGTGCGGTCGCGATACGGCGAGTTGATGCCGGCTTCGGTGGCGGAGCCGCGCGTCGCGCGCATCTCTTCGGCGGTCTGGCTGTCGACGTACGCTTGCCCCTTCTTGATGAGTATCTCGGCGAACTCGTACAGCTTGTCATAGTAATCGCTCGCGAAGTACTTGTGCTCGATGCCGTTCTTCTTCCAGTCGAAACCGAGCCATTCGACAGCGTCGATGATGGAATCGACGTACTCGACGCTTTCCTTCTCGGGGTTCGTATCGTCGAAGCGCAGGTGGCATACGCCGCCGTAATCCGCGGCAAGGCCGAAGTTCACGCAGATGCTCTTCGCGTGGCCGATGTGCAGATAGCCGTTCGGCTCGGGCGGGAAGCGCGTCTCGACGCGCTGCGACCATTTGCCGGAGCGGTTGTCGTCTTCGATGATGTTGCGAATGAAATTGGATGGCGCCGGGGCGTCGTTGCGATCGGTGTTCATGCGAAAAAGAGTGCCAGCGGATGCGCTCGCGCACGTGATCTCGGGTAAGCGCTCCTCGCGTCCCGGAGCGCGTACGAATGGCGTGAATATTGGGTCGATTCTACCTTACGCAACCGCCGCCATCAGCCGGCGAAGGCGTCCGGCAACGGCTTGGCGGCTGTTTCGTCGCGCGATTCGCACAGGCGCGCCGTTTCTCGAGTTCCGTTACACGGATTACGGCCCGGCCCGTCGCTCGTGCTCGTAAGCGCCGTAACCGGAGGTAAATCGCATTGAAAGGCGCACGCGCGGACTTTTATGATCGGCTCGCCTGCATGGGCTCGCCGCGCTTCACCGGCGCGGTCCTGTCCAAAGAACGAGCACAAGACATCACAACCACAAAACAAGGATGCCCACCATGAACATGAACAAGATCGCCATCGCCACGCTCAGGTTCGCCGCCGCAGCCACGCTCGTGTCGAGCCTCGCGGCCTGCGCGGACCTGTCACGCCAGCAGGCGCACGCCGGAGTCGGCGCGGCCGCGGGCAGCGCGCTCGGCTACCTGGTCACGGGCGGGCCGATCGGCACCGTCGCGGGCGCCGCGGCGGGCGGGCTGATCGGCGCCGGGGTGCGCTGATCCCCGCCCGGACGCTCAGATCGCCTTCGATTCGCGCAGCCGCGCGATTTTCGCCTCGTCGTAGCCGAGCAGCGGCGGATGATGCGTGCGCGCTTCGGGCGGCGTCGCGCTCATCTTGATCGGGCTCGCGACGAGCTTCACGCTGCCTGCCGTCGGATGCGGCAAATCGATCTGCATCCTGCGCGCGAGCACCTGCGGGTCCTGGAACACTTCGCCGAGATCGTTGATCGGTCCGCACGGCACGCCCGCGGCTTCGAGCTCCGCGATCCATTCGTGCTTGCCCTTGCCCCGCACCATGTCCGCGAGAATTGGCACGAGCACGTCGCGGTTGCGCACGCGCGACGGATTCGCCGCAAAACGCGCATCGTCCGCCAGCTCCGGGCGTCCGCACACCTCGACGAACTTGCGGAACTGCCCGTCGTTGCCCACCGCCACGATGATCCAGCCATCGCTCGTCTGGAAGGTCTGATACGGCACGATGTTCGGATGCGCGTTGCCCCAGCGCACCGGCGGCTTGCCGCTCGCGAGGTAGTTGGTGTTCATGTTGGCGAGCATTGCCACCCGCACGTCGAGCAGCGCCATGTCGATGTACTGGCCCTCGCCCGTGCGGTCGCGGTGCGCGAGCGCGGTAAGCACGGCGATGGTCGCGTACATGCCCGTCATGAAATCCGCGATCGCCACGCCCGCCTTCTGCGGGCCGCCGCCCGGCTGGCCGTCGCGCTCGCCGGTGATGCTCATGAATCCGCCGATGCCCTGCACGATGAAGTCGTAGCCCGCGCGCGACGCGTACGGCCCGGTCTGCCCGAAGCCGGTGACCGAGCAATAGACGATATCCGGCTTCACCGCCTTCAGCGACGCGTAGTCGAGCCCGTACTTCATTTCAGCTGCCCGGCCTTGTAGTTTTCGAGCACGACATCGCTTTGCGCGGCCAGCTCGCGGACGATCTGCTGGCCTTCGGGCGTGGCGATATCGACCGTCACCGAGCGCTTGTTGCGGTTTGCCGCCAGATAGTACGCGGAGTACGCGGCCTCGTGCGTGAGTACGCGGCCTCGTGCGTGTCCTCGCCCTCGGGCGTTTTCAGGTAGGGCGGGCCCCAGTGGCGCGTGTCGTCGCCGGTTTCGGGCCGCTCGATCTTGATGACGTCCGCGCCGAAGTCGGCTAAGGTCTGCGCGCACCACGGTCCCGCCAGCACGCGGGTCAGGTCCAGCACGCGGATATGGCTCAAGGCTCCCATTCGATGTTTGCTCGCTCAGGTTGTGTCTCCAGATCGCGACTGTCGCACAGAACCGCCCGGCGCGCGATACCGGAGGCCCGGCCCGGCGAATCCCGTATAATCGATAATCACCCTTGCCACGCCGGCCAAAGCTCGGAAAGAGCCGCCTGCGGGCACCTCAAAGAACCGAAGACACGTCCCGTACGCTATGAAAGCCGCCGAAATACGCGAGAAATTCCTGAAGTTTTTCGAATCGAAGGGCCACACGATCGTGCGTTCGTCGAGCCTCGTGCCCGGCAACGATCCGACGCTGCTTTTCACCAACTCGGGCATGGTCCAGTTCAAGGACGTGTTCCTGGGCAGCGAATCGCGTCCGTACTCGCGCGCGACCACCGCGCAGCGCAGCGTGCGGGCGGGCGGCAAGCACAACGATCTGGAGAACGTCGGCTACACCGCTCGCCATCACACGTTCTTCGAGATGCTCGGCAATTTCTCGTTCGGCGATTACTTCAAGCGCGACACGATCCACTATTGCTGGGAGCTGCTGACCAAGGTCTACGCGCTGCCGGCCGAAAAGCTCACGGTCACCGTCTACAAGGAAGACGACGAAGCTTTCGACATCTGGGCGAAGGAAATCGGCGTGCCGGTCGAGCGCATCATCCGCATCGGCAACAACAAGGGCGCGCGCTACGCATCGGACAACTTCTGGCAGATGGCGGACACCGGCCCGTGCGGCCCGTGCTCCGAAGTGTTCTACGACCACGGCCCGGAAATCTGGGGCGGCCCGCCGGGGTCTCCCGAGGAAGACGGCGACCGTTTCATCGAGATCTGGAATCTCGTGTTCATGCAGTTCAATCGCGATGCGCAAGGCAACATGACGCCGCTGCCCAAGCAGTGCGTCGACACGGGCATGGGGCTAGAGCGTCTCGCCGCCGTGCTGCAGCACGTGCACAGCAACTACGAAATCGATCTGTTCCAGAACCTCATCAAGGCCGCGGCGCGCGAAACCAACACGCCGGACCTGGAAAACAACTCGCTGAAGGTGATCGCGGACCACATCCGCGCGTGCTCGTTCCTGATCGTGGACGGCGTGATTCCCGGCAACGAAGGCCGCGGCTACGTGCTGCGCCGGATCGTGCGCCGCGCGATCCGCCACGGCTACAAGCTCGGCCAGAAGATCGCGTTCTTCAACAAGCTCGTGGCGGATCTCGTCGCGGAAATGGGCGCGGCTTACCCGGAGCTCGCGGACGCGCAACAGCGCGTGACCGACGTGCTGCGCCAGGAAGAAGAGCGCTTTTTCGAGACCATCGAGCACGGCATGTCGATTCTCGAAGGCGAACTCGCGGATCTGGAGAAGAAGGGCGTCAAGCAACTGGATGGCGAACTCGCGTTCAAGCTGCACGACACCTACGGCTTCCCGCTCGACCTGACGGCGGACGTGTGCCGCGAGCGCGGCGTCACCGTCGACGAACCCGCGTTCGACGACGCGATGGCGCGTCAGCGCGACCAGGCGCGCGCAGCGGGCAAGTTCAAGCTCGCGGCGGGCCTCGACTATTCCGGCGCGAAATCCACGTTCCACGGCTACGAGAAGGAAATCTTCGACGACGCGAAGATCCTCGCGCTGTATGTGGAAGGCGCATCGGTGAATGAAGCGAAGGACGGCCAGCAAGCCGTCGTCGTGCTCGATCACACGCCGTTCTACGCGGAATCCGGCGGTCAGGTCGGCGATCAGGGCGTGCTTGCGAACGCCAACGTGCGCTTTGCCGTCGCGGATACGCTCAAGGTGCAGGCCGATGTCGTCGGCCATCACGGCACGGTGGAGCAGGGTACGCTCAAGGTCGGCGACGTGGTGAAGGCGGAAATCGACGGCGTGCGCCGCGTCCGCACCGCGCGCAACCACTCGGCGACGCACCTGCTGCACAAGGCGCTGCGCGAGGTGCTCGGCGACCATGTGCAGCAGAAGGGCTCGCTCGTGGATGCCGACAAGACGCGCTTCGACTTCGCGCACAACGCGCCCATGACGGACGACGAAATTCGCCGCGTCGAGCAGATCGTGAACAACGAGATCATCGCAAACGCGCCGGGCGTGGTGCGCGTGATGCCGTACGACGACGCCGTGAAGGGTGGCGCGATGGCGCTCTTCGGCGAGAAGTACGGCGACACGGTGCGCGTGCTCGATCTCGGCTTCTCGCGCGAACTCTGCGGCGGAACGCACGTGCAGCGCACGGGCGACATCGGCCTCTTCAAGATCGTGATGGAAGGCGGCGTGGCGGCGGGCATTCGCCGCGTCGAGGCGATCACCGGCGACAACGCCGTGCGCTACGTGCAGGAGCTCGATTCCCGCATCAACGCGGCGGCGGGCGCGCTGAAGGCGCAGCCGGCGGAACTCACGCAGCGCATCGCGCAGGTTCAGGAGCATGTGAAGTCGCTGGAGAAGGAGCTCGGTCAGCTCAAGTCGAAGCTCGTAGCCAGCCAGGGCGATGAACTGGTCTCGAAGGCCGTCGATGTTTCGGGCGTGCAGGTGCTCGCTGCGCAACTCGAAGGCGCGGACGTGAAGACGCTGCGCGAAACCGTCGACAAGCTGAAGGACAAGCTGAAGAGCGCGGCCATCGTGCTCGCCTCCGTCGATGGCGGCAAGGTCAGCCTGATCGCCGGCGTGACGCCGGATGCGTCGAAGAAGGTGAAGGCGGGTGAGCTGGTCAATTTCGTTGCGCAGCAGATTGGCGGCAAGGGCGGCGGACGTCCGGACATGGCGCAGGCCGGCGGCACGGAGCCGGCGAATCTGACGGCTGCGCTCGCAGGCGTGACGGGGTGGGTGCAGCAGCAGCTTTGATCGCATCTTATCGGTAAGAAACGAACGGCTCGGTCCTCCGGATCGGGCCGTTTTTTTATTACAGCCTGTCAGGCACATCGCCTGCGTCTCTCCCAACGGTTCAACCAGAAAACGGAGAGGCATCATGAGTCGCAAAATCGCATTGATCGGACTGGCCTCGGCCATGTTTGCCGCAACCGGCGTCGCACAGGCGAAGGGCTGCCTCGAAGGCGCGGCGGTGGGCGGCGTGGCGGGACACGTCGCGGGCAAGCACGGCACCGCCGGCGCGGTGGGTGGCTGCGCGATCGGCCATCACGAAGCCAACAAGAAGGAAAAGAAGGCGCAACAGGCGCAACAAGCCAACGCCGCGAGCGCGCCGGCCAACAAGCAGTAACCAGGCACTAACCAGGCAGTGACCAGCCAGTGACCACGCCGGACCGGCGCCCGCGGCGCGCGCCGTTCCGAGCCGATAGAATGGCCGGATCGCCGTCCGCGCGATCTCATCCGTCCGCGCGCCTCGTTCACCAGGCCATCACAGCGACCCATGACAGCGTTCACGGACCGACCCAGCACTTCGCCTCCGACAACTACGCAGGCATCTACCCCGAAGCGCTCGCCGCGCTCATCGAGGCGAACACGAGCGGCCATGAGCCCGCATACGGCGACGATTCCTGGACGCAGCAAGTCTGCGACCGCATCCGCGACCTGTTCCAGACCGACTGCGAAGTCTTCTTCGTGTTCAACGGCACGGCGGCGAATTCGCTCGCACTCGCATCGCTGTGCCAGTCGTATCACTCGGTGATCTGCCACGAGCTCGCGCACATCGAGACCGACGAATGCGGCGGCCCCGAGTTCTTTTCCGGTGGCTCGAAGCTGCTCACCGCGAAGGGCGAGAACGGCAAGCTCACGCCCGATGCGATCGAGGAACTCGTCACCAGACGCGCGGACATCCACTATCCGAAGCCGAAGGTCGTCGCTCTCACGCAGGCGACGGAAGTCGGCACGGTGTACACCGTCGAGGAAATTCGCGCGATCGCGGCCATCGCCAAACGCCGGCATCTGAAGGTGCACATGGACGGCGCACGCTTCGCGAACGCGGTCGCGAGGCTCAACGTGCATCCGTCGGAGCTCACATGGCGTGCGGGCGTCGACGTGCTGTGCTTCGGCGGCACGAAGAACGGCTTGCCGGTGGGCGAGGCGGTCGTGTTCTTCGACAAGGGGCTCGCCGCCGATTTCGCGTATCGCCTGAAGCAGGCGGGACAACTCGCCTCGAAGATGCGCTTCATCTCCGCGCCGTGGCTCGGGCTGCTCGACAACGACGTCTGGCTGCGCAACGCGCGTCATGCGAATGCAATGGCGCAACTGATGGCCGAACGTCTTGCCGACATTCCCGGCGTGCATCTGCTCTTCGAGCCTGAATCGAACGCAGTGTTCGCCGAGCTACCCGGACAGGTCGCTTCGGCGCTGCGAACGAAGGGCTGGCGCTTTTATCAGTTCATCGGCTCGGGTGGCTGCCGTCTGATGTGCGCATGGGACACGAAACAGGAGACCGTCGAGCGCTTCATCGACGAAGTTCGCGCGCTGTGCGCGGCCCGCTGAACGCGCCCATCGTGCCGATCCACCCCGATTGACACGGGTATCGCGCGGCTCCTAACATGGCCGCACCCTCCACGCCCGGTCCGGCCATGGCCTACATGCCGCTCATTGAACGATGACCAAACCTGTTCGAACCCGACGCGCGGATTACGCGCACTTTCTCGCGATCAGCACGCGCTGGTCGGACAACGATGTGTACGGGCACATCAACAACGTCGTCTATTACAGCTACTTCGACACGGTCGTGAACGAGTATCTGATGCGCGCGGGCGTGCTCGATTTCAGCGAGGGCGAGACCATCGGCCTCGTCGTGGAGACGCACTGCAACTTCTTCGCGCCGGTCGTGTTTCCGGAGCCGGTCGAGGCCGGCTTGCGCGTCGAGAAGCTTGGCAATACGAGCGTACGCTATGAAGTGGCGATCTTCGCGCAAGGCGCTGACGAAGCCGCCGCGCAGGGGCATTTCGTGCATGTCTACGTGGATCGGGTGACGCGCAGGCCGGTTGCGCTGCCCGCGCAGCTCGTCACCGCACTGCAGCCGCTCATCGGCGGCTGAGGATTCGTCTTGCTTCAGTGGTTCTGCGTGAATCTGCTCAACGGCGTGAGCGTGGGCCTGCTGCTTTTCATGCTGTCCGCCGGACTCACCCTCATCTTTTCGATGCTGGGTGTGCTCAACTTCGCTCATGCGAGCTTCTATATGCTCGGCGCCTATGTCGGCTAGGCACTCGCGTCTTTCGGCGGATTCTGGTTCGCGTTGATCGTGGCGCCGCTGATCGTCGGCGCGGTGGGCGCGATGTTCGAGCGATTGCTTTTATGGCGCGTGCATGGGCGCGGCGCGCTCGCCGATCTGTTGCTCACCTTCGGCGCGGCCATGGTGATCGGCGAGGGCGTGAAGCTCGTGTGGGGGCTCGGGCCCTTGCCAGCGTCGATTCCTCCGGTGCTCGATGGCCCGCTCTTCACGGTCTATGGCGCGTCGTTCGCGCGCTATCGCGTGTTCATGATGGCGCTCGCCGTCATCATGCTCGCTGCGTTATGGCTCCTCCTTCGCACCTCGAAGACGGGGCTCGTCGTGCGCGCGGCGCTCACGCATCCCGATACCGTCGAAACGCTCGGGCACGATGTGCCGTGCGTCTTCACCATGGTCTTCGCGGTCGGCACCGGGCTGGCGGCGCTTGGCGGCGTGATCGGCGTGCCGCTTGCCGTCATCGAGCCCGCGATGGCCGACGCGATGGGGCCGATCGTGTTCGTCGTCGTCGTAATCGGCGGGCTCGGGTCGCTCCATGGCGCGCTCGTCGCGTCGCTGCTGATCGGCTGCGTGCAGACTTTTGCGGTGAGCGCGAGCGCGTCGGCGGGCAGCATCGCCGCGTCGTTCGGCGTGACGCTGCCGCCCGCGTGGGCGCAGCTTACCGTCACTCAGCTCGCGCCCGTACTGCCGTATCTGCTGCTCGTCGCGATGCTCGCTGCGCGGCCGCGCGGACTCTTCGGCGAGCGCACGAGCGATACCTAAGTTCGTCACGCTCGGCATCGTGCTCGCGTTGCCGCCATTGTTCGTCGATCAATCCTGGCTGCTCGCCTATCTCTCGCAGACCGCGACGCTCATCGTCTTCGCGCTTTCCTACAACGTGCTGCTTGGCGAGACGGGCCTGCTCTCGTTCGGGCATGCCGTGTATGCCGGACTCGGCGCGTTCGCCGCCGCGCGCGTGTTCAATCGCTTCGGGATACCGTTGCCATTGCTGCCGTTCATCGGCGGAGTCGTTGCGATGTTCGCCGCCGTCGTCTTCGGCGCAATCTCGACGCAGCGCGCCGGCACGCCGTTCGCGATGATCACGCTCGGTATCGGCGAGCTCGTCGCCGCGTGCGTGTGGCTCGTGCCGGACTGGTTCGGCGGCGAGGGCGGCGTGACGATCGATCGTGCAAGCGGGCCGCCGCTGTTTGCGTGGACCTTCGGGCCGTTACGCGAGGCGTATGCGTTGATCGCGTGCCGGTGCGTCTTCGCCGCGGCCGCGATGTTTGTCTTCTCGCGCTCTCCGATGTGCCGCCTCGCCAATGCCGTGCGCGACAACCCCGCGCGTGCTGCGGCCATCGGCTTCGCGCCTGCGCGCGTGCGCTTCACGATGCTCGTCGTGTCGGCGTTCTTCGCGGGCATCGCGGGTGTGCTGGCGTTAATCAATGTCGAACTGGTCTCGGCGGAAAGCGTCGGCCTCGCGCGTTCGACGGCCGTCCTCGTCGCGACGGTGATCGGCGGCGCGGGCACGTTCCTCGGCCCGGTCGTCGGCGCGGCGCTGTTGGCCTTCTTCAGCGTCGCAGTGGCGAGCGTGAGCGCCGCGTGGCCCATGTATCTCGGGCTCTTTTTCATGTGGGTCATCGTCGCGACGCCCGAGGGCGTCGCGGGCCTGTTTAGGCGCGACGCGCGGACCTTGTGCCTCGGTGCGCTCAGCGCGATCGCATGGGGCATTGCGATGGTCCTCATCGTAGAGACACTCTACGCGCGTCAGGCCGATACGAACACGCTGCCGGGCGGCGCGTGGCTCGTCGCGTTGCCGTGCGCGGCGCTCGGTGTGTGGCTCGCGTGCCGCACGAGGTCCGCACGATGAACGCCGCGCTCGAACTGCGCGGTATCGAAAAACGCTTCGGGGCGACGCGCGTGCTGCGTGGCGTCGATCTGCGCGTCGAAAAGGGCGAACGGCATGCGTTGATCGGACCGAACGGCGCGGGCAAGTCCACGCTCTTCGATCTCGTCTCGGGACGTGCGTGGCCGGATGAAGGGCGCATCGTCGCGGACGGAACGGACATCACCGGTCAGCCGCCGCCGCGCGTACTCGCACGCAGCTTCCAGACGACGAGCGTGTTCGCCGCCTTGTCCGTGCTCGACAACCTGCGCTGCGCGATGCTCGGCGCGGCATCGTCGCGTTATATCGATCGATGGCTGCCGTCGCGAAAGACCGATGAACGCGCACAGGCGTTGCTCGATGCGATCGGCCTGGCGGCGCGCGCGGACGAACCCGCCGCACGCCTCGCCTACGCGGAGCAGCGCGCGCTCGATCTCGGCATCGCGCTCGCGACGGACGCGCCGCTCATCCTGCTAGACGAACCCACCGCGGGCATGAATCGCGCTGAGGCGTCCCGCGCGCTGGCGCTGATTCGCGCGACGACCGAAAGCCGGGCGTTGCTCGTGATCGAGCACGACATGGACGCGGTGTTCGGTCTTGCGGACCACATCTCGGTGCTCGTGCAAGGGCGCGTGATTGCGACGGGCACGCCTGCGGAAATACGCGAGAATCGCGACGTGCAGGAGGCTTATCTCGGCGGAGCGGCGTGGTGAGCGGGCTGCACATCGAGAATCTGTGCGCGTGGTACGGCGCCGCACAGGTGCTGCACGGCGTGCATCTTCGAATCGACGAAGGGGAGGCGGTCGCGCTCGTCGGCCGCAATGGCTCGGGCCGCTCGACGCTCGCGAAGGCCATCATGGGACTCGTGCGATGTGCGGGCGACATGCGCTTTCGCGATGTTCCGCTGATCGGATTGCGGCCGCATCGCATCGCGCCACTGGGCATAGGCTATGTGCCCGAAACGCGCGACGTGTTTCCCGCGCTCACGGTGCGTGAGAACCTCGTGCTCGGCGAGAGCAAAGGCACGCGCTTCACGCAAGACGATGCGTTTCGCCTCTTCCCCGTGCTCGAGGAACGGGCGTCGGTGAAGGCGGGCGCGCTGTCGGGCGGCGAACAGCAGATGCTCGCGCTCGCGCGCACGCTGGCGGGCGATCCGTCGCTCGTCGTCATCGACGAACCCGGCGAAGGGCTCGCGCCGCAAGTGCTCGCGCAAGTGGCGGCGTGTCTCGCGGCGCTGCGCGAACGCGGCATCGCGATGCTGCTGATCGAGGAGCGATTGACGATCGCGCGCATGCTCGATGCGCGCGTCGCGGTGATGGGGCATGGGGCGATTCGGTTCGATGGAGCAATGGAAACGCTGAGGCAGGATGCCGCGGTAACCAGACAGTGGCTTTCGGTCGGGGGCTCGGTCGATTCGGGCTAATATGCCAAGAGTGAGAACCTGAATCATTGCTTCAACGGAGGTCAACGTGGCAGTCGTGACCATTCAAGATATCGACGACCAACTCGTGACGCGTCTTCGCAATCAGACGGCGAGGCACGGCCATTCGATGGAGGAAGAAGCTCGCGACATTCTGCACGCGGCGCTATCGACGGAACCCGCGCAGGGCAGGAATCTGGTGGATTCCATCCGTGGTCATATCGAATCGTTAGGCGGCGTCGAACTGGATCTCCCGAAGCGCGAGGCGATTCGCGAACCGTCAGGCTTTCGTGAATGATCGTTCTTGACACCAACGTTTTGTCGGAGGTTCTGCGTCCGGCACCGGAACCATGCGTTCTGACTTGGCTCGCTAATCAGCCGAGTTCGGCGCTGTTCATCACGACCGTCACGCGTGGCAAGATTCTTTACGGAATATGGTCGATGCCGGCTGGTGCGCGTCGGCAACGCTTTGGGGACGCCACTCAGATAATCTTCAGTGAAGATTTCGCCGGTCAGGTGTTGAGTTTCGACAATGATGCCGCGGATGCCTAGGGCAATGCTGATTAAGTCCACCGCTTGTGCGCGTCAAGCGTTATAGGCGCACAAGCAACGAGAAAGGCAAAAGACAATGAAGCAGCAGACGCTCGCGATGGCCGCGGATCAAGGTGCGGGGTTCGAGACTCGCCGCAAACGCACGCGACGCGACGAGTTTCTTGACACGATGA
>LFJH01000027.1 GCA_001189335.2 Candidatus Paraburkholderia schumanniana
CTGGACCACGTTTTTTAACGGGATGGCTCACCAAAAGCCAACGGCCGCTCCCTTCGACGGCACTCAGTGTAGCCCCGACGAGAGTTTCTGCCTTTCGGGCAGGGGTGTGCCCCTTGGGGATGTTTTTTAGGATGGCGCCGTACACCAAATTGTTGAAGAAACGTTAATATTTCGGCTGTCCGATACCGCCGTGTCCTTTCGGGCGCGTCCGCGACACGGTTCCCCCTCGATCCAAAGTCTGCGTTTCGCCGAACTCCATCCGCGAGTCTGGCTAAAGTTGTGGAAAGTTTTGCCGATAGTGGGCTGGTCGTGTAGTAAAACCGCACTCGGGGCAGGCCGTTTTCGCCGGGGCGATCGTTTTTCTCGATCGAGATGCGTTTCATATTTGGCAATATTCAATCGCGGCTTACAACTCGGTTTAACGAGTGCCGATAAGTGCTTAATATTGCTTAAATTTCGTAGCTTCACTACACTTGGCGGTACTCTCCAGCCGCCCAACAGAACACTAATGAAAACCGAAATGTTTTCGTCGTTGAAGGTGGTGCATGGCGTGGCAGTGCGCTCAGCGCTGTCGCTCGCCGTCTCCATCGCAGTAGCGACGTCCTTCGCAGCGGCTCCGGCTGAAGCCCTCGCAAAGACCGCCACCGCAACCGCCACCGCAGCCAAGTCCGAAAAGAAGCCCGCCAGATCAACCGCCCGTGCCGAGAAGCCCGCGCGCGTCGCGAAGACGACGCTCCGAGCGCCGAAGCCCGCGAAAGCCGCGAAGGTCGCCGCAGCGGATGATGACGAAGACGCGCCCCGCGCCTCGCGCAAACGCCGCCTCGCGTATCGCATGGAGCCGCACGCGCGCCGCGCCTCGGTGCACGCGGTCACGTTCCAGCCGCGTTCGCCGTCGGTCGGTCAGGCGTTCGGCCTGCATGACACGCCCGACAGCCTCGCGCTGCGCTCGAGCGTCGCCTATGTGGTCAACCAGAACACGCCCGAGACGCTCTTCGACAAGAACTCGCGCGCCGTCGTGCCCATCGCATCGATCACCAAGCTGATGACCGCGATGGTCGTGCTCGATTCGCACATGCCGCTCACCGACGAAATCACCGTCACCGACGAAGACCGCGATTACGAGAAGTTCACCGGCTCGCGTCTCGCGGTCGGTTCCGTGCTCAATCGCGAGGACATGCTGCATATCGCGCTGATGGCGTCGGAGAATCGCGCGGCGGCCGCGCTGTCGCGCTATTACCCGGGCGGCCGTCCGGCATTCATCGCCGCGATGAACGCGAAGGCGAAGTCGCTCGGCATGACCGACACCTACTTCGAGAATTCAACCGGCCTCACGAGCCAGAACGTGTCGAGCGCGCGCGACCTCGTGAAGATGGTCAACGCGGCGTATCAATATCCGTTGATCCGCAAGTTCTCGACCGACCGCAGCTACGATGTCTTCACCGGCAAGCGCAGCCTTGCCTATCGCAGCACAAATGCGCTGGTTCGCAATGCGTCGTGGGATATCGGCCTGCAGAAGACGGGTTTCATCAACGAAGCGGGCGAATGTCTGGTGATGCAGGCGACCATCCACGGCCGTCCGGTCGTGATGGTGCTGCTGGATTCGTACGGCAAGTATTCGCGCTTCGCCGATGCCGGGCGTCTGCGCTCGTATCTGGATACGTTCGGCGAGCCGCACATCATGAGCGCCGACATGGGCGGCGGCGGCAACCCCTGAGCGTCCTTCGGGCGCGCAGTCAAGAGCGAACGGGATTCGTCGAAAGATGAATCCCGTTTTTCATGGGGCGCGTGCTTAACGGTGCGCGTGCTGTGCCTGTTGCCCCTGTTGTGCCTGCTGCGCCTCGGCAGCCGCCTGTTCCGGGTGATACCCCAGCGAACGCGAAATTTCGAGCGCCGTATGGCTCAACTGCTTGAGCCAGGCGTCCTGCAGACGGTCCGCGGGTGCGGATAGCGACAGGCCGGCGACGAGCCGTCCCGTGTCGTCGTAAATGCCTGCCGCGATGCAGCGCACGCCGAGTTCGAGCTCCTCGTTGTCGCGCGCGCAAGCCTGCTGGCGCACGAGCAACAACTCGCGCTCGAGCTTGGCGGGATCCGTGATGCTGTTCTGCGTGTGCCCCGAGAGGCCCGTGCGCATGGCATAGGCGCGCACGCGCGCGGCTTCGTCGGCGGCGAGAAAGAGCTTGCCGACCGAGGTGAGATGCAGGGGCGCCCGCCCGCCGATCGCGCGCACGACCTGCATGCCCGAGCGCTCCGAATACGCGCGCTCGATATAGACGATTTCGTCGCCCTGGCGCACCGACAGATTGACGGTTTGCCCGGTCTGGCGATGCAGCTCGCGCATCGGCGGCATCGCAGCTTCGCGCACCGAGAGGCGCGCCTTCACCAGATTGCCGAGCTCGAGCAGACGCATGCCGAGCCGGTACGTGCCGGGATCGGAACGGTCCACGAGGCGGCACAGCACCATGTCGTTCAGGATGCGGTGCGCGGTGGACGGGTGCAGATCCGTGCTCTGGGCCAGCTCTTTCAGGCTGACGGGATCGGTGTGATCGGCGAGTGCGTCGAGAAGACGCATCATGCGCTCGATCACCTGAATGGAGGTCTTGGAATCCGGGTTCGTATCGCTCATCGTGAAAAATCGGTTGATGCGTCAAACAGTGGAACAGAGATTGTATCTCATAATGTGAAAAAGCGGCGAATGCTGCCGAGGCAGGCAAAGGCGCACTGTATCGGTCTTTGCGTCCGGGCGCTTTGCGAAGTCCGGAGAGCCGGCATTTTCGCGGATAATCGGCGGGCGTTCACATCACTTCTACGAAACAGGAAACGCCCCCATGCGAGTCGGATTATTCGTGACTTGTCTTATCGACATGATGCGCCCCGAGATCGGCTTCTCCGTCATCAAGCTGATCGAGCGCGCGGGCTTCGAGGTCATCGTGCCGCCGTTACAGACGTGCTGCGGCCAGCCCGCCTACTCCGGCGACCGTCCGCTCGCCCGCGATCTCGCCGAGAAAACCCTGCGCGAGTTCGAGCAGTTCGATTATGTGGTCGTGCCGTCCGGTTCCTGCGGAGGCATGATCCGCGCGCATTACGGCGATCTCTTTCGCGATGATCCCCAGTTGATGAACCGCTTCGCGCGCCTGCAGCCGCGTGTCTTCGAACTCACCGATTTTCTCGTGACGATCGCAAAAGCGCGCATGGAGCCGGGCGCGTTCGAGGGCATGATGACCTATCACGATTCCTGCTCCGGCTTGCGCGAGCTGGGGGTGAAGACGCAGCCGCGCGAACTGCTCGCGCAGGCCGGCGTGCCGGTGACCGAGATGACGGGCTGCGAGCATTGCTGCGGCTTCGGCGGCACCTTCGCGGTGAAGTACGGTGATATTTCGACGGCCATCGTCGACGAGAAGTGCGCCAACATCAGGGCGAGCGGGGCGGATACGGTCGTGCTCGGCGATCTCGGCTGCATGCTGAACATCGAAGGGCGGCTGCGCCGCACCGGCGACACGACCACGCGCGTGCTGCACATCGCGCAGGTTCTCGCCGGCGACGCGTCGTGCACCGCATCGTAAGAAGGGAGCGCCATGCAAGTTCAGACGATGCACTTCAAGGCGTGCGCGGGCAGCAAGCTCGCCGACGAGTGCCTGCAGCAGAACCTCACGAAGCTCTCGACGAGGTTCGTGAGCGCGCGGTCGCGCGCGGTGCGCGAAATCGACTTCGAGGCGACGCGCTCAAGGAGCGGCGTAACCGCGCGCTGGATAACCTCGACGTCTGGCTCGAAACCTTCGAGCGCGAGGCGACCCGGCGCGGCGCGACGGTGCTGTACGCCGAATCGACGCAGGACGCGGCGCGGCTTGTCGCGGACATCGCCCGCAAGCACGACGTGAAGAAGGTCATCAAGACCAAGTCGATGGTCTCGGAAGAGATGCAGCTCAATCGCGTGCTCGGCGAGATGGGCGTGAGTCGATCGAGACCGACCTCGGCGAATACATCCTGCAGATCAACGACAACGAGCCGCCGAGCCATATCATCGCGCCGGTCGTGCACAAGGGTAAGGAGCAGATCGCCGATCTCTTCGCGAAGACGCACAACAAGCCGCGCCTCACCGATATCCCCGAGATGACGCGCGAGGCGCGCGAAGTGCTGCGCCCGCATTTCATGTCGGCGGACATGGGCGTGACGGGCGGCAATTTCATCATTGCGGAGATGGGATCGGTCGCCGTCGTCACGAACGAGGGCAACGAAGGCATGTGCACGGTGATGCCGCGCGTGCATGTCGCGGTGACAGGGATCGAGAAAGTGCTGCCGACGCTGGAAGATCTCGCGACCGCGATGCGTCTGCTGCCGCGCTCGGCGACCGGACAGACCACCTCGAACTACTTCTCGCTGCTGACCGGCCCGCGCGCCGCCGACGAGACGGACGGACCGGAACACATGTATTTCGTGCTCGTCGACGGCGGGCGCACGGGGCTGATCGGCGGAGAGTTTCAGGAGATGCTGCGCTGTATCCGCTGCGGCGCGTGCATGAACCATTGCCCCGTGTATCAGAAGATCGGCGGGCATGCGTACGGCTGGGTGTATCCCGGGCCGATGGGCTCGGTGCTCACGCCGGCTTATGTCGGCATCGACAAGTCGCCCGCTCTGCCGCAGGCCGCGACGCTCTGCGGCAAATGCAACAGCGTCTGCCCGGTAGGCATTTCGCTGTCCGATCTGCTGCGCAAGCTGCGCGAAAAGCGGATGGAGCGGCGGCTGCGTCCGTGGCGCGAACGCGCGGCGCTGACGTTCTGGGGCTATCTGGCGAAACGGCCGGCTGCCTACGCGATCTTCACAAAGCTCGCGGTGCGCCTGCTCGAACGCATGGGGGGCAGCCGCAAGTCGATTGCGCGCCTGCCGTTCGGCGCAGGCTGGACCGACACGCGCGCGACATGCCGGCGCCGGTCGGCCGCACGTTCCGCGAGTTGTACAAGGCGCAGCGGTCGCATCTCGGTTGAGGGCTGCATCGCGGAAACGCAAACGGCGCCGGAACGTGTCTTCCGGCGCCGTTTCCTCATGCGCGAATGAGACGGGCGGGCTCAGTTCCCGATCGGTCCGCTGTGCCAGCGATTGCCGGTTCCGCCCCCGCCGCCGTGGTTGCCGCCGAGATTCGACGGAGGTGGCGGCGCGGCGGGCCGTCCCATCGGAGGTCCGCCGACCGCCTTCGGCAAGGGTGCACCGCCACCCGCCTGCGGCTGTCCGCCGGGCGGATGTCCACCGCCGGCTTGCGGCGGCGGCCCGCCATGACCGCCATTGGGCGGCCGGTTCCAGCCGCCCGGAGGACGATGCCGCCAGCCGGGGCCGTCGTCCCAGTAGCGCGGTCCATAGTATCCAGGACCACCGTAATAACCGCCACCGACGACGACACCCGGCTGCACGATCGGTGGTCCACCTAATACCCGTAGCCGTAGCCCGGATCGTCATATACGCCCGGTGGATAGCCGCCGCCGTATCCCGGTGCGTCGGAATATGCCGCGCAACCCCCGAGAAGCACGGCGGACGAGGCAAACACAAAACCTGCGACTGCGAATTTCATGATCTTCGCGAATGATTTATGGGAGCTACTGCTCTGACAGCGCCGACGGTTCAATGCCCCGACAACTTTGTAAGCCTTTATGACGGCCGCGCGAAACTTGCGCACTTACCGGAGCTCGCGCGACAAAACGGCTTGTTGCCGCAAGTGCAACAAAGCTTTACTTTTCAACAGCTTTTTAAGACTCGGTCGATTGCGTAACCATCCAAAGCGTCGATACGTGGGCTTTCAGTTCGCTGCGACATTGAATCGAGGAAGTCAAAATGAGAAAGACAATATCGACCTACTGGCCCGTCGTCATCCTGCTTCCGATCGCGTTGGCGTTCTGCATGCACGCGAGCCAGAAAGGCGCGGGCGACGGCCGGCACGCGCAAATGGGCGTCGCGAGCGTGAGCGCTGAACTGGCACGCGCAATTTCGTATGGATTCGTCCAAGCCGATGACACCGCTGCGGCCACCGTCGTTCCCGCCGCATCGCAGACGCTCTGAGCCGCGCGACGCCGGCAGAGTCCGTGCGCCATCGCCGACTGCGCATAAAAAATGGCGCCCTTCGAAGGGCGCCATTTTTTCGGTCGAACCGGAAGCGCGGGCTTACTTCAGTACGGCTGCGACGGCGTTCGCGACCACATCCAGGTTGCGCGTGTTCAGTGCGGCCACGCAGATGCGGCCCCGGTGCTCACGGCGTAGATGCCGAACTCTTCGCGCAGGCGGTCCACTTGTGCCGAGCTCAGGCCCGAGTACGAGAACATGCCGCGCTGCTTGTTGACGAACGAGAAGTCGCGATCGACGCCGCTCGCCTTTAGGCGCTCGACGAGGCCGTTGCGCATCGCGCGGATGCGGTCGCGCATTTCGCCGAGCTCCTGCTCCCAGGTCGCGCGCAGTTCCGGCGACGCCAGCACGGCCGCGACGATCGAGGCGCCGTGCGTCGGCGGGTTGGAGTAGTTGGTGCGGATCACGCGCTTGAGCTGCGACAGCACGCGCGCGGATTCTTCCTTGCCCGTCGTGATGATCGACAGTGCGCCGACGCGCTCGCCGTACAGCGAGAACGATTCCGAGAACGACGACGACACGAACACGTTCAGCTCGGCGGCCGCGAAGAGACGCACCGCGGCGGAGTCCGCGTCGATGTTTTCCGCGAAGCCCTGATACACGCCATGTCGAGGAACGGGACGAGCTCGCGCGACTTCACCACTTCGACGATCTGCTTCCACTGGTCGTCCGACAGACAGATCGACGCCGGTCGGGTTGTGGCAGCACGCGTGCAGCACGACGATCGTGCCGGGCGCGTAGCTGTTGAGCGCCGCGAGCATGCCGTCGAAGTTCACGCCGTGCGTGGCGGTGTCGTGGTACGGTACGGGTAGTTGACCACGTCGAAGCCGGCCCCTTCGAACAGCGCGCGGTGGTTTTCCCAGCTCGGATCGCTGATCGCGACGATCGCGTTCGGATTCACGCGCTTCAGGAAGTCCGCGCCGATCTTGAGCGCGCCCGTGCCGCCGAGCGCCTGCGCCGTGACGACGCGGCCCGCAGCGATCAGCGGCGAGTCGTTGCCGAGCAACAGCTTCTGCACGGCGGCGTCATAAGCGGCGATGCCGTCGATCGGCAGGTAACCACGCGGCAGCGCGGCGTCGACGCGCGCTTTCTCTGCTTCGCGCACGGCGCGCAGCGGCGGGATCCTGCCTTCCTCGTTGGTGTACACACCGACGCCCAGATTGACTTTGGTCGCGCGTGTCGGCGTTGAAGGCTTCGTTGAGGCCCAGGATCGGGTCGCGGGGGGCGAGTTCGACGGCAGAGAAAAGAGACATGATCTATAGGCAGTGAGAAAAAGACGGTGCGGCGGAGGTGCGCCCGGAAGAGGCGGGGGGCGCGGCGCAGGCAGTGCCCGCATGACGTCTTCGGCGGTTTTGATGCGCGTTGCACCGGCTTCGGACTGCGGTCCAGCCGTCGAGCCCAGTTGCACATTGTAGCGAATCCGCACGTGCTTTTTCGTCGCCGGTTGCGGGAAGATGCGTGTTTTTCACGCAGACGTCATTTCGACCGAACGTGCGCGAGGCCGCAAAAGGGCCCAAGGCGCGCGCTTGAGATCGGCGGCGCGGTCCCAATCTGCATTCGACGAATGGGCAGTGCCATCGCGCACCGCTTCGCTCCCTGTTCGGTGGCGCCGCGCGTGTTTTTCGCCAGCCGCTAGAATAAGCGTTTGCTCCGGCGACGACGCATCGAACCTCCATGTCCGACACACTCATCGACTCTCCCGAAGAACTGGACGAATCGAAATTCGTCACGTTCGAAGGCTCGCCGTTCCAGCTTTATCAGCCGTATCCGCCCGCGGGCGACCAGCCCGAGGCCATCGCGACGCTCGTCGAAGGCATCGAGGACGGCCTGTCGTTCCAGACGCTGCTCGGCGTGACCGGCTCGGGCAAGACCTTTACGATGGCCAACGTGATCGCGCGTCTAGGCCGCCCGGCGATCGTCTTCGCGCCGAACAAGACGCTCGCCGCGCAGCTCTACGCCGAGTTCCGCGAGTTCTTTCCGCGCAACGCCGTCGAGTACTTCGTCTCGTACTACGACTACTATCAGCCGGAAGCGTACGTGCCGCAGCGCGATCTGTTCATCGAGAAGGATTCGTCGATCAACGATCACATCGAGCAGATGCGGCTCTCGGCGACCAAGAGCCTGCTCGAACGCCGCGACGTGGTGATCGTCGCGACGGTTTCCGCGATCTACGGTATCGGCAATCCGTCCGAGTATCACCGGATGATTCTCACGCTGCGCACGGGCGACAAGCTCGGCCAGCGCGACGTCATCGCGCGCCTGATCGCGATGCAGTACACGCGCAACGAAGCCGATTTCTCGCGCGGTACGTTCCGCGTGCGCGGCGACACTATCGACATCTTCCCGGCGGAGCACGCGGAGATGGCGGTGCGCGTCGAGCTGTTCGACGACGAGGTCGAGGCGATGCATCTCTTCGATCCGCTCACCGGCCGCGTGCGCAACAAGATTCCGCGCTTCACCGTGTATCCGTCGTCCCACTACGTTACGCCGCGCGACACCGTGATGCGCGCGGTCGAGGCGATCAAGCTCGAATTGCGCGAGCGGCTCGAATTCTTCCACGAACAGGGCAAGCTGGTCGAGGCGCAGCGGCTGGAGCAGCGCACGCGTTTCGATCTCGAGATGCTGCAGGAGCTCGATTTCTGCAAGGGCATCGAGAACTACTCGCGGCATTTCTCGGGCGCTATGCCCGGCGAGCCGCCGCCGACGCTCGTCGATTATCTGCCGCCCGATGCCTTGATGCTGCTCGACGAATCGCACGTGCTGATCGGCCAGTTGAACGGCATGTACAACGGCGACCGGGCGCGCAAGGAAAATCTCGTCGATTACGGCTTCCGTTTGCCGTGCGCGCTCGACAACCGGCCGCTCAAGTTCAACGAATTCGAGCGCAAGATGCATCAGGCGGTGTTCGTCTCCGCGACGCCCGCCGACTACGAAAAGGCCAAGGCAGGGCAGGTGGCCGAGCAGCTGGTTCGTCCGACCGGCCTCGTCGATCCGGAGATCGAAGTGCGGCCGGCCCGCTCGCAGGTGGACGACGTGCTCTCGGAGATCAACGCGCGCGTCGCAGTGCATGAGCGCGTGCTCGTGACCACGCTGACCAAGCGCATGGCCGAGCAGCTCACCGAGTTCCTGGCCGATCATGGCGTGAAGGTGCGCTATCTGCACAGCGACATCGACACGGTCGAGCGCGTGGAAATCATCCGCGACCTGCGGCTCGGCACCTTCGATGTGCTCGTCGGCATCAACCTGTTGCGCGAAGGTCTCGACATTCCGGAAGTGTCGCTCGTCGCGATTCTGGACGCCGACAAGGAAGGCTTCCTGCGCGCCGAGCGCTCGCTGATCCAGACCATCGGCCGGGCGGCGCGCAACGTGAACGGCAAGGCGATCCTCTACGCCGACAACATGACCGACTCGATGAAGCGCGCCATCGACGAAACCGAGCGGCGCCGCGCGAAGCAGATCGCGCACAACGAGAAGATGGGCATCACCCCGCGCGGCGTGGAAAAGCGCATCAAGGACATCATCGATGGCGTCTACAACGCCGACGAAGCGCGCGCCGAGCTGAAGGAAGCGCAGGCGCGCGCCAAGTTCGAGGACATGTCGGGGAAGCAGATCGCGAAGGAAATCAAGCGCCTGGAAAAGCAAATGATGGACCACGCCAAGAATCTCGAATTCGAAAAGGCGGCCCAGACCCGCGACCAATTGGCGCTCCTGCGGCAACGCGTGTTCGGTGCGAATGTCGGCGACCACGTGAGCGGCATCGACGGCAAGTAAGCGTTATGTAAGTGATTTCCAAGGCTTATTTTGAAAGGCGCGGCGGACTGGAAGGTCCCCGCGCTTTTTTGTCGCCTTTCCGACACTCGAAAATCCCGCGAAAACCCTTACTGCGTCTAGGTCTGTAAGCTCGCGCAAATTGTTCCTGCTCTCGATCGATGCTAAACTGACGAACATTGAGAATGGTTCGTTTGACATTGAGAATGGTTCGTTTGAGAATGGTTCGTACTAACGTTCACAGAGTTGTGCCGGCGCCACTTTGCGCGAGCGCCGATTCGGGTCTTGCAACAGGAACTTTTGCCCCGGCCGGCGCTGCGTTTTCGGGGCGCCTGGCGCACTGTCCGGTATTGAAATGGCAGGGTTCGCGTGCCACGCGAGCCAATCGATAACAACAAGAGTTTCTATGGGTTCAACGTTGATGCGCGGTCTCGTCGCCGCAGCAGGCCTGACGGCGATGATGGCAGCCTCCGCCGCGGAGTATCCGATCGGCAAGCAGCATATCGAGGGCGGCATGGAAACGGGTGCCGTGTACCTCCAGCCGATCACGATGTCGCCGGAAGGCATGATGCGCAAGGCGTCGGACTCGGATATCCACCTGGAGGCGGACATCCACGCGGTCAAGAACAACCCGACCGGTTTCGCCGAAGGAGACTGGATGCCGTACCTGAACGTGACGTATGAGCTCACGAAGGTCGGCACGACGCAGTCCATCAAGGGCGACCTGATGCCGATGGTCGCAAGCGATGGCCCGCACTACGGCGACAACGTGAAGTTGTTCGGCCCGGGCAAGTATCACCTGAAGCTGCATGTATCGCCGCCGTCGGAGACGGGCCACATGGCGTTCGGCCGTCACACCGACAAGGAAACGGGCGTCGGCCCGTGGTTCAAGCCGTTCACGATCGAATACGACTTCCCGTTCGCGGGGATCGGCAAGAAGGGCGGTTACTGATCGCCCGATGCGCCCGGCATTCCGTTCCGGGCGCGCTCTTTCTCAGGAAGTTCGCATGACACTGAAAAGCCAGATGGCCGCGTTCGCGATGTCGCTCTGCGCTGCCGCTGCGGGAATCAACACGGCCCGCGCCGCCGATCTGCCGACCTTCAAGCTCGAAATGAACGACGGCAAGCTCAATCCGGCGCGCATCGAAGTGCCGGCGGGGCAGTGCATCAAGATCGAGGTGCACAACGTCGGCAAGGGCGCGGCCGAGTTCGAGAGCGTGCAGTTGCGCAAGGAAAAGGTGCTCGCGTCGGGCGCCGATTCGTTCGTCGTGATCGCGCCGCTGGATCCGGGCGAATACAAGTTCTTCGACGACTTTCATCAGACCGCGCAGGGCGTGATCGTCGCGAAGTAACGGACGCGCCGCGCGACGTGCTCGCATTGCGCGCGGCCGGTTGAGATGGAATTGCTGGAGGTATTGTATGAGGCAGGTACTTTTCATCGTGTGGCGGGAGAGCGTCGAGGCGTTGCTCGTCGTCGGCATTCTCTACGCATGGCTGAAGAATGGCGACCATCAGGCGCGCCGCGGCCTGCCTTATCTGTGGTTCGGCGTCGCAGCGGGACTGATCGTGGCGATCGCGCTGGGCGCGGCGCTCATCGGCTTCACCGAAGTGCTGTCGGGCAACGCGCAGGATTACTTCCAGACCGCGATGGTGTTGATCGCGTGCGTGCTGATCGTGCAAATGGTTTTGTGGATGAAGCGCCACGGCCGCACGCTGAAGCGCGACATGGAAACGTCGCTGCAGAAGAGCACGCAGGACGGGCACTGGTGGGGCATCGCGCTGCTGGTGGCGCTTGCGATCGCGCGTGAGGGCAGCGAGACGGCCGTGTTCCTCTATGGCGTGGGCTTCGGCCAATCGGGGCACGTCGATGCGTCGCAGTACGTGGCGATCGTACTCGGCCTCGGTCTCGCGCTGCTGACGTTCTATGTGCTGCAGATCGGCGGCAAGGTTTTCTCGTGGCGCTCGTTCTTCCGCGTCACCGAAATCATGCTGCTGTTCCTCGCGGCCGGTCTGTTCGAGACGGGCATCGACAAGCTGATCGACATGGAAGTGCTGCCGGTCATCGTCAATCAGGTGTGGAACACGTCCGCGATTCTCGATGATTCGAGCACCTTCGGTTCGCTGGTCGCCGCGCTCACGGGTTACCGCGTGCATCCCGCGGGCATGAACCTGGTCGCGTATGCGGTGTACTGGATCGTCATCTATCTTTTGCTGCGTCGTTCGAATAGCCAGATGGCGCAAAAACAAAAGGCAGCAAGCCGTCCAGCATGAGTTCCGTTCTTGCCCGACCGGGCCGGCTCGAGCAAGCCGGCCAATGGATGCAGCGTCACGGCAGCACGATCCGGATGATTCAGTGGGTCATCGTTGCCGTGTATGCGTTTCTGATCGTCGTTCCCGCTGTGATGCCGCTGCCCGATGGCTTCGCGCATCTGTGGAACAACCTGACGCTCGCCGCGCAGTTCGTTTTCTGGGGCATCTGGTGGCCCTTCGTACTGCTTTCGATGGTCATGCTCGGCCGCGTCTGGTGCGGCGTGCTGTGTCCGGAGGGCGCGCTGTCCGAGTTCGCGAGCCGTTTTGGCCGCGGCTGGGCGATCCCGCGCTGGATGCGCTGGGGCGGCTGGCCGTTCGTCGCGTTCGGAATGACGACCATCTACGGTCAGATGGTCAGCGTCTACCAATACCCGAAGGCAGTGCTCCTGGTGCTCGGCGGCTCGACCGTGGGCGCAATGATCATCGGCGTGCTGTATGGCCGCGAGAAGCGCGTGTGGTGCAAGTACCTGTGCCCGGTGAACGGCGTGTTCTCGCTGCTCGCGCGGCTCGCGCCTTTTCACTACAAGGTCGACGAAGATGCCTGGCGCCGTTCATACACGAAGGGCGAGCACGGTCATCGCGTGATTCCGATCAACTGCGCGCCGCTCGTGCCACTGCGCAACATGAAGGGCGCCGCCGACTGCCACATGTGCGGCCGATGCAGCGGTCACCGCGACGCCATCGCGCTCACGTGGCGCTCGCCGTCGGAAGAGGTCGTGAAGTTCGGCGACAAGGCCGCGAATCCCTGGGACACCGCGCTCATTCTGTATGGTCTGCTG
This sequence comes from Candidatus Paraburkholderia schumanniana, assembly GCA_001189335.2. Classification (GTDB taxonomy): domain Bacteria; phylum Pseudomonadota; class Gammaproteobacteria; order Burkholderiales; family Burkholderiaceae; genus Caballeronia; species Caballeronia schumanniana. The sequence goes on from LFJH01000027.1 coordinate 12,960, forward strand.
GGCATTGCGATCGGAGCGTTCCACTGGACCGTGAGCACGTGGTTCGTCGACCTGAAGCAGTATCTCGCAGCGTGGCTGATCGACCGCAATATCCTGTGGCCGCTCGACACGACCGCGCCGTGGTTCCTGGTTACGCATTATCCGGAACAGAACGACGTCTTCTCGTGGCTCGACGGCACCATGGTGATCGGCTACATCGTCGTGACCGGGCTCATCTACGGCACCGCGCTGCTCGCGCTTCTCGCGATGGGTACGCGCATGCTGGGCAAGGTGAGCGCGGCGCGACTACATCATCTGACGCTCGCGCTCATTCCGCTTGCGGGCGTCGGCGTGTTTCTCGGCCTTTCGGCGACGACGGTTTCGCTTCTGCGCGCCGAGCATCTGCCCTTGTGGTGGGTGCCGGGTCTGCGCCTCGGCTTGCTTGCCGCGGCGAATCTCTGGAGCGCCTGGCTCGCGTGGCGCGTAACGAGCCGCCATGCGTCGGCGCTTGTTCCGCGCGTACTCGCGATGGTATGGTTTATCGCTGCGCTGGCCGTCGCGGACAGCGCGTGGTACCTGATGTTCTGGGGCTTCACCCGATAAACCGAGCACGCCGTCGCGCACGGCAACGAGAGCTGACGTGAGAACCAAACCCGTACTGACCGACGACGTCAAGGCGATGGCCGCCGCAGCCGAGGCCCATGCCAAGGAGCACAACTGGAACGTGACGATCGCGATCGTCGACGATGGTGGGCATCTGCTGCATCTGCATCGCCTGGAAGGGGCGGGCGCGAGCACCGCCGAAATGGCGACGGGCAAGGCGCGCACCACCGTGCTCGGGCGCCGCGAGACCAAGGTCTACGAAGACACGATCAAGCAGGGCCGCACGGCCTTCTTTTCCCACCGATGACGGCGATGCTCGAAGGCGGCGTGCCGATCTTCGTGGGCGCGGATATCGTCGGGGCGGTGAGCGTGTCGGGCGTGAAGTCGGATCAGGATGCACAGATCGCAAAAGCGGGCATCGCGGCGTTGCGAATCGAAAACGCCTGATTTCCTTGCCGCCTCTGTCGCCGTAAAACAAAAACGGCACGCTCTCACATGACGGCGTGCCGTTGTCTCGATCTTCGTCGCGTGGCTTGTTTGTCAAGCGCATCGCAAAAGCGCGGGAACCCAAAAAAGCGGCTTCGCTGGCTATCGACGACTGGCTGGTGTTTGCACGAAGGGGTCTGAATTCTCGCGTGCAAGTCGTCCTCGCTGGCTAAGGCCAAACACCTCCTGACGAGGTAGTCCCCACAATACACGGTACAACCGCTCTCGTTTCTCGCTACTTCGTCAGGATCAGCTTGCCCAGACGAGTCGCGCGCAACTGATAGGTCTCCCCGTTATGCACGATGGCCACGTGGCTGCGTCCCTGCAGCAGCGTGTCGCTTTTGAGGGAGCGCTCGCCGTTGCTCTGCGCCGCCTGCGCGACATGCACCGTCGTGACCGTGGTTGCTTTCGGCCGGGTGATCGCGGCGTCGCGGGCGGCCGGGCTGCGCAGCCTTAGCGTGGAGGATCGCAGCGTGTCGGTCATATCGGGAAGTGTGCGTTCGTTGATTCGATGGGCCTATAGTAAATGATAACTATTCCTATTTGAAAATCAACTTTCCGATCGGCGTGCCACTTTCGATAGCCATGCTCGATGCGACGACAATGCGCTTGCCATCGCACCTTCGAGCCGTCAGTGCAGCGGATTTTCGTCGTTGCGGCCGTGCGCGGGCCGTGCGCGAACTGACGGATCAGACGGACGGTGTCGATATCCGACTTCACAATCTCCTGCGTCTGGAGCTCGTCGGGGCTCGGATTGGCTTTCTCCGGCAGCGTCGTGCTGTAGGTGAAGCGCAGGAAGCGCTGGAGCTCGTCAGGCTGCTCGATCGCCATCGTGAGCGAACCGCCGACGTACTCGGCAGTCGGCAGGATGTCGTAGCGCACGCTCGATTCGGGGCTGAGCGTGACGCGATCCCGCACCGTGGCCTGGCCGTAGTGCAGTTCGCACTCCATCGTGTCGCCATTGCGCGAGAGGATGTCGCAGCTATCCAGTCCAATTACGAACAGTTGCGGCTGCTCGGCGCGCAGGACCAGTCCTTGCCAAAGCTGCTCGCGCGTGAGCGCCTCGACGAGCGGATTGAGCGGATCGTTGATCTGGATCAGATGTTCGAAATTCAAGACGACGGTTTCCTTCGTTGGTGGTGCCTGCGATGCCTTACTGTGGCGCGAGTCCGGAGGCGATGTGAATCGCGCCGGACAGGACCTTGTGCATCGGGCACGCATTGGCAATTTGCAAGAGCCGTTCCCGCTGCTCGTCGGACAGGACACCCTTGAGCGCGATGCGGCGATCGATGTTCGTGCCTTCGGCCGTACTCTTCATCGACAACTCGACGTGTACCGCTTCCAGCGGCCATTCCTTGCGCTTCGCGTACATCTTCAGCGTAATGGACGTGCACGCGCCGAGGCTCGCGAGCAGGAGCGAGGCGGGTTCCGGACCCGTGTCGCCGCCGCCGACGCGAGCGGGCTCATCGGCAATCCATGAATGCGTGCCGTCCTCGAGACGGACTTGAAAATCGGTGTTGCCGATGCTGGCGGTCACGGTAGGTCCGGCCATGCGCTGCTCCTGTGTGGTTTGAGTGCGTGACAATGCCAAAACGCGGCGCGGCTCGAACGGCCATTGTGACGCAATGTGACCGTTCATGCCGCGCCGTTTCGTTTATTTCGACTGATCCGGGTGAGCGCGCGCGCTCAATGCGTGATCGCGCCCATGCGGCCCGCCTGGTAGTCGACCACCGCCTGACGAATCTCGTCCTCGGTGTTCATCACGAACGGGCCATAACGCACGACCGGCTCCTTCAGCGGCACGCCGCCGATCAGCAGGAGCTCGACGGGCTCGTCGCCGGCGCCGAGCAGGATCGAGTCGCCGTCGTCGCGGAAGATCACCATCTGCTGCGCGCGCACCGGCTGACTTTGCGGGCCATACAGCGCGGTGCCCGACAGCGGATACGCGAACACGCGGAAATCGCGTGGCACGGAGAGATCGATGGTTGCACCGGGCTTCAGCGAGAAGTGCTGATAGAGGATCGGTGTGCGCGTCTCGATCGTGGCCTTCATGCCGAGCGCCTCGTCCGCGATCACCTTCACGCTGACCTTGCCGTCCTCGCTCGTCGCGGCCGGAATCTGCGCCGACGGGATTTCCTGATAATGCGGCTCGACCATCTTGTCGCGCTGCGGCAGGTTCACCCATAGTTGCAGTCCGTGCACGCGGCCGCCGCGACGCGTGAATTCCTCGGCCGGCATCTCGCTGTGAACGACGCCCGCGCCAACGACGCCCGCGCCGGCAGTCATCCATTGCACGTCGCCGGGCCGCAGCGTGCCGGAGTGCCCCGCTGAATCCTTATGGCCGAACTCGCCTTCGAGCATGTACGTGACCGTCTCGAAGCCGCGATGCGGGTGATCGGGGGCGCCCTTCGCCTTGCCGGGCGCGTAATCGGCGGGACCCATTTCGTCGAGCAGAAGGAACGGGTCGAAATCCATCAGAAGGCGCGTCGGAAAAGGGCGATGCACGACGAACCCGCCGCCTTCGACAGTACGGGTCGCCGGAATCATGCGTTCGATGCTGCGGCTGGCTGACATGATTTGCCTCGCGTCGGAATAGGGGAATAGCGATAAATTTGAAACACAGAGGTATTATATGGGCCGCATTTGGCCTGAAAAGACGCCGCGGCGCAATGGATTGTCCCGCTGGCGATAACGAACCGCGCCAACCGCTCTTCCGAGTCCAAACGACATGAAAGCCGACTCGCATGACCTGAACGATCTGATGTACTTCTCGCACGTCGTCGAGCACGGCGGATTTTCGGCTGCGGAGCGCGTGCTCGGCATCTCGAAGTCGCGCCTGTCGCGGCGGGTGTCGGAGCTCGAGGCGTCGCTCGGCATGCGCCTGTTGCAGCGCTCCACGCGCAGGCTCGCGCTGACGGAGGCAGGGCAGTTGTTCTATCAGCATTGTCAGGCGATGCTCGCCGAAGCTCAGGCGGCGGTCAACGTCGTGCAGAGCTTGCGCGATTCGCCGCGCGGCACGGTGCGCGTGAGCGTGCCGATCACGATCGCGCAGACATTTCTGTCGGCCGTGATGCCGGATTTCATGCATCGCTATCCGGAAGTGCGCATCGTGCTGCGCGTGACGAACCGCGTCGTCGATCTGTTCGAGGACGCCATCGATGTCGCGCTGCGCGTGCGCTCCGAGCCGCCGGCGAGTTCGAACGTCGTCGCGCGGCCGCTGTGGCGCACGGAGCAGATGCTCGTCGCCGCGCCGTCGCTGCTGAAATCCAACGCGCCGCCGATGACGCCCGCCGATCTCAAACAGTACGACACCATCGATATGCCTTCGTCCGACGGCCGCCACGTCTATCGCCTGATCGCGCCGGACGGCACGCGGCACGAGTTGGAGCACGAGCCGCGGCTCGTGACCGCGGATCTGTCGATGATCCGCGAGGCGGTGATGCGCGGCGTCGGCATCGCGGCGCTGCCCGAGATGATGTACGGCGCGCCCTTGCGCAGCGGCCAGCTTTCGCCCGTCATGCCGGGCTGGACCTTTCCGTCGCCACAGCTGTACGCGGTGTTCCTGTCGCGTCAGGGCATGGTCCCTGCAGTGCGCGCGTTCGTGGATTTTCTCGTCGAGTCGATCGGCAGCGGCGAGCGCTTTCTCGGGGAATGTCCCGTTCATGCAAAAGCCGAAGGCGAAACAGTCTGACCAGTCGGCGATGCTCATTGGCTTAAGACATTGAAGTGCGCGCTTGCGATGGACAGATTCAATTGATCGTCAAAATTCGCGGCGGTATATTGAGATCTCTTTCGCTAAGGAGCTCCTATGCGAAAACTGACGGCTGCTCTTGCTCTGATAGTTAGCCTGATAGGGTTGATTGCACTGTCCGTATCGACCACGGCTGCTGCATGTGACGGGTTTGGTTCTGGCTATTCGAACCCAAAGTAACCGCCTCGCCCGAATGTGCCTCGACGGGGCGGCGCCCGACTTGCGTTATTTGCCGCTCTTCGGCTCGGCGGCAAAGCCGATTTTCGTCAGCCCGCCCGATTGCGCCGCCGACATCAGATCGGCGACTTTTTCGTACGCCACCTTACGGTCGGCGCGCAGTTGAATCTCCGGCTGCGGCGTCTGTTGCGCAGCCTGTGCGATCCGCGCGTGGAGCGTTGCTTCGTCGACGGGCTGCTCGTCCCAGAGCGTCGTGCCGTCGGCCCGGATCGCGATGTTCACGTGGGCTGGCTTCTCGTCCTGCGGCTGGCTGCTCGCGTGCGGCAGGTCGATCTTGACCGCGTGATGCATCGCGGGAATCGTGACGAGGAAGATGATCAGCAGAACCAGCATGACGTCGACGAGCGGCGTCATGTTGATTTCGCTCATCATGCCGTCGTCTTAGTCGCCGGCGAAAGGGCTCATGGCCATGATGAGAATCTCCCTCGCTTACGACGCACGCGTCGCGAGACGCAGGTTGTCCGACGAGGCGTGCGCCAGGCGCTTGGTCGACGAGAGCTTCGCACCCGTCACAAAAAATGCGTGCAGACAAAATGCGTGCAGACCGTGCGCGAAGCGGTTCAGCTTGGTCACGATGCGCTTGTTCGCGCGGGTGAGGGCGTTGTAGCCGAGCACCGCGGGAATTGCGACGGGGAATTGCGACGAACAGGCCGAACGCGGTCATGATGAGCGACTCGCTGACCGGGCCCGCCACCTGATCGATGGATGTCTGGCCCGTCGCACCGATGGTCAGCAGCGCGTGATAGATCCCCCACACGGTGCCGAACAGTCCGACGAACGGCGAAGTCGAGCCGATCGACGCGAGAATCGCGAGACCCGACTGCATGCGGCCGACGCCTTCGTCCATCGCATCCTTCAGGCAGCGCGTGATTCAGTCCGACACGTCCATGCGGTCGTGCAGGTGCGGCTGCGTCTGATGATGATGGTCCGCCGCTTCCTGACCGGCGAGCGCGAGAAACGGGTTGTCCGCCGGGCTCGACGACTGGCCACCGAGCTTCTTGATGCCGTCGCTGAAATCGTCGGAGTGCCAGAACGCCTGCTCGGCGTTCTTGGTCAGGCGCTTCAGGCGCACGACATTCCACGCCTTCACGACGATGACCGTCCAGGAGAGCACCGACATGATCACGAGCGCCAGCGCGATGCCCCGCGTCACGAAGTCGCCTTGCGCCCAGACGTGCGCAATCCCGTAGTTTTGCATTTTCCTTTCCTTGTATCCATGGAACCTCTGCACAACTCGATTTCAGAGCGCTGACGTTTTACGCTTCGCATCGTATCGATCGCGACGATGGCCTGCGGGTGATTAGTCAACTTTTGAACCGTGGCGGCCTCGTTTTCTGAGTCTCGCGTTTCGATCCTCAAGCGCTTCAAGCATTTCAAGCGCTTCGCAAGGCCTTGCGTGCCATCCACAAATTGCCCAGCGCAAACAGCGTTGTGATCTGCGCAGTATTTTTCATCACCCCCCTATACCGGGTCTTCGTGTAGCCAAATTGCCGCTTGAGCACGCGAAACGGGTGTTCGACCTTCGCGCGGATGCCCGCCTTCAGACGTTCGATCCGATCGTAGATCGCGTCCAGTTGATCACT
>LFJH01000028.1 GCA_001189335.2 Candidatus Paraburkholderia schumanniana
AACGTCTATCTCTCGCGCAGGCGATTGATGGCACAGGTACGCCCGTAATGGGCGAAAAGCGGGCCGTAGGCCCGTGCGCAACGCCCAGGTGGGCAAGAAATGCAGGCGCAAAGCTTTACTCACGATGACCCCGCCTCTGTTTGCGACCGAATCGATGAATACAACGGCTTGTTCAGCGTTGCCCTAAGCGCGCGCCATGTCTCGCGATCCAGCTCCGCCTCGATCACGCCGCACGCCGACCACGATGCCGTCGCGATGCGCGCCGTCGGCAGGATACAGCGCGAGATCGTGCGGACGGACATACGCGAGCGCCCGGCCGCTGAAGTGCGCGTGTGCGGCGATCGGGCTCGACGCGCCATCGGCGACGAAGCCGGTTGCATCGACCTTGCCCTGCAGGCGGTTCGCCGTGCCGAGAAATTCGTAGACGAACGACGTCTGCGGATGATCGTACACGTCTTGCGGGCTGCCGACCTGCTCCACGCGCCCGTGATTCATCACGACGATGCGGTCCGCCACTTCGAGCGCCTCTTCCTGATCGTACGTGACGAAGAGCGTGGAGATATGCAGATCGTCGTGCAGGCGGCGCAGCCAGCTGCGCAGCTCCTTGCGCACTTTCGCATCGAGCGCGCCGAACGGGCTCGTCGAGCAGCAGCACTTTCGGTTCGACGGCGAGCGCCCGCCCGACAGCTCCGACGGAAAGCGCTCGGCGAGCCATTCGAGCTGCACGAGTTTCAGCAGCTCATGGACTTTCACTTTCTCGCGGATGACGGACTCGGAAGGCCGCTCGCGGCGACTTCACGCGCAGGCCGAAAGCGACGTCCTCGAACACCGTCAGATGCCGGAAGAGCGCGTAATGCTGGAACACGAACCCGACCTGACGCTCACGCGCGCCGACCGCTGCGACATCCTCGCCGTGCAGCACGACCTGTCCCGCATCGGCGAATTCGAGGCCCGCGATCACGCGCAGGAGCGTGGTCTTGCCGCAGCCCGACGGCCCGAGCAGCGCGACGAGCTCGCCCGCGGGAAAGTCGAGCGTGACGTTGTCGAGCGCCGTGAAATCGCCGAAGCGTTTTTGCAGATTGCGAACGATGATGCTCATGGTGTTGTCGGCCTCTTCAATTCTGTGCGATGGCTCGGGCTTCGGTGACGGCCTGTGACATGCGCCGCTCCGCGAGAAGCTTGAGCGCCAGCGTCACGAGCGCCAGCAGCGACGCCACCGCGAATGCGGCCGAGAAGTTGTATTCGTTGTAGAGAATTTCGACGTGCAGCGGCATCGTGTCGGTCTGGCCGCGAATGTGGCCCGACACCACCGACACCGCGCCGAACTCACCCATCGCGCGCGTTGCAGAGAATTACGCCGTAGAGCAGGCCCCACTTCACGTTCGGCAGCGTCACGCGACGAAAGATCTGCCAGCCCGATGCGCCGAGCACATGCGCCGCTTCCTCCTCGTCGTTGCCTTGCGCATGCATCAGCGGAATCAGCTCGCGCGCGACGAAGGGGAACGTGACGAAGATCGTCGCGAGCACGATGCCCGGCACCGCGAAAATGATCTGCACGTCGTGCGCGGCGAGCCACGGGCCGAACCACCCCTGCGCGCCGCTGCAGGAACCATTGCAGCGTATTGATGAAGAGCAGCATCAGGAACGACACGCACAGCATCACGACGGCCAGCGCGGTCGCGCCGGCATAGTCGTACTGCTCGAGCTTGGTGATGATGAGCAGCGACGTGATCTCCGACTTCATCGGCACATTGCCCGCGATGAAGATCACCAAGCCGTACTCGCCAAGCGCACGCGCGAACGCGAGCGCGAATCCCGTCAGCAGCGCCGGAAAAAGCGAAGGCAGCACGACCCGCCGAAACGTGAGCCAGCGCGTGGCGCCCAGGCACGCGGCGGCTTCTTCCTGCTCGCGCTCGAAGTCTTCCAGCACCGGCTGCACCGTGCGCACGACGAACGGGAGGCCGATGAACGTCAGCGCGACGAGCACGCCCAGCGGCGTGAACGCGACCTTGATGCCGAGCGGCGCGAGATACTGCCCGATCCAGTCGTTGCCCGCATACACGGCGGCAAGCGAAATGCCCGCGACGGACGTCGGCAGCGCGAACGGCAAGTCGACGATCGCATCGACGATGTGCTTGAACGGGAACGTATAGCGCACCAGCACCCAGGCGACGAGAAAGCCGAACACGGCGTTGATGAGCGCGCCGCCCAGCGCCACGCCAAACGTGAGGCGGTACGAGGCTAGCACGCGCGGCGAGGTCACAGCGCGCACGAACTGCGACCAGTCGAGCGGCGCGGTCTTGGCGAAGGTGGCGGCGAGCGGAATCAGCACCACGAGGCTCAGATAAGCCAGCGTGATGCCGAGCGTCAGGCCGAAGCCGGGCAGAGCGCTCGGCTTCCTGAATGTGAGGGTGGTCATCCTTGATTCATCCGGTGTTGCGCGCCGGGGTCGGGCGCGCGTTGCTGCTTCAGGCGCGCGGCGTCTTTGGCGCACCGCGTCGCCTGTTTACGTCATTGCGGTTGATAGATCGAGTCGAACACGCCGCCGTCCGCGAAATGCGTCTTCTGCGCGCGGGTCCAGCCGCCGAACGTGTCATCGACGGTGTAGAGCTTGAGCTTCGGAAACTGCTTCGTGAGCTCGGCAGGCACTTTGTCCGAGCGCGGACGATAGAAGTTGCGCGCGGCGATCTGCTGCCCCTCGTCGCTATACAGATACTTGAGATAGGCCTCGGCGAGCTTGCGCGTGCCGTGCTTATCGACGACCTTGTCGACCACAGCGACGGGCGGCTCCGCCAGAATGCTCGCCGACGGCACCACGATCTCGAACTTGTCCGGCCCGAACTCCTTCAGCGACAGAAACGCCTCGTTTTCCCACGCAATGAGCACGTCGCCCTGCCCGCGCTGCACGAAGCTCGTCGTGGCGCCGCGCGCGCCGGAATCGAGCACGCCGGCGTTCTTGTAGAGCTTCGCCACGAAGTCCTTCGCGGTCTGCTCGCTGCCGCCCGGCTTGTGCTGCGCGTACGCCCACGCCGCGAGATAGTTCCAGCGTGCGCCGCCCGAGGCCTTCGGGTTCGGCATGACGATCGAGACGCCCGGCTTGATCAGATCGTCCCAGTCCTTGATGTACTTCGGAGTGCCACGTCGCACGAGAAACACGATCGTCGACGTGTACGGCGACGCGTTGTCCGGCAGGCGCTTTTGCCAGTCCGCGCCGACGAGACCCTTGTTCGCGAGCGCATCGATGTCATAGGCGAGCGCCAGTGTGACGACATCGGCCTGCAGGTCGTCTAGGACCGCGCGCGCCTGGCCGCCCGAGCCTTCGTGCGACTGCTTGAAGGTAACGGTTTCGCCCGTCTCCGCCTTCCATTTCTTCGCGAACGCCTGGTTGAAATCCTGATACAGCTCGCGGGTCGGATCGTAGGAGACGTTCAGAAACGACGTCTGCGCGTATGCGGATGCGCCCATTCCGAAACCCGCCGCCGTCAGCGCTGCGACCGCGAATAGGCGCCGCGCGCTCTTGCCCAATCCCAAGCTGAAACTTTGCACTCCCCGTTCTCTCCGTCTTATCGAATTGACGGAATCAGTCTATCGAGGCGTCTATATGATTAGAAATAATCGTTCTTCACTTTTTTATACGCAAAACGGCTAAGAACGATATTCCGTGATGGAACAAGCGCGGACGCTCGCAGAACGCGCGTTCGGGAGGCTCGTGAGTGCGAACTTAAAGTAAAGCTTGAAAAGCGCCGGATACTGTATAAAAATACAGTATCCTGTCCATCCATACAGTACACTAGGGGCCCGAACCAGTGACCAAGACATCCAAACTTACCGCGCGGCAGCAGCAGGTGTTCGAACTGATTCAGCGCGCGATCGAGCGCACGGGCTTTCCGCCCACGCGAGCGGAGATCGCCGCGGAACTGGGTTTCAGCTCGGCGAATTCGGCCGAGGAGCACCTGCGGGCGCTGGCGCGCAAGGGCGTGATCGAGCTGGCGGCCGGTTCGTCTCGCGGCGTACGGCTGCTGGGCGAGGCATCGCGCATCGATCGCCTGGACGAGATGCCGCATCAGTTCACGCTGCCGCATCCGAGCATCATGCAACTCTCGCTGCCGCTCGTCGGGCGCGTGGCCGCGGGCAGCCCGATCCTCGCGCAAGAGCACATCTCGCAGCACTACGCGTGCGATCCCGCGCTCTTTTCGAGCAGGCCGGACTATCTGCTGAAGGTGCGCGAACTTTCCATGCGCGACGCCGGCATTCTCGACGGCGACCTGCTCGCCGTGCAGAAGCGCAGCGAGGCGAAGGACGGGCAGATCGTGGTCGCGCGTCTCGGCGACGACGTGACGGTGAAGCGCTGGAAGCGCCATCGCGACGGCATCGAGCTGATCGCCGAGAACCCCGATTACGAAAACATCTTCGTGCGCTCCGGCAGCGGCGATTTCGCGCTGGAAGGCATCGCGGTCGGACTCATCCGTTCGGGCGAGTTCTGACGGCTGCGCTCGAGCGCCCGTGAAGTGCGACATACGGCAAAGACACGGGGCTAAAAGTCGACTGCCGCTTGTCCCAATGAGACAGCAAATGTCCCGGTAAAAGCGGAATATCCCCTTCACCCGCTGCTTCCGACGCCCGGTCGGGCGTTCATAAACAACCAGCATGACGGCCACCGTTCGCGGCGCGCCGCAGTGCGTCCTATCGTCTGGAGAGTCATCATGGAACATTTCGCCCGCTTGCTGCCCTTCCGCCAGTTCGGCCGTCTGCGCCATCTGTGCACGCTGATCGCGTGCGGCATGCGACGGGCCGAAGCAACGGCCGATCTCTTCGACGACATGCCCGCGCTGCCGTCGCGCCAGCCGGCATTTGCGCGCGTCTCGCTGAGCAGCACAGTGCACGCGGAACCCGCGCAGCGGGCGCCGGTACGCGTCTATCGCGGACAATCGCGCGTGATTCTGGTGGGCAAGATCGACGAAGTGTCGCGCATGATCGACCGCTGCATCGCCGAGGAAAGCGCGGGAGCGGCCGGCGGCATCCTGGCTTGAATCGAGTTCAGGGCACGGCGGCGGGAAATTGAGGTCGATCGCGCGAAGCGGGTAAACTTCTAGGATATACTGCGTGCGTTCGCGGTCAATTTCAGATTACGTCCCGCAAGAGAGGCTTCGCCGTCGCATGCCACCCCCGTTCCGTTACCAGCGCGCTCGTCGTGCTGATTCTCGTCGCTGCGCTCGGTTTCATTTATGCGTCGCCCTACATCGTTCTGAACCGCGTGAAGCGCGCGGCCGATGCGCGTGACACGCAGACCGTCAATCAATACGTCGATTTCCCTGCGCTGCGCTCGAGCCTCAAGGATCAGATCGCCGCATTGCTCACCCGGTGCGTGGATATTCAGAAGAGTGGCAATCCGCTCGCGATCATCGGCGCAATAATCGGCGCCGCGGTCGTCGGCCCGCTGGTGGATTCGGATGCGACACCCGACGGCGTCGCGGCAATTCTGAACGGCATTCCGCCGCGCGCAAATCCGGTTGAACATTCGCCGCAGCCGGACAACGCGCCATCGGCGAACTCGCTGGGCGTCCCCGCGTCTACCGTCATGGCCGTGCAGAAAGCACCCAGGCAGCCGTCCATGACGAGCGCGGGATACCGCGGCCTCAATACATTCGTCGTGACATATCAGCACGGCGCCGGCGACGCCCGATATTCGGCGATCTTTCAGCGCGACGGGCTCGTGTCTTGGAAGCTCGTCGCGATCGATCTGAATGGTTGACCCGCCAAGCGTCCAAGCGGGCGCTCGACTGCGCCGGAACGCTCATGCGCCGGCTTTTGCCGGCTTGGTCAGCTTTGCCGCGTACTCCGCCTCATCCTCGGCTTCTGCAGATTCACCGGCCTGACACACGGCCACCAGAATGCTGCACTTCACGCGATCGAGCAGCGGCGTGTTTCCAGCGCCCATCCACCAGCGTGCGAGGCCGCTGCGGCAGCGATGTCCAACGACGACCAGATCGACATTGAGACTCTCGGCAAGAGCTGCGATCTCGTCGATCGGATGTCCGAACGCGAAGTGCCCCTGCGCCTGGACCCCCCGCTCGCGCAGCCATTCGACGCCTTCCTGCAGGATGTCGCGGCGCCGCTTCCTCGAAGCGCCCGCAGGCCATATCGGTTAGCAGTCCGGCGCTCTGCGCGATGCTCGAGCGCATGTCCACCACGGCCAGCACATGCGTTTCCGCGTTCAGATCGAGCGCGAGATTCGCGCCCTGTCGCAGCGCCTTGCGGCCCTCTCTGGAACCGTCATAGCACAGCAGAATTTTTCGATAACTTTCCATCATGACCTCCCTGGCCGACTCGCCACACGCGCGATCGGACCACCGATCACGGTCCGGAGCGCGAGCCACCCGCGTCGCCGCTTCTTCATCATGGTGTGTGGTCTCATGCGTGGCAACGCTGGAAAACGCTAACGGCGCGCCGTCCGCAGACTCGCTAGCGCCCACCGTGCCAGATTCCCGAAACCGCCGGCGGACAGGCCTCTGGCACTATCGGCCGAAACGGGCGCTTCGGCTCCCGGCGCCCCCTGCACAGGTTTGACACGCGCCCGCTGCTTACGGTTGCACGCCGAGCGCCGCTTTGGTGCATTGGATTACACTAGCCCGCTGGGTTTCTCCATGCGGCTTTCTGCGGCAAGAATGCATGACTGATCAAACATTGCAGCGGATCACGCGCCCTGCCGACGCAAGCGGCGCGCCCGCGATCGAGTTCAGCGAAGTCAGGAAGCACTACGGCGCGCGCACGGTCGTCGACGGGCTGTCGTTCGATGTGCGGCCCGGCGAATGCTTCGGACTGCTCGGCCCGAACGGCGCGGGCAAGACGACGACGCTCAAGATGCTGCTCGGCATCACGTCGCCGGACAGCGGCGCGATCCGGCTCGTCGGCGAGCCGGTGCCCGCGCGCGCCCGTTTTGCGCGCGAGCGTGTGGGCGTCGTGCCGCAGTTCGACAATCTCGATCCCGACTTCACGGTGCGCGAGAACCTGATCGTCTTCGGCTGCTACTTCGGCCTGACGGGCGCCCGCATGACATCGCTCGTGCCGTCGCTGCTGGAATTCGCGCGGCTGGAGAACAAGGCCGAAGCGCGCGTCGGCGAACTGTCGGGCGGCATGAAGCGGCGCCTGACGCTCGCGCGTGCGCTCGTCAACGACCCCGACGTGCTCGTGATGGACGAGCCGACCACCGGTCTCGATCCGCAGGCGCGGCATATGATCTGGGAACGCCTGCGCTCGTTGCTGGCACGCGGCAAGACGATTCTGCTTACGACGCACTTCATGGAGGAAGCCGAGCGCCTGTGCGACCGGCTCTGCGTGATCGAGGAAGGCCGCAAGATCGCGGAGGGACGGCCGCACGATCTGATCGAATCGGTGATCGGCTCGGATGTAATCGAGATCTACGGCCCCGATCCGAAGGCGCTTGCGGCCGAGCTCGAGCCGTTCGTCGAGCGCATGGAAGTGAGCGGCGAGACGCTGTTCTGCTACGTCGATGACCCGCAGCCCGTACACGCGCGCGTGAAGGGCCGGGCGGACGTGCGCTATCTGCATCGTCCGGCAAATCTTGAGGACGTATTTCTCCGGCTGACGGGCCGTGAGATGGTGGAATGAACGATGGATACGCTCGACCCATCCCACATCGACAAAAATCGCGCGCCGGCGCATCCGGGGCGTGCGGAAAGCGTCACGCCGCTGTCCAGCGGCCTGCCCGCGAACGCGACGCACTGGAGCGCAACTATCTCGTCTGGAAGAAGCTCGCGATCGCCTCGATGATCGGCAATCTCGCCGATCCGATGATCTATCTCTTCGGTCTGGGGCTCGGTCTCGGACTGATGGTCAGTCACGTGGAGGGCGTGTCGTACATCGCGTTTCTGGCGGCGGGCACGGCTGCGTCGAGCGTAATGATGTCCGCGACCTTCGAGGCGATGTACTCCGGTTTCTCGCGCATGCACGTGCAGCGCACGTGGGAGGCGATCATGCACACGCCGCTCACGCTCGGCGACATCGTGCTGGGTGAGATCGTCTGGGCGGCCAGCAAGTCGGTGCTCTCGAGCGTGGCGATCATGATCGTCGCCGGCGCGCTGGGTTACGCGAGCTTTCCGTCGATGCTGATCGCGCTGCCCGTCATCGTATTGACCGGGCTTGCGTTCGCCAGCACGGCGATGGTCGTCACCGCGCTCGCGCCGAGCTACGACTTCTTCATGTTCTATCAGACGCTCGCGCTCACGCCGATGCTCCTGCTCTCCGGCGTGTTTTTTCCGGTCGCGCAACTGCCGGCGCTTGCGCGGCATGTCACGCAGGTGCTGCCGCTCTTTCATGCGGTGGAGCTGATCTGCCCCGCGATGCTCGGCCGCCCGCTCGACGGCTTCGCGGCCCATGTCGCCGCGCTGATCGCGTATGCGGTCGTGCCCTTCTTCCTGTGCGCGTGGCTCTTCAAGCGGCGCATGATGAAATGATGCGAAATGATGCGATGACGCGATGAAAAAAAAACGGCGATGGGACCGCGAAGCCCATCGCCGTTTTCACATCGGCGGAAAGCGAGCGCTATTTGACGGGAAACTCGTGGTGCCCGCCGAAACCGAAGCGCATCGCGGACAGCATGCGCTCGAGGAACGCTTCTGCATCGCGCGAGCGGAAGCGCGTGTAGAGCGCCGCCGACAATACCTGCGCGGGCACCGCCTCCTCGATCGCCCAGCGCCCTTCGCCGCTGTCAGCGACTTCCGCCGAAAAGCGTTCCAGCGTGCCGTCGGTGGCGAACGCGCCGGCGGTCAGGTCGAGCAGCCCACGACGACACCACGCTGCCGCGCCGCCACACTTCGGCGACATCCGCAAGATCGAGCGTATAGCGCTGGTCTTTCACGAGTTCCTTCGACTCCTTGTGCCTGAGGATATGAAAGCCCTCGGCGTATGCCTGCATCAGCCCGTACTCGATGCCGTTGTGCACCATCTTCACGAAGTGCCCCGAGCCAACCGGACCGCAATGCATGTAGCCGTTCTCGACCCGCGGGTCGCGCCCTTCGCGTCTCGGCGTCTCGGGAATGTCGCCGCGTCCGGGCGCGAGCGTCGCGAGGATCGGATCGATCCAGCGCACGATCGGTTCATCGCCGCCGATCATCATGCAGTAGCCGCGCGTGAGGCCCCAGATGCCGCTCGACGTACCGACATCGACGTAATGAATGCCCTGCTCGCGCAGCTGCGCCGCGCGGCGGATATCGTCCTTGTAGAAGCTGTTGCCGCCGTCGATGATCACATCGTCCCTGCCGAGAATCTTGCGCAGATCGTCGAGCGTGTCTTCGGTGATCTTGCCCGCGGGCAGCATCAGCCAGACGACGCGCGGCGCGGCAAGTTTGGCGACGAGATCGATCGCCCAGATCCTTCGCGCCGGTCGCGCCTTCGCCCGCGAGCGCTTCGGTCGCCTGCGGATTGTGATCGTACACGACGCACGTGTGTCCGCCGCGCATGAGACGCCGCCCGATGTTGCCGCCCATGCGTCCCAGTCCCACGATGCCGATCTGCATGATGCTCACTCCTTGCCGTTGGATTTGACGCGTTCGATCTGCTCCTTCGCGGCCTCATAGACCCGCTCCGGCGTGAAGCCGAACTTCGTCTTGAGCGCCTTCAGCGGGGCCGACGCGCCGAACGTGTGCATGACGATCTGCGAGCCGAGGCGCCCGACATAGCGGTCCCAGCCGAGCGTCGCAGCCTGCTCGACGCAGACGCGGGCGTGGGCGGCAGCACCGACTCCTTGTACGCCTGATCCTGCTGCTCGAAGATGTCCCATGAGGGCATCGATACGACGCGTGCCGCGATGCCTTCCGCCTTCAGCTTCTCGTAGGCGTCGACGCACAGCGATACTTCGCTGCCCGTCGCCATCAGGATGACTTCGGGCTTCTTGCTGCCTTCGGCGTCGGCGAGCACATACGCGCCACGTTTCACGCCCTGTGCCGACGCGTATTTCGAACGGTCGAACGTCGGCAGCGGCTGGCGCGTCAGCACGATGCACGACGGCGCCGTGTTGTGCGACAGCACCACGCGCCACGCTTCGCCGACTTCGTTGGCATCCGCCGGGCGCAGCAGCGTGAGTCCGGGCACGGCGCGCAGGGACGCGAGCTGCTCGATCGGCTGATGGGTCGGGCCGTCCTCGCCGACGCCGATCGAATCGTGCGTGAACACGTAGATCACCGGCACTTCCATGATCGCCGAGAGCCGGATCGGCGGCTTCATGTAGTCGCTGAAAATCAGGAACGTCGATCCGTAAGGCCGCAGGTTCGAAAGCGCGAGACCGTTGCGTTGTATACCGCGCCCATGCCGTGCTCCCGAATGCCGAAGTGCAGATTGCGACCGCTGTAGTTGTCGTGCTCGAAGCTGCCCGCGCCCTCGAACTTGAGATTCGTCTTGGTCGATGGCGCCAGATCCGCCGCTCCGCCGATCAACCACGGAATGCGCTGCGCGATCGCGTTCAGCACCTTGCCCGACGACTCGCGCGTAGCGATACCCTTCGGGTCAGCCTCGAAGGTCGGGATATCGGCGTCCCAGCCATCGGGCAGCTTGTTCTGCAGCATCAGCCACGCTTCCTTCGCAAGCTCGGGACTGGACTTCTCATAGGCGTCGAAGCGCTGTTTCCACTCGGCGTGCAGCTTCTTGCCGCGCGCGCCCATGCCGTCGGCGAAGTGCTGCATCACGCCGTCGGGCACGTAGAAATGCTTGTCCTCGGGCCAGCTGTAAAACTTCTTCGTGGCCTTGACCTCGTCCTCGCCGAGCGCCTCCCCGTGCGCGCTCGCGGTGTCCTGCTTGTTCGGCGCGCCCCAGGCATGATGCTTTTCACCACGATCAGCGTCGGCTTGTCGGTGTGGCTCTTCGCCTCGTTGATGGCGTCTTCGAGCGCTTTCGCGTTCGCGTCGTTGGCGTCGTCGACGTGCAGCGTGTGCCAGTTGTAGCCGTGAAAGCGCGCTTCGACATCGTCGCTGTAGGCGAGGTCCGTGTGGCCTTCGATCGTGATGCGGTTGCTGTCGTAGATCCAGATCAGGTTCGAGAGCCTCAGATACCCGGCGAGCGATGCCGCCTCATGCGACACGCCTTCCATCATGTCGCCGTCGCCGCAAAGCGCGTAGACGCGATAATCGAAGATCTTGTCGTTGCCCTTGTTGAAGTGGGCTTCCTTCCAGCGCGCAGCCATCGCCATGCCGACGCTGTTGCCCAAGCCCTGGCCGAGCGGCCCGGTCGTCGTTTCGACGCCGGTGGTCAGCCGGAATTCCGGATGGCCGGGCGTCTTGCTGTTGATCTGGCGGAAGTGCTCGATGTCGTCGAGCGACACCGCGGGCTTGCCGGTCGGCTTGCCGTCTTCGTCCAGTTCCTTCACGCCCGCGAGATGCAGCAGCGAGTAGAGCAGCATCGACGCGTGGCCCACCGACAGCACGAAGCGGTCGCGGTTCGGCCACAGCGGCGTGTCGGGATCGTAGCGGAGATGGTTCTGCCACAGATGGAACGCGACGGGCGCGAGCGCCATCGGCGTACCGGGGTGGCCGGAGTTGGCCTTCTGCACGGCGTCCATCGAAAGCGTGCGGATGGTGTCGATCGTGAGGCGATCGAGGTCTTCTGCCTGAGGTGTTGCTTGAGACATGAGCGACGACTCCTTTGCAAAGAGCGCGCTGTGGCTTGAGGGCGCCGCAGCGGGCAACCAGGACCATCGAGCAAGTGTAGTGCCTTGCAGCCGGCACTGCACCGCGAGTTTTGCGAGAGGGCGCGCCGTGGCCCGCGGCATGAAGGGCTGCGGGCCACGGCGGCGCGGCGGCGTTACGGCAGGATGCGGGCGCGCGATGCTTGTTTCGCGCAAGGTCTTCAGGAAGCAAAGACCGGTCTCACCCGGGCCGGTTCAATCGGTCTATCGCGAATCATCGATATCACGAACCGGCCGCCGCGAGAACCTCAATGCTGACACATTCGCGGCAAGCGCATCGGCGAGCGCGACAAATCCCTGACCGGACAGGGAATTCCGGCGCCGCGCCTATGCCGCCGGTGCGGCTTCAGGGCGCCGGATTCGGCTGGCGCTCATGCAAGGCGTCGATCGCGGCCAAAATTTCCTCCGACAGCTCGACGTCCACGCTGCCGATGTTCTCCTTCAGCTGCGCCATCGTGGTGGAGCCGATCAGCGTGCTCGTCGTGAACGGACGCGTGTTGACGAACGCAAGCGCGAGCTGCGTCGGCGTGAGGCCGTGACGCTGTGCGAGTTCGACATAGGACGTGATCGCCGCGACCGCCTGCGGCTTGCTGTAGCGCTGGAAGCGTTCGAACAGCGTGATGCGCGCGCCGGCCGGACACGCCCCGCCCTCGTACTTGCCGGAGAGCCAGCCGAAGGCGAGCGGCGAATACGCGAGCAGTCCGACGCCTTCCTTGTGCGTGAACTCGGACAGGCCCAGCTCGTAGGTGCGATTCACGAGGCTGTAGGGATTCTGAATGCTGACGATCTTCGGCAAGCCTGCCTTCTCGGCCGCGCGCAGAAATTGCGCGACGCCCCACGGCGTTTCGTTCGACACGCCCACATGGCGGATCTTGCCCGCCTTCACGAGCTCGCCGAGCGCGGCGAGCGTCTCCTCGATGGGCACGGTGTACTCGTCGTCGAGATACGGATACCCTGGTCGGCCGAAGGTCATCGTGCTGCGGTCGGGCCAGTGCAGCTGATACGGGTCGACGTAATCCGTCTGCAGGCGCTTCAGGCTGCCGTCGATGGCTTCGCTCAGGTTCTTGCGGTCGAACTGGTTCCCCGCGCCGCGGATGTGCCGCGGATTGTGCGGCTGGCGCGCGGGCCCCGCGATCTTGGTCGCGAGCACGATATCGCCGCGCTTCGCGCCATGCTTCGCGAGCCAGGTGCCGATGTACTGCTCTGTGCGGCCCTGCGTCTCGGGGCGCGGCGGGACCGGGTACATTTCGGCGGCATCGATCAAGTTCACGCCCTGGGCGAGCGCGTAGTCGATCTGCTCGTGCGCTTCGCGCTCGGTGTTCTGCTCGCCCCAGGTCATGGTGCCGAGCCCGATCAGGCTCACGTCGATACCCGAATTACCCAGTTTACCCGAATCACCCAGTTTCCGAAACTTCATTACTGATTCCTCTTGTTGGGGTTGTGTTTGCGCGCTGTCGGCGCATTGTCGGAAATGACTTCTGGCTGGTTTCCGGCAACCACAAAAACTACCATAGACGTGCGCGGTCTGCTCTCGCGGCTAGAATGGCAAGCTTCCCGTCAAGCCCTGAAGGAGCGCCCGACCGATGCCGTCCGAACGCGATCGCGACAATAAAAAGGGCGCCTCGCTCATCGTCACGCTGGTCGCGGCCACCTTCTTCATGGAGAACCTCGACGGCACGATCATAGCCACCGCCCTGCCGCACGCAGATGGCGCGCTCCTTCGACGTGCATCCGGCGGACATGAGCCTCGGCATCACGGCCTACCTGCTGACGCTCGCGGTCTTCATCCCGATCTACGGCTGGGCCGCCGACCGCTTCGGCCTGCGCACGGTGTTCGGCAGGTGTTCGGCAGCGCGATCGCGGTGTTCACGGCCGCGTCGGTGCTGTGCGCGACGACCTCGACTCTGCCCGCCTTCGCCGCGGCGCGCGTGCTGCAGGACATCGGCGGCGCGATGATGGTGCCGGTCGGCCGCCTGGCCGTGCTGCGCGCGACGCCCAAGGAAGGGCTCATGCGCGCGATCGCGATCATCACCTGGCCGGGACTCGTCGCGCCGGTGATCGGCCCGCCGCTCGGCGGCTTCATCACGACCTATTCGTCGTGGCGCTGGATCTTCTATCTGAACGTGCCGCTCGGCCGCAACGACGCGGACTGGCGCTTCGTCGGCCTGCTGGTGGCGGTGGGCGCGCTCGCGGGCTTCGCGTCATGGCGGCATCTGCGGCGCGCGGCGCATCCGGTGGTGGATCTGTCGGCGTTGAAGGTGAAGACTTTTGCCGTCGCGATGGGCGGCGGCTCGCTCTTTCGGATCGCGATCAGCGCGGCGCCGTTCCTGTTGCCGCTGATGTTCCAGGTCGGCTTCGGCATGAACCCGTTCGAATCGGACCTGCTCACGCTCGCGGTATTCGCGCGCAACTTGTCGATGAAGCTCGTCACCACCCCGGTGATGCGCCGGTTCGGCTTTCGGCCGGTGCTGATCGTGAATGGCGTGCTCGCGGCATTGTCGCTCGCGGCTATGAGCCTGCTCACGCCGACGACGCCCAAGCTCGTGATCGTCGTCCTGCTGTTCGCGAGCGGCCTGTCGCGCTCGCTGCAGTTCACGGCGCTCAACACGCTCAGCTTCGCGGATGTGCCCAAAACTAGATGAGCGGCGCCTCCGCGCTCTCGAGCACGCTCTTTCAGATGACGATGGGTATTGGCGTCGCGGTCGGGGCGATCGCGCTGCGCATCGGCGAATGGGCGCACGGGCACGACGCCTATTCCATCGGGCCAGGGGATTTCAGCGTGGCGTTCCTGATCGTGGAATTCGTCGGGCTGGTCGGCGTCGCGGATCTGTTCGGCCTCGCGCGTGATGCGGGCGCGCTCGTGTCGGGGCACGGGAAGCGCAAGGCGTGATCGCCTCCGAGCGTCGCCTTCGATACGTTGACCAGCTCGAATCTGAATCGCTTGCCGAGGGCCGCTTCGACACTTGGCAGTGTCGTCAAGGTCAGACTCGTATCCGTCGCATCCAGCAAACGGCTGAGCGCCGAGCGGCTCGTTTTCATCCTTGCAGCCATCGCCGTCTTCGTGATGTGCTGCGCCTTCATTTCCTGCTCGATTTGCCATGCGATCACGCGCTTGATCGCGGTAGCAGTCGCCTTCTCGAGAATGCCTTCTTGCTCGAGAAAATCGTCGAAGCCGCTGCCTGCGTGTTTTTTGGCCACGCCGTCTAAAGGCCAGCCCGCCCGCGCCGATAACCGCGGTATGAACTCGCACACGCTCGAATCCATTGCCGCCCTGACCGAAACGGTCGCCGCCATCCGTCACGCGAAAGGCTTGAGGAACCCCCACGATCTCCCCTGAAGGCTCACTCGAGCGACAGCTCGCCAGCAACGCCTTCGCCGATGATTTCCTGCGCGCACTGGACACCGAGCCGGGCATCGGCGCGTGGTGGCGCATCTGATCGAATGTCATATCGGCAACGCCGCAGTTTCGACGGGCTACCGTGGGCGAAGGGCATCCGGCGATGCACTGAGCGCGCGGCGTTCATCGCGGAATAAAGCCGGCCCGCCAAGCGTTACCACGATAGGAACGACGCTTCTCGCAGGGCCGCATCATGCTTGTCCCATTACGCTTCGCCACGGTCGCCATGGCGCTGTCGCTTTCTTCGATGGCGTGGGGACAAGGCTATGACGATCTCCCTGCGGCCGTCGGCGATTGCCGCGCGATTCTCGAACAAGCCGACATCGACGGCATCAGTCAGCCGGTGGCCGCGCGGGCGTGCCTTCAACCGGACGGAACGTGGCAAATCGTCCGGGGCGACGACGATTCGAGCGTGATCGTCTATCCGGCCGCCGCCTATCCGTATCCCGACCTGCGGTATGCGGGACCGCCGATCTTCGTCGGCGTCGGCACGAGCTTCGTGTTTGTCGACCGCTTCCATTGCTTTCATCGTTTCCACCACATGGGACACCCGCATTTCGGCGGGTTTCATCCGCATGGCGCCGTGCCGCACGGCGGCTTCCATGGCGGCATGAACGGCTTCGGCGGCGGGCATCATCGCTGAGCCGCGTTCGCACGGCGGCTTCGGGAACCGCGCAGGTCGCTCACATCGCTCACATCGCTTCAAAGCTGGCTCATGCCGCCGTCGATCACGATCTCCGTGCCGACGATGAAGCCCGATTCCGCCGACGCGAGATGCAGCACCGTCGCCGCCACTTCGCTCGACTTGCCGAAACGGCCGAGCGGAATCTGGCTTTGCAGTTGCGCGGCGGCTTCATCGACGATGCCGAGTTTCCCGTGCAGCGGCGTGGCGACCGGGCCCGGGCTCACGACGCTCACGCGCGCGCCGCGCGGCAGCAGTTCCGCCGACAGCGTCTTCGCGAAGGACAGGAGCGCCGCCTTGCTCGCGGCATAGACGGAGGACATCGGCATGCCGATATGCGCATTGATCGAACCGTTCAGCACGATCGACGCGCCTTCGTTGAGCAAGGGCACGAGCGACTGGATTTGAAAATATGGGCCCTTCACGTTGATCGCGAAGGTTTCGTCCCATGCCCGCTCGTCGATATCCGTGAACGGCGCGAACGTGCCGACCCCCGCGTTCACGAACACCGCGTCGAGCCTGATGCGCTCATCGGCCAGGCGTTGGGCGAGTTCCCGCGCGGCGGCGACCGTACCTGTCACGTTGCGAATGGCGATGGCGTTCGCGCCGAGCGTGGCGCGCGCCGCTTCGAGCGAAGCTTCGTCGCGGCCGGTGATGACGACGCGCGCGCCTTCCGCGGCGAACGCCTGCGCCGTCGCCAGACCGATGCCGCTGTTGCCGCCGGTGACCAGAACTGTCTTGCCTTCGAAGCGATTCATGACGTTTTCCTTGTGAACGTTGATCAGTGTGAAGTCATTATGGGCGGGCTCTGGCACGTTGCCGTACGATATCGTTGGCGCATTCGTTCGATAGCGTCGAACATGTCTTGCTACGTGATCCGGCGCACATTTCCACCTTGATCGGGACACCAACCGCACCTAGAGTTACGCCATTCCCTTCCAGCTTGCTTACACTTTCTCCCGTCGCGATTTCGTCGTACTTTCGAGAGGAGGCGCACCATGCAGGATGCGCAAGGCGGCACGAACGCACAGCCCACACCCGAGCGGCTGTTGCAACTGGGCATGGGTTTCTGGGCATCGAAGGCGCTGCTCTCGGCGGTCGAGCTGGGCGTGTTCACCCAGCTCGCCGGCGGTCCGAAACAGGCGGAGGAACTGGCGCAGGCGCTGGAACTGCATCCGCGGGGCGCGCTCGATTTTCTCGACACGCTGGTCGCGCTGAATCTGCTCACGCGGGAAGACGGCCGCTACGCGAATGCCAGCGATGCCGATTGCTTCCTCGACCGCAATAAGCCTTCTTACGTCGGCGGATTGCTCGAGATGGCGAACGCGCGGCTCTATCCGTTCTGGGGATCACTCACGGAGGCCCTGCGCACCGGCCTGCCGCAAAAATCGAAGCATGGAGGCAATCTGTTCGAGGCGCTGTACAGCGATCCCGCCCGCCTCCGCGGTTTTCTGCACGCGATGACCGGCGTGAGCATGGCCGCGACGCAGGCCATCGCGCGACAGTTTCCGTGGCGGGAGCGCCGCACGTTCATCGATCTCGGCGCAGCGCAGGCGCGCTGCCAGTGCAAGTGGCGCTCGCGCATCCGCATCTGACGGGCGGCGGCTTCGACCTGCCGGTGGTCGGTCCGATCTTCGACGAGTACGTCGCGGCGAACGGCCTGCAGGACCGGCTGCGTTTTCATCCCGGCGATTTCTTCAGGGACCCGATCCCATCGGCGGACGTGCTCGTGATGGGCCATATCCTGCACGACTGGAATCTCGAAGAGAAGCGCGCGCTGCTCGCGAAATGCCACGCCGCGCTGCCGCCCGGCGGCTGCTTGATCGTGTACGACACGATCATCGACGACAAACGGTGGCAGAACGCGTTCGGCCTGTTGATGAGCCTCAACATGCTGATCGAGACGCCGGGCGGCTTCGATTACACCGGCGCGCAATGCTGCGCATGGATGAAGGAAGCAGGCTTCGGGAGCGCGCGCGTCGAGCCGCTGGCGGACGCGGAATCGATGGTGACCGTAACGAAGTGATTCTCACGCGGGCCATTGCCGCACGCGGCCCGCGCGGTCCGGGACCCGCTCTCAGCGGTCGTTCGACATGCCTTTCAGGCGATCGTTGCCGGCGTCGCGGGCGGCATCGGCGGTCGAGAAATTCTCTTCGGAAACCAGGGCGCGCTTGACTTCCTTGGCCGCGAAATCGACCAGCGTGATGACCCACACGAAGCCACCTGCCTGTTCCGCGGTCTGCACGAATGCACGCAGATTGCCTTCATTCGACGATGCCATAGACCTCCTCGTTCAATGATGATGCGCCCTGCCGGCGCCCCGCCGGCGCTGCAATTCGTCGGCTGAACGGGCGCACACGGACACAACGGGCGGCCGCCGGCCGCCATGATCAGGCCTCGAAGTCGAGGCCGCCGAACAGCACCGATGGCTCCGCCTGCGAGCGCGTCACGAGATCGAGTTCGCGCGCGCCCTGCCAGGCGTAGAGCTTGGCGCCGATCGCATCCAGATATCGCAGGAATCGGGCCTTGCCGCCTGCGCCCAGCAATCGTTCGATTTCCTCGCCGTCCCAGGTGAAGTACACGTTGAGCGGGCACGGATAGCCTCGCCCGTCGCCGCCTTCCGCTCGCGGCGCGCGCTCGGCGCTGACATGCAGACGCGAGGGTACGCGCGGGTTTTGCGAGGGTACGCGCGGGTTTTTATAGCGGGAAGGATTTCGACGCGCACGCCGCGTCCGACCTCGCCGCGCCACGCATTCGAGGATGCGCGGCATGAACTCGATCTCGAAGCGCAGCGCCTGCTCTCGATTCAATGCTTGTTCTCCGGGAGCCGGGCGCATGCATCACCGCAGCGCCCTTCGCTACACTCAGACCGAACGAAGGCAGGTCTTCGAGCGATTTCTCGATCTGGCCGTCCTGCACACGCGCCTCGATACCGACATGCCCGTTCGCATACGGCAGCGCGCTGACTTTGGGACCGAGGAAAGGACGGCCGCCGAGTTTGAACAGCGTGCGCACTTCCTTGCCGCTTTTGAGTGCGTCCACGACCTGCTGGACTTGCACGATGGTGGTGGGCGCGGCCCAGTCGTTCGTGGCCGGATCGAAACTGCCCCAGCGCACGTCGGTCACACGGTCGTTGACCCAGCGCACGCCGTCGATCGCCAAAGTAGCCATAGCTGCCTCCAATGTCGTCGTTGGCGGTGGTGGAGAAATCCTAGGGAACCTCTGCACAACTCGATTTCAGAGCGCTGACGTTTTACGCTTCGCATCGTATCGATCGCGACGATGGCCTGCGGGTGATTAGTCAACTTTTGAACCGTGGCGGCCTCGTTTTCTGAGTCTCGCGTTTCGATCCTCAAGCGCTTCAAGCATTTCAAGCGCTTCGCAAGGCCTTGCGTGCCATCCACAAATTGCCCAGCGCAAACAGCGTTGTGATCTGCGCAGTATTTTTCATCACCCCCCTATACCGGGTCTTCGTGTAGCCAAATTGCCGCTTGAGCACGCGAAACGGGTGTTCGACCTTCGCGCGGATGCCCGCCTTCAGACGTTCGATCCGATCGTAGATCGCGTCCAGTTGATCACT
>LFJH01000029.1 GCA_001189335.2 Candidatus Paraburkholderia schumanniana
CTGGTACATGGAAGGCAAGATCAACATCGACGATCTGATTACGCACCATCTCAAGCTGGAGCAGATCAACGAAGGCTTCGACCTGATGAAGAAAGGCGAGTCGATCCGTTCCGTCGTCATCTACTGATGCTCGCGAGAGGAGGGCCGCTCAGCCGCGGCCCACGCCGAAGCGCTCGCGATACGTCAGCGGCGTGATGCCGAGCGCTTGCTGAAAGGCCTTTCTCATCGCTTCGTAAGTCTTGAAGCCGCTCTCGGCAGCGATCGTCTTCGCGGGCAGGTTGCCTTCTTCGAGCATCCTGCGCGCCGCTTCGACGCGCGCCCGTGTCAGGAACATGGAATGCGTCGTGCCGGTTTTCCGTTTGAACGAGCGATTGAAGTTGCGCACGCTCATTGCCACGCGTTCCGCCATGTCAGCCGGCGAAAGCTCGCGCTGCAGGTTCGCGAGTATCCAGTCCTGCACCTCGCGGATGCCCGGGTTCTGCGTCGCCTGGCTTGCGAGATGCGAGCTGAACTGCGACTGGCCGCCCGGCTGCTTGAGATAAACCACGAGATCGCGCGCGACGTCGAGCGCCACGTCCAGACCGAAATCCTCTTCGACGAGCGCAAGCGCAAGATCGATTCCCGCGGTCACGCCAGCCGATGTCCACAGATGACCCTCGCGGATGAAGATGCAGTCCGCGTCGACGCGCACCGCCGGATACTTTTCCTTCAGCGCATCGGCGACGGCCCAGTGCGTCGTCGCGCGCTTTCCGTCGAGCAACCCCGCCGCCGCAAGAAAGAAGGCGCCCGAGCACAACGCGGCGGTGCGTTCCATCCGGCTCGCCGCAGCTTCGACCCATTGCACGATTTCCGGCGCCGCGCCCACCGCCTGCTCGATCTGCCACGCCCCCACGATGATCGCGGTATGCGGCAGCGCGAGCGTATCGATACGCTTCGCGGCCGTGAGCGTAACGCCGGTGTCCGACACGATTTCGCCGCGCCGCACCGACGCGAGCCTGACGTCGTAGCGGCCGGGAAGACCGCGCCGCTCCAGATGAATGTTCGCGTAAGTGAAGACGCTGAGGGAGCCGATGGCCTCGAGCGCCTTGAAGCCGTCGTAGATGACGATATCGATCGTCAAGGGCATGCGTTTTTCCAGGGTCATTTGTCCGCCGTATCGACAGGCACGTCAAGACCGACCTTCACGCGGCTCATGCTCACGAGCGTCCTGAAGCGTTTCACGTTGTTGGAAAAGAAGAGCTGACGCGTGAGTTCGTTGTACTGTTGCCCATGTCGCGCACGGTCAGCACGAGTACGAAATCCGACTCTCCCGCGACGTAGTAGCACTGCTGGATCTGCGGACATTGCGCGAAGCTGCGCTTCATCGCGTCGAGCAGATCGATCTGCTCGCTCTGCACTTCGACCATCACGATGATGGTCAGCGGATGATCCACCTTCTCCGGCGCGACGATGGCCGCATAGCGGTCGATCACCCCGTCGTCGAGCAGGCGGCGCAACCGGCGGTTGACGGCGGCGGTGGACAGATTGACGCGCGCGCCCAGTTCGTTTTGCGGCGTCTGCGCGTCGCGCTGGACTTCCGCGAGAAGTTTGCGATCGAAGCTGTCGAGATTGGAGGTCATGGCGTGCGCAGGGAGGCTCGTCGATTTCGAGATATTTTTGCATGGAGGGCGTGCAATACGCGCATTTTTGATGTCTCCGCGCAATATTATCTTCACGGTCGCCAGCTTTTTCTTTTTATTACTGGAGCCCAACCGCATGCTCGTCGCCAATAAGAAGGCCTCGAAGACTGCGTATCCCGACGCGCTTCGCCACATCCTTAACCGCGAATCGGCCGATGAAAGCCGCGCGTGGCTCTCGAACTGGTCTCTGATCGACCGCCAACACACGCCGCTATGGGAGCTCGCCGGCGCGGCTTCGCACCTCGGCATCGCGCGGCTGTGCGTCAAGGATGAATCGATGCGTTCTCCGCTCGGCAGCTTCAAGGCGCTCGGTGAGCCGATCGCGCTGATGCGCCTTATCATGCGACTCTCGCGTACATGCGACATCGACCCGAAGCGACTCGTCGAAGGAGGGCATGCGCCGATGCTCGCGGGTCTGACGGTCGTGAGCACCACCGACGGCAATCACGGCAGGGCGCTCGCCGCGGCGGCGCAGTCGATCGGATGCCAGTGCGTGATCATGCTGCATGCCAACGTCAGCGAAAAACGCGAGCAGGCGATTGCCGCCTGCGGCGCGCGCATTATGCGCATCGAAGGCAACTATGAAGATTCGGTCGCGTATGCCGCGCGTCTCGCGAAGGAGCACGGCTGGCACGTTGTCTCGGATACGTCGTACGAGGGCTATGAAGCGATTCCCCGCGATGTCATGCAGGGCTTACGCGACGCTCGCCGCCGAGATCGCCGAGGCCGATGTCCCGTCATTCACCCACGTCTTCCTCCAAGGCGGCGTCGGCGGTCTTGCGGCGGGCGTCGCGAGCTATCTCTGGGAGCGCGAGGGTGAAAATCGGCCGTGCTTCATCGTCGTCGAGCCGAGGCAGGCTGATTGTCTTTATCAGAGCGCGATCGCCGGTCGCGCGGCGAAATCGGCCGGCTCGGTCGATTCGGTCATGGCCGGGCTCGCGTGCGGCGAAGCATCGCCGCTCGCGTGGAAGATTCTGGAGCGATGCATCGATCATTTCATGGTCATCGACGACGCCGACGCCATCGATGCCATGAAAGCGCTCGCGCAAGGCATCGGCGACGACGTGCCGGTGGTCGCGGGCGAGTCGGGCGCGGCGGGCTTCGCGGGACTCGCGGTGCTGATGCGCGATCGTGAGCTCGCGCGCAAAGTGAGCCTCGACACCGGCGCGCGCGTGCTCGTCATCAATACGGAAGGCGCGACGGCGCCATCGGTCTATGCGCGGCTCGTGGGCGAATCCGCGGAAAGCGTATCGAAACGTCAGTGCGACTGGTTGCAGCGTGTCGCAGGATAAGCGAGGACATCGAGCATGGAAACGACACTGCAGGCGCAACTGAAAAGATGGCGTCACCATCTGCATCGGCATCCGGAAACGGGCTTCGAGGAAGTCGAAACGGCCGACTATGTCGGGGGCATTCTGACGACCCTCGGACTGGACGTGCATCGTGGCATTGGCGGAACGGAACTCGTCGCGAATCTGAAGGCAGGTCGTAGCGAGCGCGTCATCGGTCTGCGCGCCGACATGGACGCGCTGAACATCGTCGAGAACGCGCCGGGCCGCGCGCATGCTTCGCGCACTCAGGGAAAGATGCATGCATGCGGCCACGACGGCCACATGTCGATGGTTCGCGGCGCGGCGCGCTTGCTCGCCGAACGGCGCGATTTCGACGGCACGGTGCGCTTCATCTTCCAGCCGGCGGAAGAGCACGGCCGAGGCGCAAAGGCGATGATGGCCGATGGTCTCTTCGAGCGATTTCCCGTCGATGCGATCTTCGGCGCGCACAACATGCCGGGCATGCGCGCGGGCATGTTCGCGACGCGCGCGGGCGGCATCATGGCGAGCGAGGACAACTTCGTCATTCACGTGAAGGGACGCGGCACGCATGCGGCGCGGCCTCACATGGGCGTGGACCCGATCGTGATCGCGGCACAAATTGTCATCGCGCTGCAGACGATCGTCTCGCGCAACGTCGATCCGGGCGCCCAGGCGGTGATCTCGTGCACGGAGTTCATCACGGACACGGCCTGCGTAACGCGATTCCATCGAACGTCGTCATCAAGGGCGATACGCGCAGCTATTCGCGCGAGGTTCAGGCGCTGCTCGAAACACGCATGCGCGAAGTGAGCGAATCGGTTTGCCGCGCGCACGGCGCCGAGTGCGTGTTCGAGTACACGCACGAGTTTGCGCCGACCGTCAATTCCCCCGAGCATGTCGATGTCGCGTTGCGGGCGGCCACGAATATCGCGGGCGCGGAAAGCGTCGACGGGAATGTTCAGCCGATGATGATCTCCGAGGACTTCGGCGCCTTTCTGCAAGTGGTGCCGGGCAACTTCATCTTCATCGGCAACGGCGAGGCGCGGGAGAACGGCGGCATTCCGCTGCACAACGCGGG
Source organism: Candidatus Paraburkholderia schumanniana (assembly GCA_001189335.2). GTDB lineage: Bacteria > Pseudomonadota > Gammaproteobacteria > Burkholderiales > Burkholderiaceae > Caballeronia > Caballeronia schumanniana. The sequence continues at coordinate 4,071 of LFJH01000029.1, forward strand.
TTACGACTTCAACGACGACATCCTGCAGACGGGCGCGCGATATTTCGCGGAGCTTGCGCGCCTCGCCTTGCCCGCGAGCCGATGATCCGGACGTAAGGGGCGCGGCGTGCCAATCATGTTTCGGGCGTGGACATGCGCGCGATATTGGCTTTTACTGACGGATCTTCCAACCCGATTTGCGCCGATGCAGGGGGAGTAGAGTTGAGCAGCCAACCCGTCGAGAGCCGTTCGCGCGCGCGGCCCGCCGTCGCATCGCAGGCGAGTCCCTGCGACGAGCTGGTCATCCGCGCGCAGCCCACAGAAATCGAGCGGCCCTGCCGGCGCAAGCGCCTCGCATTGTCCGCAACGATCCTGGGCTCAAGCATGGCGATGATCGACGGCTCGGTGGTGAACGTCGCGCTGCCGGCCATTCAGGGCGAGCTTGGCGCGAGCATCGCCGCGATGCAATGGGTCGTGAACGCGTATCTGCTGTTTCTCGGCGCGCTCGTGCTCGTCGGCGGCTCGATGGGCGACAAGCTCGGGCGGCGCAAGGTATTCATCGCAGGCATCGTGATTTTCACGATGGCGTCGGCGGGGGGCGGATTCGCGCCCGGCATGAGCTGGCTCATCGCGGCGCGCGCGGTGCAGGGCGTCGGCGCGGCGCTGCTCGTGCCGAGCAGTCTCGCCATCATCGGGGCGGTGTTCGACGGCGAGGCGCGCGGACGCGCCATCGGCACCTGGGCGGGCGTCGGCGCGATCACGTCGTCGGTGGGGCCGGCGGCGGGCGGCTGGCTCGTCGATGCGTTCTCGTGGCGCGCGATCTTCTTCCTCAACCTCCCGCTCGCGGCGGCGACGATCGCGCTGGCGGTTTCCTCGGTGCCGGACAGCCACAAGTCCGATGCGCCGCACACGCTGGACTGGCCCGGCGCGGCGAGCGCGGCGGCCGGGCTCGCCGCGCTGACCTACGGGCTCACCGAAGCGCCGGCGCGCGGTTTCGGCGACGCGCGGGTGCTGGGCATGATCGGCATCGGTGTGCTGCTGCTGGCTGTCTTCCTGATGATCGAAACGAAGAGCCGCAATCCGATGGTTCCCCTCGACGTGTTTCGCTCACGCGATTTCAGCGGCGCCAACATCGTCACGCTGCTGCTGTATTTCGGACTCGGCGGCGTGCTGTTCTTCTCCCGTTCACGCTGATTCGCGCATACGGCTACGGTGCCGCACAAGCGGGGGGCCTTGCTGCCGATGCCGCTCATCATCGGCTTGCTGTCGCGTTTCACGGGCGGACTGACGAGCCGCTACGGCGCGCGGGCGCTGTTGACGATGGGGCCTTTCATCGCGGGGATCGGCTTCGTGATGCTGGCGCTGCGCTTCGTTCCGGACAGCTACTGGGCGGGATTTTTGCCCGCGCTCATCGTGCTCGGGCTCGGCATGACGATCACCGTCGCACCGTTGACGACAACGGTGATGGCCTCGGTGGCGGGGGAGCGCGCGGGTGTCGCGTCCGGTATCAACAATGCGGTCGCGCGGATCGCGGGCCTGCTGGCGGTCGCCGTATTGGGTATTGCGTTCGTGTGGTCGCACGATGCGGTATGGTCGGCGAGCCTCGACCGGTTGCACGTTCCGCAAGCAACACGGCAGAAAGCGCGCTTGCTCGATACGGATGGCGCATCGTCCGCCGCCGGGGCGACGCGCCCGCGGCACTCGGCCGCGCTGAGGTCGATGCCATCGCCGATGCATTGCGGACAGTCGCGCTGTTGTCCGCTGTGTGCGCATTTGCCGCTTCGGGCGTGGGAGCGGCAACGATACGAAAGCAGCGCTGAGACAGGACGAATTGCGCTTGCTTTTGCGACTTTTCACAAGGAAAGTCGGCCGACAGGGCATTTATAATTCCAACTCCATTCTCATTGCTTCGAGATGCTAAGCGACTGAGAATAAGAGGCGAGAGCCCACATTCCGGGCAACGGCCCACGGGCCGTATTCACTGACCAAGGAGTTAAAAACGATGCCAATCGATCGAAACGCATTGCGCTTGTCGAATATCTCCGGCGGCGCGAAGAAGCAGAGCACCGTGACCGTAACGGGTGGTACGCCCACGTCTCCCACGATCAGCGGCACTGCCAGCTCGGTCGTCATCGTCAACGGCAAGGAAGTGTTCAACCAGTCGGTGACATTCTGATATCCCTGCGTTGAAGTGAAAGATGGGCGGTTCATCGAACCGCCCATCTTGCCTTGAAACCTTCCAGGACTGTTTAAGCGTTGCCGTGTTCGAGCTGCTTGGCGCGCTTCTGCAGCTCTTCCGTCGTATGGCCTTCGCCGTTGGGCAGCCAGCCCGGGGGACGCAGCAGGAAGCCGACCGCATCCGACACGCTCTTCGCGTTGAACATGTCCTTTACGAGGCTCACCCAGTGCTCCATCTCGACGACGATCGGGTTATGCGAGGTGGTCGGCGTAGTGAGGCCGTAGACACGGGGCTCCTCGGCACGTTCCGCTACATCGGTGCCGAACAGGCGATCGAAGATGATCAGCACGCCGCCGAAGTTCGCATCCAGATACGTCGCGTTCGAAGCGTGGTGTACACGGTGCGCCAACGGCGTGTTGAACACATATTCGAGCCAGCCGAGCTTCGGAATCCACGTTGCATGCAGCCAGAACTGGTAGAGCAGGTTGATGGACACGACCGCGAGCACGACATCCGGCTTTACGCCGAACCACACGAGCGGGGTGAAGAAGATGGAGGAACCCGCGATCTTGGTCAGCCAGCCGAGCCGGTACGCGGACGACAGCGTCAACTGGTTGGGCGAGTGGTGCACCGCGTGATTTGCCCAGAAGAAGCGGACTGTGTGCGAGGCGCGGTGGTACCAGTAGTAACAGAACTCCTGTCCGATGAAGAGCAGGAACAGGGTCAGCGCGGTGCTCGTCGTGACGGTGTGGATGCGATGCTCCCACGCGAAGTTGAAGAGCGGCGTTGCGAGCGAGATCGGCACGAACGCGAGCAACTTGCGGCCCACGAGATCGACGAGCGAAATCCAGGCTTCGTGCCAGTCGAAGGCTTTGTCGGTGCCTTTGTGCTTGAAGTGCAGAACGATTGCTTCGACCAGCGACGCGATGAGGACGACGCCCATCGCGTACAGCGAGATTTTTCCGAGCAGTTCCAGTTCCATGATTGTTCGCCTTGGTGGGTGGTTGCGAATGAACCCATTGTAGCGATCGACGCGGTTAAAAACCACGCACAAACTATTTCACGGAATGTCATGGGCCGCCCGCAAAGCCTTGTGGCGCAAGGGGCGAGCGTTCCGCACGAGTTATTTCGGGATATGTCGGGTCGGCGCTTCGACGCCTTACACCGGTCCCGTGCAAAGCCGCCGCGTCAGAACTCGACCCGCGCGTTGAGCGACAACGTGCGCGGCTCGCCCGGCTGGATGTAATCGGCGTACTGGAATTCCTAGTAACGTCGATTCGTCAGATTGTCGATGGCCGCGCGGAGACCGACGTTGTGCCCGGCGATGCGCGTCGTATAAGTCACGCCGAGATTCATGACCAGGTATCCGGGCACCTTGATGCCGCCGGAGGGATCGAGGTTCGTGTCGCCGGTGAACTTTGCGTCCGCGCCGAGTGTGAGGCCCGCCACGACCGGCACCGCGTAGTTCACGTGCGCCGACGTGACGAAACCCGGCGCGCCCGCCACGCGATTGCCGTCGTTGGAAGAGCCTTTCGCGTAGTGGGTCGCGATCCACATCAGGTCGCCGCCGACAGTCCTGTTGTTTCCGAGGCGCACGTCCGCACCCGCTTCGATGCCCTGAAAGATCGACTCGCCGTCTTCCACGAAGACGTTGTCGCTGTTCGCATACTGCGCGCCGCGCTCGATGCGGAACAGCGCCACCGTCGCGCTCCAGCGCGAGTTCTGGCTTTTCACGCCGACTTCGTACTGCTTGCTGCGCAGCGACTTGAGCAACTGGCCCGCGTTGGCGTACGTGTTGCCGACGACATTGCCCGCCTCCAGCGATTCGACATAGCTCGCATAGAGCGTCGTGGCTGGCGTGAGCTTATACATCAGCGCGACGGTCGGCGTGAGCACGCCGTTCTGCGCGTAGGTCGAGGTCGTGCTGCCGTCGATGCCATAGCCGTGCTGCTCGTAGTTCGTGTAGCGCACGCCCCCGAGCACGGACCAGCGCTGCGTGAGCGCGATCGTATCGCTCGCGAAGAGCGCCTTCTGCGTGACGTCGGCGGTGCGGTAGGTGATGAAGCCCTGGCTGTCTTATCGGTTCGCGTTCGGCTGATAGATGTTGCCGTGCCTATCTGCCCCAAAAAACGAGTTGGCGCCGTTGTCGGTCGTCTGCTTCTGGTAGGCCGCGCCGAACACCAACTGATGCGTGAGCGGCCCCGTCTTCACGAGACCTTCGGCCATCGCCTGGAACGTGTTGAACTGATGGCCTTCCTTGCCTTCGAAGCGATAGTCGTCGTAGTTGCCGGCTTCGTCGAGCAGATACCACGTGCCCTCGTTGCGATACCGCGTGCTCTTGCTGAAGCTGTAGGTGGCCGACACCGTCCAGTCCGGATTCAGGTTGTAGCGCAGGCCGGCCGTGTAGATCTGCAGGTTCGTGTTCAGATGCTGGTCCGGCGTGACGAGTGTGCTGCTGCCGCCGGAGAGCGTCGCCGGCAGCGTCGAGCCGGTGTATGGCGCGGTCGAGAGCGCCGTCGTGATGCCCGACGCATGGCGCTCCTGATAGAGCGCCCCGAACGTCGCGGTGAGATCGCGGGTGAGGCGCGCATCGGCGGCGAGCGAAAAGGAATCGCGGCGCACGTTGCCGTCGTTGTAGGTCTTGCCTTCCTCGTGCGTCGCGTTGAAGCGGTAGCCGAACATGCTGTCCGGACCGACGCGCCCGCCGAGATCGAGGTGCTCGCTCCACACGGCCGTCGAGCAATAGCCGACGTCGACGCTCGCGATCTGCCGGTCGCCGATGAGCGGCTTCTTCGTCACGTAGTTCACCACGCCGCCCGGCGCCCCGAAGCCATACATGAAGCCCGAGAGACCCTTCAGCAGCTCCACGCTTTCGAATTGCTCGTAAGGCAGCGTGATGCCGTAGCCGTTGAACGGCTGTCCGTCGATCTTGAAGCCGTTCTGCCAGTCGAGTTGCATGCCGCGCACGGTGATGTAGCTCGCCCACGCGTTGTACTGATTGCTGTTGTCTGACACCGACGCGTCCTGCGCGAACACGTCGCCCAGCTTGGCGACCTGACGGTCCGCGAGCTCTTCGCCTGTGACGACGGTGGTCGAGTAGGGGCGTTTCCAGCTGGGTGCGCAAGCCGAGCGCGCCGCTGCTCACGTCGTCGCGCAGATGTCGGAGCGTGTCCCGCGACGCGGTGACCGACACGGCCGGCAGCGAGGCGTCCGTCGGCTGAGATGCGTTCTGCGAGTCATCGGAGTTCGGCGCGTCTTGTGCGAGCGCCGCGTGGCTCGTCGCAAAGAGCAGCAGCGCGGCCATCGTTGCGGGGCGACGTCTCGGGAATCTCTGGAAGGTGAGGGTTACGGTGCGACGCGTCGCTGGAGTCATGGTCTTTCCGTCATTGATTAATTTTGATATAAATGCGAATCGTTATCATTTGACGGTGGGAATTCTGCCCAACGACCGCGCACTTGTAAACAGTCGCCGCAGCTTCGGATCGATGTGTGACAGAAAGCGATGAAGCCTCTTACGAAAGCCTTGCCCGTACGGTCACGCAGGACTTAAATGCGAGCCATTCGCATTTAAGAGACATCCAATCGATGATAGCCATCGCATACGACCGTCGTGCCGGGGAATCGCGGGCATGAGGCTGGTTTTGGTTTGCCTGCATCGCTGGCTGGGCGTTGCGACGGCGATCTTTCTCTTCGTCTCCGGTCTCACCGACGCGCTGATCGCGTGGGATCACGAAATCGATGCATGGCTCAATCCCAGTTCTTTCACGCGCGCACCGAAGCACCGGCGCTGCCGCCGCTCGAGCTCGCGCGGCGAGTCGAAGCCGCCGATCCGCGCATCGAAGTGACCTATCTGCCGCTTTCCGTCGAGCCGGGACATACCGCGCAGATGATGGTCATGCCGCGCACGAACCCCGCGACCAATGCGCCGTACGATGTCACGGTACAACCAGATCGCCGTCGATCCCGCCACCGGCCGGGTGCAGGCGCAGCGCATGTGGGGCGCGGTGTCGCTCGCGCGCATCGACCTGATGCCGTTTCTCTACAAGCTGCACTACACGCTGCACCTGCCGGTCGTCGGCGGCTTCGATGCCGGAACCTGGCTTCTGGGCATCGTCGGAATCTTGTGGTTCTTCGACAGCTGCATCGCGCTGATTCTCTCGTTTCCGAGCGTGAAGGCGTGGCGCAAGTCGTTCGTGTTCCGTCTGAAGTGCGGCGGCCACGCGCTCACGTTCGATCTACACCGCTCCGGCGGCGTGTGGATCTGGGGCTTGCTGCTCATCATGGCACTCACATCGATCTCGATGAATCTCTCCGATCCGGTGATGCGGCCGGTCGTCTCGCTGTTTTCGAAGCTTTCGCCTTCGTTCGTCGAGAATCCGACGCTCATGCGCGCCGGTCCGCCGGGCAAGCCACCCGCCACGCGCGAGCAGATACTGGACGCCGCCGCCCGCGACGCGAAGCGCGAAAACCTCACGGAGAGCCGATGGGCGCCCTTTACTACGCGCCGATCTTCCAGGCCTATGGCGTCGGCTTCTTCGCGCCCGGTCGCGATCACGGCGACATGGGTCTGGGTAACGCCTGGCTCTACTACAACGGCCGCACGGGCGCGCTTGTGGGCGCGTCGATTCCGGGCCGCGGCTCGGCCAGCGACATCTTCATGCAGGCGCAGTTTCCGCTGCACTCAGGACGGATCGCCAGCATGGGCGGCCGCATCCTCGTGGGCGCGATCGGCATCGCCGTCGACGTGCTCAGCGCGACGGGTCTCATGATCTGGCTCAGGAAGCGCTCGGCGCGCCGTCATTCCGCGGCGGCTTTGCATGCGCGAACGGTACGTGGAAGATCCGTCATCTCCTGAAAGCTCGAACGCGCTGCGTCTCGAATGATGATCGGCGACGGACTACTGATCGGCTTGGGTCGCAAGCATGAAAAGCGCCGCGCGTTCGCGAGAAGGCGCGGCGCTGTCATTGGAGAACCCGCTCAGGCGCTCACGCAGCGGAAACCGGCATAAACGTATTGGTAATGCGTCTGGAACCAGTTGCGGAAGCTCGGCCGCAGCATGCACGCGGCGGTGCGCGGCGAGCCGCCCTTGATGACGAAGTGCTTGCCGTCGAAGAAATTGGCCGAATAGCCGAGGTAGAACGGAAACGGCTCGAAGCCCTTGAGCGGCCCGAATTCCGTCGATGTCCATTCCCAGCCGTTGCCGAACTGTCCTTCGACGCCGAACTCGCTGCGATTCTCGGGATGTGCCTGCACCGGCGACGGGTCCCAGCGGCGGAAATCGAAGTTGCCTTCCGCGACATGCGGCGCGACATGCGCCGCGCGCTGCCATTGCGCTTCCGTCGGTAGCTTCTTTCCGGCCCAGCGCGCATATGCCTTCGCTTCCGCGTGGCTCACGTACACGGGCCAATCGGGCGGCAGCGGAATTTCGTCGAACATCGTGCGCAGTTTCCACGCGCTTTCCGGAGCGTCGCCGTCGCCGGGAATCCAGAAGGCCGGATGCGCAATCCGCTGCTCCTCCTTCCACGCCCAGTCGGCATCGTCCCAGTAGTCGCGGTTCCAGTAGCCGCCTGCATCGATGAAGCGCAGATAGTCGCGGTTCGTGACCATGTAGCGGTCGATCTCGAACGCGGGCACCTCGATGCGCTCCTCGCCGAACTCGTTGTCCCAGCCGAACAGGCCGCTGTCGCGCGCGAGGCCGAGCGTCGCGCTGCCCGCCGGCACGCGCACGGTTTCGTGTCTCAGCGCGCGTTCGGACGTGCGCTCCGAACGCGCGCCCGATGGTGCATTTTTTCTATCGACCGGCAATTGATGCAGCATGTACGCGAGCGTTTCCGCGTGCATCAGCCGATGCTCGATCGCGACGTCGAGCAGTTTCGCGGGCGATTCGTCGGCGGAAACGGGGTCCGCTGCGAGCCTGATGGGATCGAGACGCGCGTCGATGTCGGCGCGGACCTGGTCCTTGTACGCGCGTACTTCGTCGAGCGTCGGACAGTCGGCCGGCTGGTCGGTCGGCAGGCCGCCGTCCACCGGATCGATGCCGAAGGCGAAGAGCTGGTCGTACTCGGGATTGGGGCTCGGCAGGTCGAAGAGCCGCTTGTCGAACAGATTGCGGTCGAAGGCTTCGAGATGCCCGATATAGAAGACGATGCGATGCCGCTCCGCGATCGGCCTGTCGTAAAGGTGCTCGGGTCTGACGACGTCGAAGAGCTCGTCGGTGACGCGGCGCGCCTCGGCGAGGCGCTCGAGCATCGGATGACGCAGGGAAGGTTCGCGATTCATGTCGCCCAATCTCCGTGGCTGGCCAATCAGAAAGATTAAAGCGTAGCGAACCGCGTGCCAACCGAAATATGAGCGCCGATTATTTGCCCGCCCGAAATAATCAGGCGCGACCTTCCGTCTGATGGCTCAGACGGAACGCAGGCCGTCGAAGTCGCGGATGCGGATGAACTTGCCCTGCGTCTCGATGAGCCCCGCCTTGTCGAAGCGTGACAGCGTGCGGCTCACGGTTTCGAGCGTCATGCCGAGATAGCTGCCCATGTCAGCTGCCCATGTCGTCGCGCGTCATGCGCAGCGTGAACTCCGAGGATGCGTAACCGCGCCGCGACAGCCGCGAGGAAATGTCGAGCAGCAGAAGCGCGACGCGCTCGTCGGCGCGCAGCATGCCGAGCCTCACGACATGGCTTGCCTCGCGATTCACGGCGTGGCTCATCATGCGATGCAGCCGCTTTTGCAGCGCGTCGGTTTCGCGGCACATACGCTCGAAGAGCGAGTAGGGCACGACGCATACGGTGCTGTCCTCGAGCGCGACGGCGTCGCACGTATGCTCGCCTTCCTCGATGCCGTCAAAGCCCAGAGCGTCACCCGCCAGCAGGGGAGTCCTGTGACCTGCTCGCGGCCGCCGCTGTGCGAGACGACCGTCTTGATCGAGCCGGAGCGGACCGCGAACAGCGCGTCGAAGTGGTCACCGGTACGGAAGAGCGCATCGCCGCGCTTGACCTTGCGCGTGACCGAAATGATGTTTTCGAGCTTGGCGATGTCGTTGGCGCAGAGCCCTTCGGGCATGCAGAGGTGGCGCATCGCACAGCTGGAGCAGTGCGCCGCATTGCGCCGGGCGCGGGTGATGTCGATCAGGGTGCTCATTTGGGCTTCGTTTTGTTGATGAATGACAAGACGATTCTCCCTTAGCGCCCTCGACCGCCTGCGTGAAAAATTGACGCAGGCAGAGGACCTTTTGAAACTTTTTTGCCCTATGCGCTTGCCTTTTCCGATAGAGCGCCGGCGGCCGACGGAATCAGCAGCACGGGCAAGCTCGCCTGACGCAGGCAGCGCTCGGCCACGCTGCTGAGGATCAGCCGCTGGAAGCCCTTGCGGCCGTGCGTGCCCATGATCAGCAAATCGGCGTTGAATGCTTCCGCGCCCCGGATGACGAGCGTCGCCACGTCGTCGCTCGCGGTCACCTCGACGGTCACGACTTCGCCCACGACGCCGCGCGCCTTCATCGCATCGGCGGCTTCCTGCGCGAGCGCTGCGCCTTGCTCCATCAGGCTCGTGTGCAGCGAGGAAGGATCGTAGCCGGGCACGTCCATGTACATCGGCCCGCTTTCCACGACGTAATAAGGCTGCATGACCGCCTAATGCGTGACGGCGAGATCGAGCGCGGCCTCGAAGGCGCGCTGGGAGGTCCGGCTGCCGTCGATGGCGACGAGAATGCGTTTGAACATGGTGATTTTCCCCCGTTGTGGCCAGCGTTGGCGCGATGCCGCTTAGCCTCGCCTCATGCAAAAGCTGACGATCGGCTGGCGTACGGCCGGCGCCTTCCGGGCGCCTCCGCATGACAGGGCGCGCGCGGGACGCCACGCCGTCGCTTTATTGCGATGAGTCGATCTTGCGCAAGGCAGGTCGTACAATTCGTCGTTCTTCACATCAGCGCCCGCTTAATTCGAGCCGGCGCGACCTCTTTTTATTTAGCATTTCTCCAGCCCGCCCGATCGTGACCCAGACGCCGCACGCCGCATCCGCCTTACCGTTCAGAACCGCTCTTTTCGCGATGCTCGGCATCGGCCTCGTCAACATGCTGGTGGCGCTCGATCAGACCGTCGTCAGCCCGGCGCTCCCGTCGATCGTCGCGGAACTGCATGGCTTCGAGTTCTATGCGTGGATCGCGAGCGCGTATCTGCTCGCGTCGGTGGTGACGGTCCCGGTGTTCGGGCGGCTCGGCGACTACTTCGGGCGCAAGCGCTTCGTGATCGCGGCGGTGATCACGTTCACGGCAGCCTCGGTGCTGTGCGGGCTCGCGCCCAGCATGCTGTTTCTCGTGCTCGCGCGTGGCCTGCAGGGCGTCGGCGGCGGCATGATGGTCGGCACGGCGTTCGCCTCGATTCCCGACCTGTTCCCCGATCCGCGCACCCGCGTGCGCTGGCAGGTCGTGCTGGCGGCGGCATACGGGCATCGGCACGGCGGCGGGGCCGTCGCTCGGCGGCTGGATGAGCCAGCACTGGGGCTGGTGTTCGACGTTTCTGGTCAATCTGCCGGTGGGCGCGGCGGCGCTGTACTTCATCGGGTCCCATCTTCCCAATCTGCAGCGGCCGCGCGAGGGCGGCGTGAAGATCGACTGGGCGGGCGCAGCACTGGTCGCGCTCGTGCTCGGCGGCTTTCAGGCGCTCATCGAGGCGCTGCCGAAGGACGGCTTCACGACCGGCAATATTGCGCTGGGCATGGGCGTGGCGGCGTGCGCGGCGGCGCTCCTGATCTGCGAGCGGCGCGCGACGCATCCGATCATCCCGCTCGACATCTTCCGCGACTCGCAGCTCAACACGCTCTTCACCCTGTCGTTTCTGGCGGGCTTCGTGATGTTCTCGCTGATCTTCTTCGCGCCGCTCCTGCTGCAAGGCGGCTTCGGACTCTCGCCGCAGGAAGCGGGTCTGCTCGCGACGCCGATTGCCGCGTGCATCGCGCTCGGCAGCTTCATCAACACGAGCATCGTCACCTTCTTCACATGAAGAAGCCGGTGAACACCCTCTCCATCGGCTTCACGCTGCTGCTGCCCGCTTCGGTCGCGCTGGCGTTCGCGCGCGTCTCGACGCCGCACCTGTGGATCGAGATTCCAATGGGCGCGACCGGCATCGGGCTCGGTTTCATCCTGAACAACATGAATATCTTCGGGCAGGAGATCGCCGGCCGTGAGCGCTTCGGCATCACCACCGCGCTTCTGCAATCGACGCGCATGGTCGGCGGGATGATGGGCACGAGCATCGTCGGGACGATCGTCTCGCACCATTACGCGAGCGTCGTGGTGCGCACCATGAGTGTGCTCGGGCCGTCGGCGTCGGCGCAATGGACGCCGCGCCTGTCCGATCCGCGCATTCTCGTCGATGAAACGCTGCGCGACCGGGTTTTCTCCGAGCTCGGCGCCGCCGGTCTCGATGCGCCCGCGCTCGTCGATGCCGCCCGCGACGCACTCGTGCAGTCGATCCACATCGGCGTTATGCTGACCGCCGTGGCGGCGCTCCTGGGGCGGCGCATCGCATACATCACGTTCCGCAGGCCGGCGACGCCCGTCGCCAGGTCCTGAACCTGCTTCCTTTGACAAGTAGTCCGCCCCGCCTATAGTTTCTTGTGTCGCCGGGCGGACCGGTTTCATGCCAGCCGCGACCGCGCACCGCATTTGCTTCATCGCTCTCGCCGCGACTCGCACGGAACGCTTGCGCGGAGCGCGAGTCTTCGCATTAGCGGCGAACACGGCGGCCAGTCCGCGCGCCGCTCGCCGCCAACACAAACGAGATGAGGAGCTGACATGAAGATCACCGGAGAAATGCTGATCGGCGCATCGGCCGTGCGGGGGACCGATGCCACGCTCCGTGCGTTCGACCCCGCGCGCAACGCCGAGCTGGAGCCCGCGTTCGGCGGCGGCACGGCGGAAGTTGCACGCGCGTGCGAGCTCGCGGAAGCCGCCTTCGACGACTATCGCCACGCGCCGCTCGAAACCCGGGCGCAGTTCCTGGAAGCGATCGCGGACAACATCATCGCGCTCGGCGACGAACTGATCGAGCGCGCCATGTCCGAATCCGCGTTGCCGAAGGCGCGTCTCGAAGGCAGGCGAGCGCACGCGCACGGTCGGACAGTTGCGCCTCTTCGCGTCGCTGGTACGCGAGGGCCGCTGGCTCTGCGCGACGCTCGATTCCGCACAGCCGGAGTGCAAGTCGCTGCCGCGTTCCGACCTGCGATTGCAAAAGATTCCCGTCGGTCCGGTCGCGGTGTTCGGGGCGAGCAACTTTCCTCTGGCGTCCTCCGTCGCGGGCGGCGACACCGCTGCCGCATTCGCGGCGAGCTGTCCGGTCGTCGTGAAGTCGCATCCGGCGCATCTGGGCACCTCCGAGCTTGTCGGGCGGGCGGTGCAGAAGGCCGTGGCCGACAGCGGCCTGCCCGAAGGCGTGTTTTCGCTGGTCGTCGGCGCAGGGAATGCGATCGGCGAGGCGCTCGTCGCGCATCCTGCCATTCAGGCGGTTGGCTTCACGGGTTCGCGGCGCGGCGGACTCGCGCTCGTCGATATCGCGTCGAAGCGTCCCGTGCCGATTCCGGTCTTCGCCGAGATGAGCAGCGTCAATCCGGTGTTCGCCCTGCCGCACGCACTCGAGACGCGCGGCGATACGCTGGCGACGGCCTACATCGATTCGGTAACGCTGGGCGTCGGCCAGTTCTGCACGAATCCTGGCCTCGTGATCGCGCTGGAGAATTCCGACTCCGACGATTTCATCGAACACGCCGCTGCCGCGCTGGAAAAGAAGGGCACGCAGTCGATGCTCACGGCGGGCATCGCGGCAGCGTATGCGGACGGCATCGAGCATCGTGACGCCACCGCGAAGCGCATCGCGACGGGCACGAAGAACGACGCATCGAGCGGCGCGCTGCCCGTGCTCTATTGCGTGAGCGCGCAGGAGTTTCTGGCGAAGCCTCAGCTGGCCGAGGAGATTTTCTGGCCCACGTCGGTGATCGTCGTGTGCCGCGACGAAGACGAGATGATCGCGGTCGCGCGCCATCTCGAAGGCCAGCTCACCGCGACGCTGCTCATCGAGAAGGATGACATCGAGCTCGCGCGGTGGCTTCTGCCGGTGCTCGAGCGCAAGGCCGGACGGATTCTGGCGAACGGCTTTCCGACCGGCGTGGAAGTGTCCTACGCGATGATGCACGGCGGGCCGTATCCGGCGACGTCCGACAGCCGGTCGACCTCCGTCGGCGCGATGGCGCGGTTCCTGCGCCCGGTGTGTTACCAGGACTTGCCGGCGACGCTGTTGCCGGAGGCGTTGGCGGACCAACCCCTTGTCGCTGTGGCGGTTGCGGGATGGAGAACTGGGGCCGAACTGAAGCAGAGCGTGAATTATCTCTGTGGTGAATAAAAGCCATTTATTCTTCGGGGAGATATCCGGCATCTCGTCGTTTGACGAATATCTGTGTGGCGAATAAACTGCTTTTATTCGCCACACAGATAGACTTGCCATGCAACAAGTCATCGCAACGATCGGCCAGATGGGGCACGTGCTTGCTGCAGGCCGCCGACGGGCCGGATTGACCCAGGCGCAAGCCGTTGCGCGGCTGGGCATCAGCCAGAGCCGCATTTCTACCCTGGAGCGCGATTCCCGCGCGTTGACGCTCGATCAACTTCTCGCCATGTTCGGCGCTTACGGGCTACAGCTGCTGGTGCAGGAGCGGCCCGACACGTCGCTGATCGAAGCGAACGAGGCGGACTGGTAATGGCCGGGCGTCGTCCTCATTCGCGGGCATTGTCGGTTTGGGCGAACGGCCGGCGCATGGCGACGTGGCGCTTGCCTGCTCGCGGATCGGCGGAACTCGTCTATGACGATGCCTGGATCCGCTCGGAGGAGGCGCGCCCGCTTTCCGTGTCCCTGCCGATCTCGCTCGACGGCGCGCCGCTGAAAGGCGACGCGGTCCTCAATTATTTCGACAATCTTCTTCCGGATAGCGAGCTGATCCGGCGCCGCGTCGAGCAACGTTTTCAGACCGACAGTCTCGATGCATTCGATCTGCTGCAGGCGATCGGCCGCGATTGCGTCGGCGCCGTGCAGCTGCTCGCCGAGGACGACGCGCCCGTGGGCGTCGAAAGCATCTTTCGCGAGATCCAACGGCGGCATTTCAACGCGATGTCGCTCAAATGCGGTTTCGGCGAGAGCGCCGAGCCGATCGTTCAGCGGATCATCGAGCGCACGCCGGCGGTCATCGACGAGGTCGCCGCACAATTGCCGAAGGACTTCCCGCCGCGCGTCGCGGAACGCATTTTCGACGGTTTGCGCAAGTCGGTCGCCGCCCTCGAAGCGATGCCGGCCCATTAGGGAACCTCTGCACAACTCGATTTCAGAGCGCTGACGTTTTACGCTTCGCATCGTATCGATCGCGACGATGGCCTGCGGGTGATTAGTCAACTTTTGAACCGTGGCGGCCTCGTTTTCTGAGTCTCGCGTTTCGATCCTCAAGCGCTTCAAGCATTTCAAGCGCTTCGCAAGGCCTTGCGTGCCATCCACAAATTGCCCAGCGCAAACAGCGTTGTGATCTGCGCAGTATTTTTCATCACCCCCCTATACCGGGTCTTCGTGTAGCCAAATTGCCGCTTGAGCACGCGAAACGGGTGTTCGACCTTCGCGCGGATGCCCGCCTTCAGACGTTCGATCCGATCGTAGATCGCGTCCAGTTGATCACT
>LFJH01000030.1 GCA_001189335.2 Candidatus Paraburkholderia schumanniana
GCAACTCATGCCGCTGCCGCATCCCATCTCGCGAGGCAGTAGGTCCCAACGCAGGCCCGTCTGTAAGACGAATAGGATGCCCATGAGCACTGCACGATTGTCGAGTGGCTTGCGTCCCGGATAACGAACCCGCCGGGGCTTCGGAGGAGGCAGCAATGGTTCGATGAGTGCCCAAAGGTCGTCGTCGAGTATCGGCTTGGCCATATCCTTTTCGTCGTCGAAACAATGAAAAGGCGAACAGAATTCATCGAGTGTAAACAGCCCCTTCGCTCATTTTGTTAAAGGTTCTTAGTCCGGGTAAGCCTACCCGCAGCGGGTTTGTCGTTTCGGCGAACGAATTTCCTCGCGCGCCGGACATCGAGGACAGCCGCGCAAAGAAAAAGCGTATGTATCTTTCGATACATACGCTTCATGTTGCAACGCACGCGTTGCGCGGCGTCTATTCCTCGGCTGAATGCCTCAATGCGTGACGCGCGTGACGCCGCCGCTCGACAGCAGGCGCACCCGCTCGCCTGCCTGGAAGACTTCGCCGTTCGAGGTTTGCGTGATCGCGCGCGCAGGTCGCCGTTGTCGAGGCGCACGGTAATCTCGAGCCCGTTCTTCATAGCGACGTTCTCGATGGCATTACCGGCAACCGCGCCCGCCAGATCGCCGATGATGCCCGCGATGATCGAGCCGTTGCCGCCGCCGATCGCGCTCGCTGTCGCGACGCCGCCGAGCGCACCGCCGCCCACCGCCGCCCACCGCACCGAGCCCGCTCGGCTGGCCGTTGTTCGAACTGATTTTCACGCCGCGCACGCTTTCGACGGTCGCCATGCGCACTGTTTCCTCGCGCTGCGCCTGCGACGCCGTGTAGACGTCGGACGAACTGCTGTTGTAGGCGCAGCCCGTCAACGCCACTGAGCCGACGAGCGCCGCTGCCAGCACCATACGACTAACCGTTTTCATACTCTTGCTCCAAATCGATCACGACAGGCTGCTTCCGAATGCCTGCTGGTAACGCTCTTCAATGTCGGCGCGCGTCGGCGCGTAGGTTTGCGGCCCCTGATGCTCGATTTTCAATGCGCCCATCAGGCTCGCGAGACGCCCCGTCTTTTCCCAGCCAAGCTCGTTTTCGATGCCGTAGAGAAGACCGCCGCGGAATGCGTCGCCGCAACCGGTCGGGTCCACCACCTGCCGGGCCTTCACGGCCGGCACTTCCAGCACGCCGTCATCATGATAGATCTGCGCGCTGTGTTCTCCGCTCGTGATCACGAGCGCTCTGACGCGGCTCATGATGTCTTCGATCGACCATCCGGTCTTGTTGCTCAACAACTTGGCTTCGTAATCGTTAACCGCCACGTAGGTGGCAAGTTCAATCATGCGACAAAGCTCTACACCTTCGAGAATCGGCAATCCCTGGCCCGGATCGAACACGAACGGCACGCCTGCACGCGCCATCCCTTCGGCGTGCTCGCGCATGCCCTGCGCGCCGTCCGGCGCGACGATGCCGAGCGAGATGCCTCTTGCTTCATCGGCGCGGTTCAGGTGCGATTCCATCATCGCGCCGGGGTGGAACGCGGTGATCTGATTGTTCGAGAGATCGGTCGTGATGAAGCATTGCGCCGAGTGCTGGTCGGGCAGCACGCGTACGTACTCCCTCGACAGGCCGAGCACGTCGAGCCGGTCGATGTAGAGCTGCGCGTCCGCATCGCCGAGCGTGGCCATGATCTTCGCGTCGCCGCCGAGCAGCTTGAGCGCGTAGGCGATGTTGCCCGCGCAGCCGCCGAAGTTGCGTCGCATCGTCGGCACCAGGAAGCTGATGTTCAGCATATGCACCTGATCCGGCAGGATATGGTCGCCGAAGCGACCCTGGAAGGTCATGATGTTGTCGTAGGCGAGCGAGCCGCAGATGAGCGTAGCCAAGGCGAACGTCCTTTTTATTTATGTATAGGGGCCGAGGAAGAGGATGCGCATACGACGCGCGGCGTGCCTGGGTCGCGCCTCGTATGCGCGGATCGCTCCGATCGAAAGCGGTCCGTCGCAAAGCATTACTTCAATGCGGCGAGCGCGGCGTCGTAGTTCGGTTCGTCCTTGATTTCAGACACGAGCTGGGAGTGCAGCACCTTGTTGTTCTCGTCCAGCACGACGACGGCGCGCGCCGTCAGGCCGCGCAGCGGGCCGCTCGTGATGTCGACGCCGTACGCCTGCGCGAACTCGCGGCCACGGAAGGTCGACGCCGACACGACGTTCTCGATGCCTTCGGTCGTGCAGAAGCGCTTCATCGCGAACGGCAGATCGCCGGAGACGACCACGGTGTTGTTCAGCTTGCTGGCGGCTTCGTTGAACTTGCGGGTCGAGGTGGCGCAGGTCGGCGTGTCGAGGCTCGGCACGATGTTCAGCACCTTGCGCTTGCCCGCGAAGTTCGCGAGCTTCACGTCGCCCAGGTCCGTACTGACAAGCGTGAACTCGGCCGCCTGCTGGCCCTTTGCCGGGAACGTGCCGCTTACGTCGATGGGATTGCCGCCGAGGGTAACTTGACTCATGTTGCGCTCCAGAGAATTGTCAGATGCTGACGGGAAAATCGCGCGTGCCGGGCCGCGAGGGCCGTGACGCGCGTCGTATGGAACCAAGGCAGGCGCCTTCGCGCCCGCCGTCACGGATAAAAGACCTGAACCCGGTAATTCGCGGCGACCGCATCGCCCGTATCGAGCCGGACGACGACCGGTTGCGCGCTCTGCGGCGGAAGGCCGATGGCGAATATCGTACCCGGTCGCGCGTAATCCTGCGGCCAGAGCACCCGGCGGATCGCGACGTTCTGAGGTTCGTTGGGTGCGACTCTCATCGTGGCGCGGGGAGGAATCCCCTTCAAGACGCCGAATAGATTCACGCAAGCCAACCACAACATCGATATCAACGTTGCAAAAACGGGGAGGACCATAGATTCTTGTCGTCGAGCAAGGTGAGTTCCAGCGCCGGATAGGCGAGCGCCACGTCCATGCGATTGCGCAACGACAGCTTCAGTTCGAGCTTGTGCGGGCCGTCGACCTGGCGCAGGCCGGAACTCTCGATTTGCAGTCCGTCTATGTCGCGCGGCGGCGAGATGGTGCAGCCGAGCTGGTCGCAGATGTCAGCGTAGAGCGTATGCGATCCCGGCACGTAGACCATCACGGTTTCGCGCTGCCACCAGGCGAGTTGCGCGAGAAGCAGCACTGCGATCAGTACCGCAAAGATGATGCCCGCGACAGACTTGCCTCGGCTCGCGCGTTTGAGGGGCGCGGCCGGCGGGCGCGTTTCCGGCCGCGCTTCGCGGGTCACGGGAAACGCTTCGTTCGCGCTCGGCGGATGCGCGCCGCCGGGCGGGCGGCGGGCGAAGCCGAGCTCGGTTTCGTCGCCCCATGCGCGCGCGGCGGGCGATTCGGGCGCCGGACGGGCGGGCGGCGGCTCGATCGGCGACGCAAACGGCGCATCGGGCCGGGTTTGCGGCGCGCCTACGCGAACGAATTGCTTCACGCGCGGCGGCTCGGCGGACGGTTCGTTCGCAGCGTCGCCCTGCGCGGACGGTGGGGCGTCATTGCGGGGCGGCGTCGCGCGCGTCTGGGCGGATGGGCTCGCGAACGCCGGCGAGTCGGCATACATAGACGGTGCGGTCGGCGTCTTCGTCGAGCCTGGTACTGATGACCGGCGGAGAAGGCGGGGCAGGCGGCGTATCGATGCGCTTTTCCGCGTCCGATGTGCCGAGATCGAGCGTGCGCGGCGGCGTGAATGGCTTCGGTTTCAGCGGCGCTTCGTGTTTGTCCGGGGAGACCTGCGGGGAGCCGGCATGAGTGGACGGACCGACCGCAGCCTCGTCGTCGATGATCGCGGCGTGCTGGGCAAGGTCCGGCACAGCCGTCTCCTCGGGAAGCTCGAACCGGTGATGCGCGGCATCGAAGACTTCCTGGCGGTGTCCGCAGCGCACGCGGCCATCATGCGGCGCGAGCAGGTGCGGGTCGAGCTTGAATACGGTTTCGCAGTGAGGGCAGTGGGTTGCCAGCGCCATATGAGAAGTGCCATTGGCCCGGAGGCCGATTTGTAGACGATGGCGTTATTTTAATGACTTTCGCGCCGGGTTCCCGCGAGGCACACCCAGCCTTCGTGCTCGCGCCAGACGCCGATGTCGATCCATTTCGCATACGCCGCCGCCTCGTCGGCTTGCCGCGCGAGCACGCCCGAAAGCGCGATCCGGCCCCCCGGCTTCACTTTCGAGGCGAGCATCGACGCCATCAGCTTGAGGGGATTCGAGAGGATGTTGGCGACCACGATATCGAACTCGCCGCCGGGACATTCGTCGGGCAATCCGTAGGTCACTTCGGCGTGGTTGCGCTCGCTGTTCTGGCGCGCGGACTCGACCGCCTGCGGGTCGATGTCGATGCCGATGACCGGCTCCGCGCCGCATTTCTTCGCAAGAATCGCGAGGATGCCGGAGCCGCAGCCGTAATCCAACAGCGACTGTCCCGGCTTCACATGTTGCTCCAGCCATTCCATGCACAGGCGCGTGGTCGGATGGCTGCCGGTGCCGAAGGCGAGACCGGGATCGAGTTCGAGCACGAGCGCGTTCGGATCGGGTGCGTCGTGCCACGAGGGCACGACCCAGATGCGTTCGCCGATCGAAATCGGATCGAACTGCGCCTGCGTGAGACGCACCCAGTTCTGCTCTTCCACTTCGCGCGCGACGAAAACGGGCGTCGCGCCGAGCCCGATTTCATTCGCGGCCGCCGTGAGCAGTACGGCCGGATCGGCTTCCTCGGCCAGCAGCGCTACCACGCGCGAGCGCTTCCACGCGCTCTTTTCGGGCACGAGTCCCGGTTCGCCGAAGAGCGGCTGCTCATCGGGCGTGTCGGCGTCGGCGTCCTCGACGGACACCGACAGCGCGCCGATTTCAAGCAGCGCATCCGACAGCGCTTCGGCGTGCTCGCGATCCAGCTCGGCGATCAGTTCCCGGTAACTCATGCTTTCGTCTCGTGCTCCGTGGTGCTCAGGACTCTTCCGCCACTGCCGCCTGACGTGCGGCCAGCTTGCTCTCGAGATAGTGGATGCTCGTGCCGCCTTCGACGAACTTTCCGTCGATCATCAACTCCCGATGCAGCGGGATGTTGGTCTGGATGCCTTCCACCACCATCTCCGACAGCGCGATGCGCATGCGGTTGATCGCCTGCTCCCGAGTCGCGCCGTAGGCGATGAGCTTGCCGATCATCGAATCGTAGTTCGGCGGGACGAAATAGTTGGCGTACGCGTGCGAATCGACGCGGATGCCCGGACCGCCTGCCGTATGCCACGACGTGATCCGTCCCGGCGACGGCGTGAACTTGAACGGATCTTCCGCGTTGATGCGGCATTCGATCGCGTGGCCGCGGAACTGGATGTCTTTCTGGCGGATCGTGAGCTTTTCACCGGCGGCGATGCGGATCTGCTCCTGCACGATGTCGATGCCCGTGATGAGTTCCGTCACCGGATGCTCGACCTGAACGCGCGTGTTCATTTCGATGAAGTAGAACTCGCCATTTTCGTAGAGGAACTCGAACGTGCCCGCGCCGAGATAGCCCATCTTCTTGCAGGCGTCGGCGCAGCGGTCGCCGATGCGCTCGATCAGCCGTCGCGCGATGCCCGGCGCCGGCGCTTCCTCGATCACCTTCTGGTGACGGCGCTGCATCGAGCAGTCGCGCTCGCCGAGCCAGATCGCGTTGCGGAAAGAATCCGACAGCACCTGGATCTCGATGTGGCGCGGATTCTCGAGGAACTTCTCCATGTAGACCTGCGGGTTGCCGAAGGCGCGGCCCGCTTCCTCGCACGTCATGTTGACCGCGTTGACCAGCGCCGCTTCGGTGTGCACCACGCGCATGCCGCGCCCGCCGCCGCCGCCCGCCGCCTTGATGATGACCGGATAGCCGATGGTGCGCACAATCTTCACGATCTCGCGCGGATCGTCCGGCAACGCGCCTTCCGAGCCCGGCACGCAGGGCACGCCGGTCTTGATCATTGTCTGCTTGGCGGTGACCTTGTCGCCCATCAGGCGGATGGTTTCGGGACGCGGGCCGATGAACGTGAAGCCCGACTGCTCGACGCGCTCGGCGAAATCTGCGTTTTCGGAGAGGAAGCCGTAGCCGGGGTGGATCGCTTCGGCGTCGGTGACTTCGGCGGCGCTGATGAGCGCCGGCATGTTCAGGTAGGAGAGATTCGAGGGCGCCGGTCCGATGCACACGGCTTCATCGGCGAGCTTGACGTACTTGGCTTCCTTGTCGGCCTCCGAATAGACGACGACGGTCTTGACGCCCAGCTCGCGGCACGCGCGCTGGATGCGAAGCGCGATTTCGCCGCGGTTCGCAATGAGAATTTTTTCAAACATAGTGGGTCGGCTCATCAACGGGCTCGCTCGAGCGGCCCTCGGGGATCCAATCGACGGGGCGCGCCGTTCGTGCGGACGATCTCCGCGACGAGGGGCGCGCATGGCGCGAAGCCGGACGCATACGATAGGCGCGCGTTCAAGGTCCATTCGACGAAGAAGCGGCGCATCCGGCACGCGGGCGCGTCAGTCGCCGATCACGAAGAGCGGCTGGCCGTATTCGACCGCCTGGCCGTTCTCGACGAGGATTTCCTTCACGACGCCGGCCTTGTCCGCTTCGATCTCGTTCAGGAGCTTCATCGCTTCGATGATGCAGAGCGTCTGACCTTCCTTCACCGTATCGCCGACCTGCACGAACGGGTCCGCGCCCGGCGAAGGCGCGCGGTAGAACGAGCCGACCATCGGCGAAGTCACGATATGGCCCTGCGGCACGGCAGCAGCAGGCGCACCCGCTGCGACGGGGGCAGCCCCTTCGCCGGCGGAGGCGAACTGTGGCGCTGAGGGCGCCTGAACCTGCGGTGCATATTGCTGCGGCGCCTGCATATAGACGGGCGCGGCGTTCTTGACGATGCGAACCTTGCCTTCGCCTTCCGTCACTTCTAGCTCCGAGATGCCGGATTCCGAGACGAGGTCGATCAGCGTTTTCAGTTTACGAAGGTCCATCGAAAAATCCCCTTTCAATACTTGGAGACCGGGCTTGCCCGGTACTTGACTTGATTTGTGGGTGTTCTGACTGCTTAGCCGCGAACCGGCGCGGCCAGCCGTTCGACACGCGCGCGTCCGGCGCGCATCGCAGCGCCTGACCATGCGCCAACGGGAAATACGGCGGCGGAATCGATCGGCACGCGACTGGTGTTCGCAATGAACGCACCGGCGTGGTCGCTTTGAAGCGCGCGCCCGGACGGCGCACGCATGACTGCTCTGGATGCCGCAAAGCAGCCGGCACCGGTTTCACGGGTGTCGGACTCGACGGCAAGGTAGCCTCGCGGCACCGGCAGAATGCTCATGGTCGCTTCGTCGGTTGTGCGGAATTCGGCGCACTTTAGCGCCGTTTAGAGAATTTTGTCTAGTTTTACCGTGACGACGTTCTCGAGCACGCGGAACAAATTACCGTCCGTTGCGGCGGATTACGTCGAATTTCCCGGAATTTCGACACAACACACGCTAACTTCAGCTTATTTGATGCGTTCGACAACCCGGGAACAGCGAATTTTTACAGGCTGTCGAGCGTATGCCTGAGCTCCTCGGAGCTCACTTTGCCCAATTTTGTCGAACGAACCGCGCCCTTCGAGTCGATCACGACGGTAAACGGCAGGCCGCCCGCATTGTTGCTGAAGCTTCGGGCAAGGTCCGCGCCGCCGAATCCGGTCACGTAGACCGGATACGCGACCGGCACCTTCTTCAGAAAATCGTTCACGTTCTTTTCGCTGTCGACGCCCAGCCCGATGAAGGTGATGCCTTTTTTCTCGTATTCCCGCTGCATGGCCGAGAGTTCCGGCATTTCCTTGACGCACGGGCCGCACCACGACGCCCAGAAGTTCACGACGACCGGCTTGCCCTTGAATGCGGCGAGCGGCTGGTCCGTGCCCGCCGCACCGGGCGGCGTCGCTTTCCACAGCTGCTCGACCGCGTCGCGGGCGCTCGCGCCGGACGGCGTCGCGGCCACCGTGTCGCTGCCGGTGAAGAGATGCCCCGCGTAAAAGCCGCCGGCAGTCGCGGCGACCGCGACCACGAGGGCCGCGAGGATACGTGTAGTGTTCATGAGCGTCGGAAGAAGTGTCAGCCGTCGATTTCCAGCGGCGGCGAATCGGGATGATCGAGCAGTGTGCGCACCGCTGCCGCGTTCGCGCGAGCCAGCCGGCCGCGGCCATCGGCGCGTACGGCACCGCGCAGGTCATCGGCGCCGTAAAGCGCGATATGCACGCCGGTCGGCTCCTCGTCGCGCACGTGATGCAAAAAGCTCAGGGTCTCGACATAGCCGCGCCCGGCGAAATGCCGCGTCTCCGACACGTCGTACTGTATGTTGGTATTCAGCAGATAGATCGCGACTTCCTTCGGATTGTCGCAGAAGCATTGCAGATGGATGTCCGAATGCTCGCCGGCTGTGCCGTTGAGCACCGCGCCGGTCAGATACGGATCGAAGGGTTTCAGGCGCTCCATCCAGTCGAGCGCGATTTGGCGCATGCGGCGCAGTACCGCCGGCTGGCTGTCGCTCTGGAAAATCGCCTGGTATTCGCGGATTTCCTCCTCGATTTGATCGTTATCGGGCAGGAACTCGCCGCCGATCTTCGCCTCGCCGACCACCTGCCGCGCCGCCTTGCGCTTCGCGGTGGAGTAGTCGAGACCGTCCTCGGCGATCATTCTCGCGGCGGCGATCGCGATTTCCTCGCACACGCGCTGCGGATCGAAATGTGATTTGCGAACCATGCCGGAATCATACTAGATAACGTCAGGCAGCCTTGCCCGCGCGCGGCTTCGCCCGGACCACCGCGGGCCGACCTCAGGCGGCCTGGCGTGCTCGGTTACAATATGCCCCTTCAGGCGCTTTCCTGCAGGGATTTGTCCTTGGGCGCCGTTCCCTGTTTTCCGCACATCATCGCCCGCGCGGCGCGACACGGTTTATGCACATCCACATCCTCGGCATCTGCGGCACCTTCATGGGCGGACTCGCCGTCCTGGCGCGCGAAGCGGGCCACAAGGTCACCGGCTGCGACGCCGGCGTCTATCCGCCGATGAGCACGCAGCTCGAAGGGCAGGGCATGGAGCTGATCGAAGGCTACGGCGCTGAACAGCTTTCGCTGAAGCCGGATCTGTTCGTCATCGGCAACGTGGTGACGCGCGGCAATCCGCTGATGGAGGAAATCCTGAATCGCGGCCTGCCGTACACGTCCGGTCCGCAGTGGCTCGGCGAGCACATGCTCGCCGGCAAATGGGTGCTCGCGGTGGCAGGCACGCACGGCAAGACGACGACGAGCTCGATGCTCGCGTGGCTGCTTGAGGATGCCGGCATGAACCCGGGCTTCCTGATCGGCGGCGTGCCGCTCAACTTCGGCATTTCGGCGCGGCTGACCGATTCGAGCTTTTTCGTCATCGAAGCGGACGAGTACGACACCGCGTTCTTCGACAAACGTTCGAAGTTCGTCCACTATCGGCCGCGCACGGCGGTGCTCAACAATCTCGAATTCGATCACGCCGACATCTTTCCCGATCTCGCGGCCATCGAAACGCAATTCCATCATCTCGTGCGCACGGTGCCGGGCGTGGGGCGCATCGTGACGAACGGGCGGGAGGCGGCGCTGGAGCGCGTGCTCACGCGCGGCTGCTGGTCGGGCGTCGAGCACTTCGGTGTGGAAGGCGGCTGGCAGGCACTGCCCGCCGTGGACGGCGAACCCGTCGACGAGCAGTTCGCCGTGTACTGGGAAGGCGAGCGTCAGGGCGTGATCGACTGGCAGGTGCAGGGCGAACACAATCGCATGAATGCGCTGGCGGCGATCGCGGCGGCGCGCTCGGTCGGCGTGCCGGCGGCGCAGTCGGTCGAGTCGCTCGGCCGCTTCCGCAACGTCAAGCGGCGCATGGAAGTGAAGGGCAGCGTCAACGGCGTCACCGTTTACGACGACTTCGCGCATCACCCGACCGCGATCGAGACGACGGTCGCGGGACTGAGGACGCGCATCGGCGACGGCCGCGATGGCAACGCACGCATCCTCGCCGTGCTGGAGCCGCGCTCGAACACGATGAAGCTCGGCACCATGAAGGCGCAATTGCCGGCCAGCCTCGCGAGCGCGGATCTGGTCTTCGGCTACGGCGCGCGCGAAGGCCGCGACAAGCTCGGCTGGGATCTCGCGCAGGCGCTCGCGCCGCTCGGCGAGCGCGCGCAGGCATTCAACGAAATCGAACCCCTGGTGAAGGCGGTCACGGCCGCCGCGCGTCCGGGCGACCACGTGCTCGTGATGAGCAACGGCGGCTTCGGCGGCGTCCACCAGGAACTGCTCGACGCGCTTTCGGCGCGTGGCGCAGGAGGACATGCGTGATTCTCTATCTGCACGGCTTTCGCTCGTCTCCCCAGTCGTTCAAGGCGCGCCTGATGCACGCGCGCTTCGCGGAACTCGGGCGGCTCGGCGAATGGCAGTGCCCGACCCTGCCGGTGTCGCCGTTCGACGCCATCGCGCTGGCGGAGTCGCTCGCGGTGGGCGAGAAGGCGGGCGATGTGACCGTGGTCGGCAGCTCGCTCGGCGGCTACTACGCGACGTATCTTGCGGAAAAGCACGGCTGGCGCGCCGTGCTGCTCAATCCCGCGGTCGTGCCGCAGCGCGATCTGAGCCGTTATCTCGGCGAGCAGCCGCTGTGGCACGGCGGCGGCAGCATCACCCCGTGCCATCTCGATGAACTGCGCGCGCTCGCGGTCGAGTCGGTCACGCGGCCCGAACGCTACTATCTGATCGCGGCGACGGGCGACGAAGTGCTCGATTACCGCACCATGCTCGACCACTATCCCGGCGTGCGGACCACGCTGATCCAGGGCAGCGATCATGCGATCAGCGACTTCCCGGCCTATCTTGCCGATGTGATCGCGTTCTGCGACGAGGCGCCACCTCCGCGGGTCGCACCGGCGGCGGCCTGAGCCCGGCATCGAAACCATCATCCGCCGGCGCCCGCGCGACGCGACCGGTCCACCGTTTTACGAGAGTATTGAGTGAACGTTTTCTTCGAGGAATCGGGTAGTTTCAAGGCCGGCTCGGTGCTGTCCAAACAGGGCGACGCATTCCAGGTCGAGTTGCCGGGCGGACGCCGCGCGAAGGTGCGCGCGAAGGACGTGCTGATCGAGTTCGAGAAGCCCGCGGCCGGCGACCTGATGCAGGAGGCCGACGCCATCGCGCAGAAGATCGATCTCGATTTCCTGTGGGAATGCGCGCCCGAGGAAGAATTTCCGTTCGCCGCGCTCGGCGCGGATTACTTCGGCGACAAGTTCGGTCCTGCCGAACGCGCCGCGCTCGTGCTGCGCATGCACGGCGCGCCGGTCTATTTCCGCCGCAAGGGGCGCGGGCAGTATCAGCGCGCGCCGCAGGAGCAGTTGCAAATGGCGCTCGCCTCGCTGGAGCGCAAACGCCAGCAGGCCCTGGTGCAGCAGGCCTACGAGGAAGAACTGAAGGCGGGCCGGCTGCCCGACGGATTCAAGGGCAAGGCGATCGGCCTGCTCACGAAGCCTGACAAGAACAAGAACTCGATCGAATACAAGGCGCTCGAAGCGGCCGCGGCCGCGCGCGGCATCTCGCAGGCGCGCCTGATGCTCGAATGCGGCGGCATTGCGTCGCCGCGCACGCTGCACGAGGCGCGCTTCCTGTCGGAGTACTTTCCGCACGGCATCGGTTTTCCGGCGGTGCAGCCGGGCGAGTTGCCCGAGGACTTGCCGGAAGCCGACGTCGAAGCGTTCTCCATCGACGACGTTACCACGACCGAAATCGACGACGCTTTCTCCGTCCAGCATCTCTCCGATGGCCGTGTGCGCGTGGGCATCCACATCGCGGCACCGGCGCTCGGCATCGTGCGCGGCGACGCCATCGACGCGATCGCGCGCAGACGTCTCTCCACCGTCTACATGCCCGGCGACAAGATCACGATGCTGCCGGACAATGTCGTCGACATGTTCACGCTCGGCGAAGGCGGGCTGCGTCCAGCGCTTTCCCTGTACATCATCGTGAATCGCGAGACGCAGGACATCGTCGTGACCGAGACGCGCGCCGAACGCGTGTTCGTGAAGAGCAACCTGCGTCACAACCATCTCGACGAGCACGTCACCGAGGAAAGCCTCGCGGCCGGCACGGGCGACTATCCGCACAAGGAAGACATCGCGGTGCTGTGGCCGCTCGCGCAGGCGCTCTTCGAAAAGCGTCAGCAGGCCCGCGCAACTTACGGTCTCAAGCGCGAAGTGCAGCGCAACAATGACTTCAACTTTTACGTGGATGGCGAGCACATCACCATCACGCCGCGCCGGCGCGGCTCGCCGCTCGATCTGATCGTCGCGGAGCTGGCGATTCTCGCGAACTCGTCGTGGGGCGCGTTCCTCAACGATCACGGCGTGCCGAGCATCTATCGGTCGCAGCGCGGCTTCGGCGGTCCGGGCCCCAAGCGCACGCGCATGCAGACGACGCCCGCGCCGCACGAAGGCCTCGGCGTCGCGCAATATGCGTGGAGCACGTCGCCGCTGCGCCGCTACGTCGATCTCGTCAATCAATGGCAGTTGCTCGCATGCGTGCAGCACGGCTTGACAGCCAAGCTCGCCGCGCCGTTCAAGCCGAAGGACGCGGATCTTTTCGCCGTCGTGCAAGGCTTCGACGATACCTATACTGCCTATGCCGACCATCAGCGTCGCATGGAGTATTTCTGGTGCCTGCGCTGGCTACAGCAGGAGAACCGGAAGCAGGTGCCGGCGTCGGTCATCAAGGACGACCTCGTGCGTCTCGAAGAGATTCCGCTGATCCTTCACGTGCCCGGGCTCGGCGTGCATGCGCGCGGCACGCGCGTGATGCTCGAAGTGGTGTCGATCGACGAGCTGACGGTGGAAGCGTCGTGCCGCCTGCTGCATGTCATCGATGCGCCGTCCGCGAGCGCCTCCGTCGAGCAAGAAGAAGCCGACGAGGAAATCATCGAGACCGACGATCTTTCGGCCGAAAGCGAAGCGGAAGCGCAGGCCGAGGCGTCGGCCGAAACATCTGATGAGCCACGGCCGGAATCGACCGGCGACGCACGGGAACCCACGGAGCCGAGCCGATCATGAGCCAGAAGGACCGTTACGCGGTGATCGGCAATCCGATCGAGCACAGCAAGTCGCCGTGGATTCACGCGAAGTTCGCCGAGCAGACCGACGAACTGATCCAGTACGGGCGCATTCTAGGGCCGCTCGACGGCTTCACGCGTGAAGTGAAGGCTTTCATCGCATCGGGCGGACGCGGCATGAACGTCACCGTGCCGTTCAAGCTCGAAGCCTACGCGCTCGCGGATTCGCTTTCGCCGCGCGCGGCGGCGGGCGCCGTGAACACGCTGGCCTTCGGGCCCGACGGCGTGTGCGGCGACAACACCGACGGCGTCGGGCTCGTGCGCGACATCGAAGTGAATCTCGGCGTGAGCCTGAAGGGCGCGCGGGTTCTGCTGCTCGGCGCGGGCGGCGCGGCGCGCGGCGTCGTGCTGCCGATCTTCGATCGCGCGCCGGCCGCGCTCACCATCGTCAACCGCACGGCGGCGAAGGCGCATCAACTCGTCGACCAGTTCGCGCGGGACGCGGCCGAAAGCGGCGTGCGCTTCTCGGGCGGCGGCGCGGACAGCGTCGAAGCCGGCCAATACGACGTGATCGTCAACGCGACCGCCGGCAGCCTCGACGCCGCCTTGCCCGAGCCCGATTGCGAGGACACGGCGTTCGGCGCCGGCACGCTCGCCTACGACATGATGTACGGCGCGCAGCCTACCGTGTTCATGCAGCATGCCGAAAAGCTCGGCGCGCGCGCGGCGGACGGTCTCGGCATGCTGGTCGAGCAGGCCGCCGAATCGTTCTTCATCTGGCGCGGCGTGCGTCCGGATGGCGGCGCAGTGCTGCGCGAACTGCGCCAAATGCTGGCCGCGAAAACCTGATGACGACCGCGCCCCTGCCCGGCCGCACGCCCTCCGGCACGGCGCGGACGAATCGCGGCGCGCGCCTCGGGCCGGCACGATGGATCATGTACGGCGTGCTCGTGCTCGGTATCGCGGCACTCGCGACGCAAATCTATTTCTTCGCGCAGATCGGCATCTGGACGATCGTGAATCCCGGCCCGACCGCCTTCATGCGCTCGGACGCGTGGACGCTCGCGAAGACGCATCCCGGTGTCGCGCTGCAACGGACGTGGGTGCCCTACGACCAGATTTCGCGCAACCTTAAGCGCGCGATCATTGCGTCCGAGGATGCGAACTTCGTCAACAACAACGGCTACGAAACCGACGCCATCCTCCAGGCGTGGGAGAAGAACAAGGCGCGCGGAAGAATCGTCTGGGGCGGCTCGACGATCTCGCAGCAACTGGCGCGCAATCTTTTTTTGTCGCGAAAGAAGAGCTATATCCGCAAGGCGCAGGAGCTCGTCATCACGTGCATGCTCGAATTCTGGATGGACAAGGAACGCATCCTGGAGATCTATCTGAACTCGGTCGAGTGGGGCAACGGCGTGTACGGCGCGGAAGCGGCGGCGCGCTATTACTACAAAACGTCGGCGGCGAAGCTGACTCCCTGGCAGAGCGCGCGGCTCGCCATCATGCTGCCGCGGCCGAAGTATTTCGACGATCATCGCAATTCGCCCTATCTGTCGCAGTGGGCAGGCGTCATCGCGCGCAGGATGGGCGCCGCCGAGCTGCCGCAATGAAATTTAGTTCGCCACGGTAAACAACATAAGGCCTTGATTGTTCGGGGCTTTTTTGTTTTCGAAAGGCTGTCGGTCGTCAGCTTTCCTCCCATTATGTGAGCAGCGCGATCACATATTGAATATATCGAAGAGGCAGAACTACAATCCGACCAAAGCTGAAAAACGGCATCCGCGTGGGACTTCATCAAGCGCTAAAAAAAGGCGTTCCGCACGCGACAAGAACAAACGGAGACACGTCATGCATTCGATCGCTCGCCCGCGCTCGTGGGTCGCACTGCACGAGACGCACGAGACCCAGGAATTGCACGCTGGTTCGTCGACCAGCGTGGTTACCGCTGCATGCGCTGTTCGAAGCGCGTCGTGATCGACGGGAGATCCGCGCCATGACCAAATTCCAGAACCCTGAAACCGACGCCGTCGAAGCGCAATCCGCCCATACAAGCGGCCCGCGCGCGAAACGCAATGGCAGCAACGGCGCGGGCAATCCAAAGCACACCCCGATCCCGACGCCATCGCGCTGCCGAGCGCGCTCGTCGACATCACGCCGCAGCAGGCCGGCACGCAGACGCTGCTGCGGGGCCTCGCGGTGCTCGAAGCCGCCGCGAACGGCGCGCCCGATCTGCGTTCGTTCGGGGCCGCGCTCGGCACGACGCGCAGCACGACGCACCGGCTCGTCAGCTCGCTCGTGCAGGCGCGCTATCTGCGCCAGGTGCAGGGCGGCTATCTGCTCGGGCCGAAGCTGATCGAACTGGGCACGATCGCGCTGGAGCAGATGCCGCTCACGGCGGTCGCGCGTCCGCACCTGCAGGCGCTCGCCGAGCACACGCACGACACGATTCACTTAGGCGTGCGCGACGGCGACGATGTCCTCTACATCGACAAGATTCCCGGCACGCGCGGGCTGGAAATGCGCTCGCGCGTGGGCCATCGCATGCCGCTCGCCTCGACGGGCATCGGCAAGGCGTTGATGCTCGATCTCGAAGCGAACGCATGGAGAAAGCTGCTCGAAGCGTCGCATCGCGCGCTCGCGAAGATGAGCTTCAGGCCCGACAACCGCCCCGACATCGACACCTTTCTGCAGCGCATGACACGCTACTCGCAGGGCGGCTTCACCTTCGATCTCGAAGAGAACGAGGCGTCGATCCGCTGCGTCGCCGCACCCGTGCGCGATGCGTCGGGTGCGATCGTCGCGGCCTTGTCGGTGGCAAGCCCCATTCCCTATATGCCGCACGAACGCATGGAAGAACTGATTCCCGTCGTACAGCGCGAGGCGCGTGCGATCTCCGAGGAACTCGGCTGGCGCGCGCCGCAGCCATCCCGCAGGATCAAGCGATGAGCGTATCCGCGTCCACGCCCGCTCTCATCGCGCTCGACTGGGGTACGACGTCCCTGCGCGCCTATCTGCTCGGCGGCGACGGTCTCGCGCTCGACACGCGCGCATCGTCGGCGGGCATCATGAAGTTGCCCGCGGGCGGCTTCGATCAGGCGTTCGAGGAAACCTGCGGCGTGTGGCTGGAGGCGCATCCGCGCTTGCCCGTGATCGCGGCGGGCATGATCGGCAGCGCGCAGGGCTGGGTGGAAGCGCCGTACGTCGAAACGCCGGCCGGCGCAGATGCGCTCGTCGCGGGCATCGTCAAGGTAAAGACGGCGCGCGGCGCCACGGTGCACGTGGTGCCGCGCGTGCTGCGGCAAGGCGCGCTGCCTAACGTGATGCGCGGCGAGGAAACGCAGATCTTCGGCGCGCTGGCGAGCGAGCCTTCGCTCGGCGCAGCGGGCGGCGCACTGATCGGCCTGCCGGGCACGCACGCGAAATGGGCTTTCGTCGGCAATGACCGCATCGAGCGCTTCTACACCTTCATGACCGGCGAGACCTTCGGCGTGCTGCGCGATCACACCATTCTCGGCCGCACGATGCATTCGGGCGCGGCGCGCGACGAGTCGGCCTTCATTCGCGGCGTCGAGACGGCGCGCGATGCCGGTCATCCCGGCCTGCTCGCGACGATCTTCAGCACGCGCACGCTCGGCCTCACGGGCCAGCTGACGGCGCAGCAGCAGCCGGATTATCTGTCGGGGCTCCTGATCGGCCATGAACTGCGCGGCTTGAACGAAGTGCTCGCGCGCGAACGATCCACGCTTGCAGGAAAGACACTGCGGCTGATCGGCAACGAAGCGCTTTGCGACCGTTATCGCGCGGCGCTCGCGCGCTTCGATTGCCACGCTGCCGCGATGGTCGCGCATGCCACCGAGCGCGGTCTTTACCGAATCGCCGCGCAAGCCGGGTTCGTCCCTGAACCGCATGCGCCCGTACGCGCGGCCTGAACTGGAGCGACGAAACATGCAGCCTCCCATCAATCTGCCGGCGCCATACGGCATGCATGCCGGTCTCGCGAAGGCGTTCGCCGCGTGTCCGCTGATCGCGATTTTGCGCGGCATCACGCCATCCGAAGCCGCCGATCACGGCCGCGCGCTGTATGACGCGGGCTTTCGCATCGTCGAGGTGCCGCTGAATTCGCCGCAGCCGTTCGACAGCATCGCGGCGATCCGTCAGGCGCTGCCGGCGGATGCGATCGTCGGCGCGGGAACGGTGCTGCATCCGAGTTACGTCGACAACGTCAAGGCCGCGGGCGGCGAGCTGATCGTGATGCCGCACAGTGACGAAGATGTCGTGCGCGCCGGGCGTCGCGACCCCGAACGAAGCGTTTCTCGCGCTCAAGAACGGCGCCGACGTGCTGAAGATGTTCCCCGCGGAGCAGCTCGGGCCGGTGGTCACGAAGGCATGGCGCGCGGTGATCGCGAAGGAAGTGCCGCTCGTGCCGGTCGGCGGCATTTCGCCGGACAACATGGGGCCCTTCCTCACGGCGGGCGCGAACGGTTTCGGTCTCGGATCGGCGCTGTACAAGCCGGGGCAGAGCGCGGAGGTGACCGCGCATCACGCGCAGTTGTTCATCGACGGACTGGCCGTCGCCCGAGGTGAAAATCGATGAACCGCCTCGCCGGCAAAGTCGCGATGATCACTGGCGCCGGACGGGGCATCGGCGCGGCGATCGCGCTGGCGTTTGCGCGCGAAGGCGCGGCGGTGGCGCTGGCGGAGCTCGATCTCGATACGGCGAACGCAACGGCGGAGCGCATCGCTTCGGAAGTGAGCGGCGCACGGGCGATGGCCGTGAAAACCGACGTCACGCAGAGCGCATCGGTCGTCGAGGCCTTGAAGCAGACTGAAGCCACGTTCGGCCCGCTCGACGTGCTGGTGAACAACGCCGGCATCAACGTGTTCTGCGATCCGCTCACGATGACCGACGAGGACTGGAAGCGCTGCTTTTCCGTCGATCTGGATGGCGTGTGGAACGGCTGCTGCGCGGTGCTGCCCGGCATGGTCGGGCGCGGGAGGGGAAGCATCGTGAACATCGCGTCGACGCACGCTTTCAAGATCATCCCGGGCTGCTTTCCGTATCCGGTGGCGAAGCACGGTGTGATCGGCCTGACGCGCGCGCTCGGTATCGAGTACTCGCCGAACAACGTGCGCGTGAATGCGATCGCGCCGGGTTACATCGAAATGCAGCTGACGCTGGACTGGTGGGACTCGCAAGCCGACCCGAAGGCGGCGCGCCAGGCGACGCTCGACCTGCAGCCGATGAAGCGGATCGGTCAGCCGCAGGAAGTCGCGATGACGGCGGTATTCCTCGCATCGGACGAGGCGCTTTTCATCAACGCGAGCTGCATCACGGTGGATGGCGGGAGAAGCGCGCTGTATCACGATTAACACAGAAGAATGACGCACTGGCCGCGGTGCGACATGGGACCGGAGCAAGCGCTGAAGCGCTAAGGAACCTCTGCCAAACTCCCGATCCTGGCACCTGATTGGACTATCCTGGAAAGAAGAGAAATTCAAGGACATCTTCGATGACACAACTTGGTCTTGGTCTGGATCTTTCAACGAAACGTACT
>LFJH01000031.1 GCA_001189335.2 Candidatus Paraburkholderia schumanniana
ACCACGTTTTTTAACGGGATGGCTCACCCAAAAGCCAACGGCCGCTCCCTTCGACGGCACTCAGTGTAGCCCCGACGAGAGTTTCTGCCTTTCGGGCAGGAGCGCGCCCCTTGGGGATGTTTTTTTACGATGCCGACGCGGATCAGTTCGACGACGCCTGCGTCGATGCGTGGCTCAGCTTGACGTTCGAGCGCGCCTTCAGCGAGTCGAGATACGCTTCCATTTCGGCTTGCGCATACACCTGCGCGATCTGCTGCCGCGCGCCGGCGAGACGATCGGGCGCGATCGTGGCCGGCTTTTCGACCGAATTGACGCGATAGATGGCGTAACCGTCCGCGCCGAGATCGACGCCGACATACGCAGGCAGCTTCGACGAATCCGCCTTGAAGATCGCGCTCAGCGCCGCGGACGGCAGGCCTTGCGCGTCGTTGCGCGAGACCGTGACAGGCGACGTGAAGCCATCGGTCGACTTCGACTTCTGCAGTTCCGCGAGCTTGGCCTCCCCTTCCTTTTTCGCCATCCCGGCGGCCATATCTGCGACGAGCTTCTTGCGCACCTCGTCCTTCACCGTGTCGAACGCGGGCACTGCGGACGGTTTGTAATCGGTCACGCGCGCCGCGATCAGCGTGTTGTTCCCGACATCGATGGCCTGGGTGTTGTTGTGATCCTTCACCGAGTCGGACGCGAACACGGCCGCGAGGAACTTCGGATTGTTCAGCGGGTTGTCCTGCGGCAACTGCGCGTTCGGCTTCGGACCGACCGTCGCGGTCTGAATGGTCAGCTTGTATTTGTCGGCCGCGGGCTGCAGCGACTTCGACTTCTCGTAGACGAGATCGGTGAAACCCTGCGCGTCGTCGGCAAAGCCCTTCGTGCCCTGCTGCGCCGCGTAGTCCTTCGCGAGCGCGTCCTTTACTTCATCGAACGGCTTTGTGACGGCAGGCTTCACGCCGGTCGCCTGGATGATGTGATACCCGAAGTCCGACTCGACGATACAGCTCACCTCGCCCTTCTTCAGGCTGAACGCGGCGTCGTCGAAGGCCTTGCCGCCCGCGATCTGGCCACGCGCGAAATAGCCCAGATCGCCGCCCTTGCTCGCGGAGCCCGAATCGTCCGAGTTTTTCTGGGCGATTTGCGCGAACTGGTCGGGATGCGCCTTGACCTGCGAGAGCAGTTCCTCGGCTTTTTGCTCCGCCTTCGCGCGGTCGGCGGCGCTCGCATCCTTCGGTGCGTTGACCAGAATGTGGCTCGCACGCACCTCCGCTTCCGTGCGATAGCGCTGGATGTTGTCGTCGTAATACTTCTTGAGATCGGCGTCGCTTGGCTTCGATGCCGCCGCGATCGCCGATGGCGACAGCACGAGATACTGAATCGACGCCGTTTCGGGCGTGGCGAAGTCGTTGCGATGCGCATCGTAGAACGCGGTGAGCTGCGCGTCCGTCGGCTGGATCTTCGCGGTGTAGTCCGCGGCGCGCAACGACAGGCCCTGCACCGAACGCTTCTGCTCGGCGAGCTCGGTCAGGTTCTGCGCGAGCGACTTCGACGTGAACGACGTCGACTGAATGCTGCCGGGGATCTGTTCGGTCGCGGTCGTGTAGCGCATGCGCTCGTCGTATTGCGCGGGCGTCATGCCCTGCATCGCGAGCAGTTGCTTGTAGCGGTCCACATCGATGGTGCCGTCGGGCTTGCGCAGCGACGAGATCACCGGGTCGGCGAGCAGCACGCGGCGTACGGCGTCATCCGATGCGGTGAGATGCAGCCGCTGCGTTTCGTCGGCCATGGCGCGATGCTGCACGAGGCTGTCGACCATTGCGGCGCGTGTCTCGGGCGTGTCGAACATCTTGCCGTCGAACTGTGAGCCCAGCATGGAGCGCGCGCGATCCACCTGCTGACGGAAGGCGCTGTCGAATTCGGCGCGCGTGATCTTGTGGCCATTCACGCTGGCGACCCAGGCGTTTTCGTCGAAGAAGTTGCTGAAACCCTGAATGCCGACGAAACCCAGGCCGGGCAGGATGATCAGGATCAGCAGGCCCATCATCAGGCGCTGGTGATTTCGGAAGAAGTCGAGCATGCGTAGCACTGCGCTATTAGAACAAAACGCTCAATATTACAACAGTGGCAGGGGAAAAGGCGAAAGCGGACGGGGAATTGACCATCCGCGCAAGTCAGCGTGCCGAAGAGCGCTTCGCTGTGGGACGCCAAATGGCCTAGAAATCAACGGATTGAGCGCAGATCGATACGCTTTGTGCAACGCGAATGCCCGTCATTGCGACGGCAGGCACGGACCGATGTTTCCCGGCGACGTGCCCTGTGACCATTAGCATTCTTAACGAAACGTTTACCAGGCCGACGGCGCGGCACAAAACAAAAAGTCCCGCGAGCCGTAGAGCCTGCGGGACTTCTCATTGTGATTCTGGCGGAGCGGACGGGACTCGAACCCGCGACCCCCGGCGTGACAGGCCGGTATTCTAACCGACTGAACTACCACTCCTGGTAGTGCGCAATGAACTGAGACCTGGGTGGGTGCTGAGAGGCTCGAACTCCCGACCTACGCCTTGTAAGGGCGCCGCTCTACCAACTGAGCTAAGCACCCGGCCCGCAAATTCACTCGGTTTGCGCTGCGCCGGACTAGTGCTTTCGTTGAAGAAGCGCCGTATCCAGCGAGTCCGCTAATTTAGCGCATCCTTCAGCGCTTTGCCAGGGCGAAATTTCGGGACCTTCGCGGCCTTGATCTTGATCGCATCGCCCGTGCGCGGATTGCGACCCGTGCGCGCCGTGCGCTTGCCCATGGCAAACGTGCCGAAGCCGACGAGCGTCACCGTTCCGCCCTTCTTGAGCGGCGCGCGCACCCCGCCGATCACCGCGTCGAGCGCGTGGCCGGCGGCGGCCTTGGAGATATCGGCTTGCTCTGCGATATGGTCGATCAGTTCCGTCTTGTTCATTGTGATCCCCGAATCAGTATTGGCGTTGTCATCGATCTGGTCTGCATCGAAACGAATGGCATCTCGATATTGTTGGATGCGGCGCTCATTTAACTTAGCCGAAAGCGGCATGTCAACGAGGGTTGAGCCTTATTCGACGCGGCGTTCGGGCATATTAGAAGATGTCTTCGAAAACCTCGCGCACAAAGAAAACCCGCGGGCGTGACCCGCGGGTTTTGGCTTCGCTTGCGCGGACACGCCGACCAACCGTGTCGCGCGACGCGCTTAATGCTTCACGAATTCGCCGGAAGCGGGCGCGTCCTTCTGCTGTTCAGACGTGACCGGTGCCGTGGCCTTCGCCTCTTCTTCGAAAAGCGGCTCCGGCGTACGTTCCAGCGCGAGTTCCAGCACGCGGTCGATCCAGCGGACCGGCACGATCTCGATGGCGTTCTTCACGTTGTCGGGGATGTCGGCCAGATCCTTCGTATTCTCTTCCGGAATCAGCACGAGCTTGATGCCGCCGCGATGCGCCGCCAGCAGCTTCTCCTTCAACCCGCCGATCGGCAGCACTTCTCCGCGCAGCGTGATTTCGCCCGTCATCGCGACATCCGCGCGAACCGGAATGCCCGTCAGCACCGACACCAGGGCCATGGTCATCGCGATACCGGCGGACGGACCGTCCTTCGGCGTCGCGCCTTCCGGCACGTGGATGTGGATGTCCTTCTTCTCGAAAGATTCATCCGTGATGCCGAGTCGACGCGAACGCGAACGCACCACCGAGCGCGCCGCTTCGACGGATTCCTTCATCACGTCGCCGAGCGAACCCGTGCGGATCACGCCGCCCTTGCCGGGCATCACCGCCGCTTCGATCGTCAGCAGATCGCCGCCGACTTCCGTCCACGCGAGACCGGTGACCTGACCGATCTGGTTTTCCTTCGCGGCCAGACCGAAGTCGTACTTGCGCACTCCGAGGAAGGTATCGAGATTGGCGCCGTCGACCTTTACGGCGCCCTCGGCCTTCTTCAGCAGCATCATCTTTACGACCTTGCGGCAGATCTTCGACATTTCACGCTCGAGCGAACGCACGCCCGCTTCACGCGTGTAGTAGCGAATGATGTCGCGGATGGCTTGCTCCGTGACGTCGATCTCGCCGTCCTTCAGGCCGTTGTTGCGCTTCTGCTTCGGCAGCAGGTAGCGCTGCGCGATGCTGACCTTTTCGTCCTCGGTGTAACCCGAGAGGCGGATGACTTCCATCCGGTCGAGCAGCGGCGGCGGGATATCCAGCGAATTCGACGTCGCGACGAACATCACATCCGACAAGTCGAAGTCCACCTCGATGTAGTGGTCCGCGAACGTGTGGTTCTGTTCCGGATCGAGCACTTCGAGCAGCGCGGAGGCCGGATCGCCACGGAAATCCATGCCCATCTTGTCGACTTCGTCGAGCAGGAAGAGCGGATTGCGCACGCCGACCTTGGCGAGGCTCTGCAGGATCTTGCCGGGCATCGAGCCGATATACGTACGGCGGTGACCGCGGATCTCGGACTCGTCGTGCACGCCGCCCAGCGCCATGCGCACGAACTTGCGGTTCGTCGCGCGGGCGATCGACTGACCGAGCGAGGTCTTGCCGACGCCCGGAGGCCCGACGAGGCACAGGATCAGCGCCTTCACCTTCTTGACGCGCTGCTGAACCGCGAGATATTCCAGAATGCGTTCCTTGACCTTCTCGAGACCGAAGTGGTCTTCATCCAGCACGCGCTCGGCGTTCGAGAGGTCGTTGTTGACCTTGCTCTTCTTGCGCCACGGCAAGCCGATCAGCGTGTCGATGTAGTTGCGCACGACGGTCGCTTCAGCCGACATCGGCGACATCAGCTTGAGCTTCTTGAGCTCCGCGTCGGCCTTCTTCTTGGCTTCCTTCGGCATGCGCGCGGCGGTGATGCGCTTCTCGAGCTCCTCGAGATCCGCACCCTCTTCGCCTTCGCCCAGTTCCTTCTGGATGGCCTTGACCTGCTCGTTCAGGTAGTACTCGCGCTGGCTCTTTTCCATCTGGCGCTTCACGCGGCCACGGATGCGCTTCTCGACTTGAAGAATGTCGATTTCAGCTTCGAGCTGAGCGAGCAGATGCTCCAGCCGCTCGATCACCGGGAACATCTCGAGGATGTGCTGCTTCTGGTCGAGCTTGAGCGGCAGATGCGCGGCGATGGTGTCGGCAAGACGACCCGCCTCGTCGATGCCCGACAGCGAGGTCAGGATCTCCGGCGGAATCTTCTTGTTGAGCTTCACATACTGATCGAACTGCGAGACGATCGCGCGGCGCAGCGCTTCGGTTTCGGCGCTGTCGGCGTGGTCGGGCTCGAGCGGCATCACGTCACAGGAAAACTGCGTTTCCTGCTCTTCGATCGAGAGCGTCTTGGCGCGTTGCAGGCCTTCGACGAGCACTTTGACCGTGCCGTCGGGCAGCTTCAGCATCTGCAGGATGTTGGCGACACATCCTACTTCGTACATGTCCTTTTCGGTCGGCTCGTCCTTCGCCGCCGTTTTCTGCGCGACGAGCATGATGTGCTTGCCGCCTTCCATCGCGGCTTCAAGGGCCTTGATCGATTTGGGCCGCCCAACGAAGAGCGGAATCACCATGTGCGGGAAAACGACTACGTCGCGCAGCGGGAGCAGCGGCAACGTAATGCGTTCCTGCGGGAGGAGTTGGGTTCCTGACATTTCATTTCCCCATTAATGGAATCAGTTCAGTCGTAAGTAAGGCCGTTCAGAGCTATTGCAAGCCTTTATCGGAAGGGAAAAGTCGGTAGTCAAAGATCGCGTCAGTAACGTCCACAAGATAAACCGAAAAAAAATAAAAGGCCGTTCACGTCGCCATGAACGGCCTCTCGCCGAGCCACAGCCTGTTTCAGTTGGAACCCGCTACCTTCGGCGCATCTTCGTAGATGAGCAGAGGCTTGCCGTCGCCGTCGATGGTGTTGTCGTCGACGATCACCTTCGAGACGCCCTTCATGGTCGGCAATTCGTACATCACGTCGAGCAACGCCTGTTCCAGAATCGAGCGCAGGCCGCGCGCGCCGGTCTTGCGGCGGATCGCCTTCTGCGCAACCGCCTGCAGCGCCGCCGGGCGAATCTCGAGTTCCACGCGTTCCATTGCGAACAGCTTGTGATATTGCTTCACGAGCGCATTCTTCGGCTCGATCAGGATCTTCACGAGCGCGGCTTCGTCGAGCTTGCCGAGCGTCGCCACGACCGGCAGACGG
The DNA here is from genome assembly GCA_001189335.2 of Candidatus Paraburkholderia schumanniana. Taxonomy (GTDB): domain Bacteria; phylum Pseudomonadota; class Gammaproteobacteria; order Burkholderiales; family Burkholderiaceae; genus Caballeronia; species Caballeronia schumanniana. The sequence continues at coordinate 6,173 of LFJH01000031.1, forward strand.
CCGATCAGTTCGGGAATCAGACCGAACTTGATCAGATCTTCCGGCTCCACTTCGCGCAGCACTTCGCCCGCGTCGCGGTCCTGCTTGCTCTTCACGCTCGCGCCGAAACCGATACCGGTTTTCTCGGTGCGATCGGTGATGACTTTTTCCAGCCCGTCGAACGCGCCGCCGCAGACGAACAGGATGTTGGTGGTGTCGACCTGGATGAAATCCTGATTCGGGTGCTTGCGTCCGCCTTGCGGGGGCACCGACGCCATCGTCCCTTCGATCAGCTTGAGCAGGGCCTGCTGGACGCCCTCGCCCGAGACGTCTCGCGTGATGGACGGGTTGTCCGACTTGCGGCTGATCTTGTCGAGTTCGTCGATGTATACGATTCCGCGCTGCGCCTTGTCGACTTCGTAATTGCAGTTCTGCAGCAGCTTCTGAATGATGTTCTCGACGTCCTCGCCGACGTAGCCGGCTTCGGTGAGCGTCGTTGCATCGGCGATCACGAACGGCACGTTCAGCATGCGCGCGAGCGTCTGTGCGAGCAGCGTCTTGCCCGAGCCGGTCGGCCCGATCAGGAGAATGTTGCTCTTCGACAGCTCGATATCGTCCTTCTTGTCGAGATGCTTGAGCCGCTTGTAATGGTTGTACACGGCCACCGCGAGAATCTTCTTCGCGCGTTCCTGGCCGATGACGTATTGATTGAGGATATCGCTGATTTCCTGCGGGCTCGGCAGGTCGGACTTGGTCAGCCCGGCCTCTTCCGCCGCGCCGGCCGCCTCGTCGCGAATGATCTCGTTACACAGGTCGATACATTCATCGCAGATGAACACCGAAGGGCCCGCGATGAGTTTTTTCACCTCATGCTGGCTCTTTCCGCAGAACGAACAATACAGCAGCTTTTCGCTGCTGGAACCTTTTTTGTCCGCCATAAATGTGATGTGTAAGCCTCCGGACACTCTTGTTACATGATACGCCCATCGATCCGGCCACGCAGATTCACCCCCGCGTGACCGAAAACGAAGCGCGTTTTGGCGTTGCGCCGCATGCGCGACTCGCATTTCGCCGGCTCCGTCTCCGGGCTCCGGCGCGGCGCCGCTCCGGACGCCTTCAGGGACGCTTGTGAAGCACCTGGTCGACGAGGCCGTAGGCCTGCGCGTCGTCTCCCGACATGAAATTGTCGCGATCCGTGTCGCGCGCGATGCGCTCGACCGGCTGACCCGTGTGATGCGACAGCAACTGATTCAGACGCTCCTTCAGGTACAGGATTTCCCGCGCCTGGACCTCGATGTCCGATGCCTGACCGCGCGCGCCGCCGAGCGGCTGGTGGATCATCACGCGCGCGTTCGGCAGCGCGACGCGCTTGCCCTTCGCGCCCGCTGCCAGCAGGAACGCGCCCATGCTCGCGGCAAGCCCCATGCACAGCGTGGACACGTCCGGCTTCACGAACTGCATGGTGTCGTAGATGGCCATGCCGGCCGAAACCGAGCCGCCCGGGCTGTTGATGTACAGGCTGATGTCCTTGTCGGGGTTCTCGCTTTCGAGGAACAGCAACTGCGCAACGACGAGATTCGCCGACTGATCGTTCACTTCGCCGACCAGAAACACCACGCGTTCCTTGAGGAGACGCGAGTAAATGTCATAGGCACGCTCGCCGCGGCCGCTCGTTTCCACGACCATCGGAACGAGGCCGAGCGCCTGGGCTTCGAAGTCCCGCGGTGCGTGGGACGCCAACGTGTCGAGCAATTCAGCGCGAAAGGTCATGCAATTTCCTTGTTCGGAATAGGGATACTGAACGACAAAGGAACATCCACTAGAACGGCATGCAAACGCCCAAACTTTAATGCAAAAAAGGCGTGGGAGCCGTCCGTCCGACGACTCCACACGCCCCCTGCCAAACGCGCGTCAGGCTTGCGCCGTTGCGCTGGCCAGTTCCTCGAAACTGACTTCCTTGTCGGTCACCTTGGCCTTGCCGAGGACGAAGTCGACGACGTTGCTTTCAACGACGAACGCTTCCATCTCGGCGAGGCGCTGCTGGTTCGAATAATACCAGCGGACGACTTCCTTCGGGTCTTCGTAGCTCTTGGCGAATTCGTCCACTTCCGCGCGGATCTGCTCGGGCTTTGCCTGCAGTTCGTGCGCCTTCACCAGCTCGGCCAGCACGAGGCCCAGCTTCACGCGGCGCTCCGCCTGCTCGGCGAACATTTCGGCGGGAATCGGCGCGTTGGCGGCGTTCGGCACGCCGCGCTGCTGCAGGTCCTGACGGGCCATTTCGACGAGACGCTGCTGATCCTGCTCGATCAGCGCCTTCGGCACGTCGAGTTCGGAAATCTTCAGCAGCGCGTCCATGACCTGGTTCTTCACGATCTGCTGCGTGCGGCGCTTGGCTTCGCGCTCCAGGTTGTCCTTGATCTCGCCGCGCATCTTCGTGAGATCGCCGTCTTCGATTCCGAGCGACTTCGCGAAGTCCGCGTCGATTTCCGGCAGATGCGGCCACTCGACCTTCTTGATCGTGATGGTGAACTGTGCCGTCTTGCCCGCCACGTCCTTGCCGTGGTAGTCGTCCGGGAACTTGAGGTCGAATTCGCGCGATTCGCCGGCCTTCAGCCCCGTTGCAGCCTGCTCGAACTCGGGAAGCATGCGGCCTTCGCCCAGCACGAACACGAAGTCCTGGGCACTGCCGCCCTCGAACGCGACGCCGTCGATCTTGCCGACGAAATCGAGCGTCACGCGGTCGCCATGCTCACCGCCTTCGCCGCGCGCGTGGAAGTGCACACGCTGCTTGCGCAGGATGTCCAGCGTGCGGTCGACCTCGGCTTCGGAGATGGTCGTGACCGTGCGTTCGATTTCAGCGTCCGCGACGTCGCCAAGCTTGACTTCCGGGTAGACCTCGAAGGTCGCGTCGAACGCGTACTGGTCTTCCGTGCCTTCGACCTTCGGCGCGAAGCTCGGCTGGCCGGCCACGCGCAGGTTTTCGGCGCACGTCACGTCGAAGAATTCCTTGCCGACCTTGTCGCTCAGCACTTCCGCTTCGACCTGGCCGCCGTACTGCTGCGTCACCATCTTGAGCGGCACCTTGCCCGGGCGGAAGCCCGGCATGCGCACGTTCTTGGCCAACTGGCGGATACGCGAATCCACTTCCTTCTGCACCGTGTCTTTCGGCAGGGAAATCGTCACGCGGCGTTCGAGCTTGTCGAGGTTCTCAACTACGTTAGCCATGGCTGAAATCGTCCTAGAGTAAATCGTAAATTCGGTGTTCGGTTCTTCCGCGGTTCTAAAGGCGCGGGTCCGGATACGGGCTCTGCCCGAGCCCGGGATGCGGGCTCTGCTTCAGCCGGCCGAAATCGACGCCTGGCACCGAAAGACGCGCGTTCGACGCGCTTCTCGCGGAGTGTCGGGCCGTCGCCCGACACGGTGTCAGTCAACATAGCCGGATATTTTAGCAAACAAATCCGGGCAATCCGGGCGACGCATGTCCGAATCCGTTGTTTCAGCCGGATTTACCCCCAAAATGGCCCGTTTTCGGGACGAAATTCGGCGTAAGTCCGCCTTTTCCCGACGCGGGCATATGGGCAGAATTTCCGATATCCGCACGCGGCTATTTTGCCGCGCGCGCCGCGTTGCCGCGCGCGCGGCGCTGATAAGCTTGCCGGCGCATGATTCGCGCGACGAACGCGCTTGCCGCTTGCCGCGCAATGCATTGCCGCAAGGCATGAAGCGCATGCAACAAGTGCATAGATAGGGCTTCGTCGCGGCTTTTCAATCGTTCCCTCCAAACCAGAACATTCGAGACACCATGCTTAACGTCACGTCCGCTCCCGTAGTTGTCATCGCTCCCGACTCGTTCAAGGGATCGCTCTCCGCAGAAGGCGTCGCCAATGCCATCGCGGAAGGCATCATGCGTGCGCGGCCGGACGCCGACATCCGCATCCGCCCGATGGCCGACGGCGACGAAGGTACGCTCGACGCGATGTTCGCCGCCGGCGGCGAACGCCGCCTGCTCAACATGCGCGGCGCGGCGGCCGCGCGGCGCGATGTCGCCACGGGCCTGCTCGCGGCCGGCGGCGACATCATCGAGACGGCCGAAGTGGTCGGCATCACCGATCCCGAGGGCATGGCGGTGCCCGTCACCAAGCGCAGCACGCTCGGCATGGGCGAGGCGATCCGTTCGTTGCTCGATTCCGGCGCGCGCACCTTCTACGTAGCGCTCGGCGGCAGCAGCACCAACAACGGCGGCGCGGGCCTGCTCGTCGGCCTCGGGCTGAAGCTGCTCGATGCGGCCGGCAAGGAACTCGATCCGGTGCCGTCGGCGCTGGCGCGCATTGCGCGCATCGATGTATCGGGGCTCGATCCGCGCGTGAAGGAGGCGGTGTTCGTCGGCATGTCGGATGTCGATAATCCGCTCACCGGCGATCACGGCGCGACCGCGGTCTTCGGGCCGCAGAAAGGCGTGACACACCGGAGCAGGTCACGACGATCGACGCCGCCCTCGCCCATTTCGCCGATGTGCTGGAACCGGCGATGGGCGTCGTCAGGCGCAACGAGCCGGGCGCCGGCGCGGCGGGCGGACTGGGCTTCGCGCTGCACATGCTCGGCGCGCGCTTCGAGACAGGCGCGGAAGTCGTCGCGCGCGAAATCGGGCTCGACGCCGCGCTCGAAGGCGCGAACTGGCTCATCACGGGCGAAGGCCGGTCGGACGTGCAGACGCTGCATGGCAAGGCGTCCTTCATCGCCTGCAAGCACGCGCGCGCGGCGGGCGTGCCGGCGTCGCTCCTGTCGGGCACCGTAGATTCGGCCGCGCTGCCGCGCCTCTCCGAGTTCTTCTGCGGCTGCTTCTCGCCCGCGCCCGGTCCCGCCCGGTCCCATCACGCTCGACACCGCGATTCGCGACGCCGCCCGGTTGCTCGCCAACGAAGCCGAGCAGCTCACGCGGCTGAAGTTCGGCTCCGTCTGACGCAAAGGCAAGCGCGCGGATGCCTCAGGCGACCGCGCGCTTCGCCCCGAATGCGAGCCGGTCCAAGCACCAGACGACGAGCATCGTCGCGCCCATCAGCGGGAAAATTACGCCGAGCAAGGTCAAGCCGCCGCGCCATGCGCGCATCGGCGCACCGAGCGCGCGTGCGGGACGACGCTTCATCCACATCACGAAGCCGGTAATGGCCAGGGCCGCGAGCCCGAGCGAAATTGCCGAGCAGACGATCTGGTTCGCGAGGCCGAAGTAGCGCCCCATGTGCAGCGACGTGCCATATGAGATCCATCGCGCGACTTGGCCGTAGTTGGCATAGGAGATGTCGGCCAGCACGCGACCGCTGTACTGATCGATGTGAAGCGTGCGTTCGGGCTCGCGGATCGGCGGGGAAATACGAGACGGTGTAGACACCCGTCGGCTTGTTCGGCAGCGCGATGCCGTAATCGTCGGTGACGCCTTGCTTCGCCGCGAGCGCCACGACATCCTCGATCAAAACTCGCATCACCGATGCGGAAGCATTCGTGCCGTCGGGCACCCGGGTCGCGCTGACGGCCCACGGCGTCTGCCTGAGCGGCAGATCGTCCATCTGCATGTGCATGCCGTGCATCGCATGTTTATCGGCTGATTGCGCGGCTGGCTTCGCTGCTGCGCCGGGCGCCGTCGAATGTACATGCGCTTCGCCCCACGCGCCCGCCGGATAGCCGAGCGAAGCCGATGTCGCCAGCGCCTTGAATTCCTTGCCCCACGACCCGGACCATGGCAGCCCCGAGAGCACGAAGAACAGCGCCCCGGCCGCGAGCCAGATGCCGCCCACCGCATGCAGATCGCGCCACCACGCGCGCCCTTGCAGCGACAGACGCGGCAGCCACACGCCGCCATTCCTCGCGTCCGTGTGATCCGGCCACCAGAGCGCGATGCCCGTGCCGATCATCACGAGCGTCCAGCAGCCCGCGAGCTCCATGATCAGCGCGCCGGTCTTGCCCATCATCAGGCCGCGATGCAGATTGCGCACCTGCTTCATCAGCCGATGCTCGACGGACAGCGTGCCGAGCACCGCGCCATCGTAGGGATTCACATACACGCTTTCGCTCGCGCCCGATGTCAGGCGAAACACGAATTCGGCGCTGCGCGCGCGATCGGCCTCGATCTGCGCGAGCGTCGGCACGGCGCCGCGCGGCTCGCTCGCGGCGCGGCGGCCTTCGCGAGCAGGACATCGCGCGAGAGCTGCGGGCCGTGCGTGTCGGCAACGATCAACCTGTCGCGATACAAGAGCGGCTCGATCTGCGGCTGAAAACAGTAGATCGTGCCGGTGATCGCGAGCACGATAAGCAGCGGATCACGAAGAGGCCCGCATAGAAATGCCAACGCCAGAGCGTGCGGCGATGCGCGATGACATTCGCGTTAGAAACCGCGGCTGGCGCGACGGGGTTGGGTGCAAGCATGGCGATACTCGTTGAGTGTGTGCGTTTCGGACAAACGGCATCGGGCGCAGCCAGACGCCTGTGCGCCCTTGCCGGACGAAACGCGCGCCCGCGTACGAACGGATTATGTCGTCGCGCCGGGACCGGCACATCGGGTCCGCGTCCGTATCGGTGAGCGAGTTGTACTGTCGTGCCGGGAAAGTACCGCGAGTCTGTCGGCGATATTCCCGGTCGCGCGATGGAACGACCGCACGCGACGTCGCGCTCATGCGCGCGGCGAACGGCGAAGCGATCGGACGAAGAACGGTGTCAGCCGAGAACGGGAGGCGCGCGCGGACGGGCGGCGTTGAAGGACTTCGTGCCGCTCACGCCGATGTCCGCGAGCAGCGCGACGCGCGCGATGCGTTCGACGTGCGCGGCGTTCGTCGCCACGTCGTTCGCAATCGGCAGATTATGCGCGAGCAGGCCGCAATAGGCGCAGGTGTCGAAGTGAGTCGTGGCGTCGTGATGGCCGGCATGGGCGGAATCGCCCGGCGCGACGGACGCATGCGATGCATGCGGATCGGCCGCGGAAGAATCGACCGCGCAGAGCAGCGCTTGCGGATCGGCCGCGGCAAGGCGCGCGGCGAGCGTCTGGCTCATGACCGGCGCGACAATGGCAAGCCACATGGCGGCGATGCTGAGCCATGCGACGAAGCGATTGCGCGCGTTGCGAGTCATGGTGAGGGGGTGCTTGCCTGAGAGCACTGAGAGCAGAAGGATAGCCCGGGATTGTAGGCAGCGCATCCGGGGACTGCAATCTCGCGCTGCGTATGACGGGGATCCATGCATGATGTGCCGGCTTCGTCACGTTCCCATCCGTCACGCAAATTCGCAGACATCGCCAGACGAATCAGTTAGAATTTCAAGTTTGGCACAGTAGACCGGTGCCGGACACGGCGGCATCGCCGGGCGTCGAGAAAGGGCCGCGAAGGCGGCGTTACGAATCCCGGAGCGAATTCAAAGCATCCGCCGTGACGCGAGGATGGCGAAATTGGTAGACGCACCAGGTTTAGGTCCTGACGCCCGCAAGGGTGTGCGGGTTCGAATCCCGCTCCTCGCACCAACATAACCGTTATAAATCAAATAGTTAAGATAAGGCGGTTGTCTTTAATTTGTCTGCATTTCCGCCTTTTTGCCATCAGAAAGACAGGAATGCGACAACATGTCCAATAAGCAAGTCGAGGTCACCCGCGGCGCGGGAAAGGATCTCGCGCTCGAAGGCCTGCGCGGCATCGCGGCGCTGGGCGTCGTGCTCTCCCACTGCTTCCTTACCTTCTTCCCCTACCTTCAGACTGGCGAGCTCGGCGATCGGCACGGCGCATGGGAAGCGTGGCTCCTGAACACGCCGCTCTGGGCTTTCTACAACGGCACGTTCGACGTCACGGTGTTCTTCGTGATGAGCGGGTATGTGCTGACGCGCAAGTTCTTCAGCCGACACGACTACCGCTCCCTGCAGGGCGGCGCCGCGAAGCGTTACATCCGCCTCGGCGTGCCGGTCGCGGCGTCGGTGATGGTTGGCTTCGTCATGATGAAGTTGCCGCTCTTCCCGGCGAAGAGCACCAACCTGCACGAATTCATCCGAAACGCCTACGTCTTCCAGCCGTCGCCGGCGACGGCTCTGAAGGACGCGGTGTACGGCTCGCTGCTGTTCGGGCACGCGCAATACAACTACATCCTGTGGACGATCGGCGTCGAGTTCCTCGGCTCCCTCCTGCTGTTCGCGTTCCTGGCGCTATTCGGGCATTCGAGGCTCCGCGGCTGGATCGCGTTGCTAATCAGCGTGGCGTGGATTATCGTGGATCCGGCGAACGGCGTCCTGTTCGCGCTCTTCTTCGTGGCTGCGTTCATGCACGTCTGGAAGATGCCGAGGTCGACTTGGGCAGTCGCGGGATGCATCTTGATCGGGCTGTGGCTGTATCTGGGGAGTTACCATTGGTATGCGCATTCGTTCACGTGGATCGTGCGCGGCGCCAACGCCTTGATCCGGATGGGCGTCGTAATTGAATGTGAATGGCCGATTTTCATACCGGCGATCGGATCGGTGTTCCTCGTCGCCGCAGCGCTCGGCAGAAATCACCTCACCGACGTGCTGTCATCCAGGGCCGCCGTCTGGCTCGGTGACAAATCGTTCTCGCTATACCTCACGCACACGTTCGTGCTGTCGTCGCTTGGCGTCTATAGCTATATCTGGACGACCGCGGTACCCTACCAGACTCGGGCATGGATCTCGATCGCCGTGACGATCGTAGTCAGTCTGATCGTCTCCGCCGTCTTCGCGCGGCCGTCGATGCGCCCGCAGTCAAGTGGGCTCAGGGGTTCGCCATGTTCGTTCGGCATGCATCGGCCATCGCACCGCCTTCCCCGTCTCATAGCTCGGCTCATAGAAACCAATCTACGGAATCAGGCGCAACTGCAACATCTCCCACCCGCCGCTGAAGCCGCGTCCTTCGCCAATGCGCGGCACCGTGCCGAACGTCGCTGGATTTGTCGGAAATGACGTCAAGACGCCGGAACATCTGGGTTCTTTGTACGCAGAGTCGAATTTGGGCTGCTGGGAGTTTGCTGAAGACTGGGGAATTGCGTCCGACGCGCTTGAGAACCCTATACTGTATTTCCATACAGTTTTTCGGGACGCGGTCATGTCTAGACGCTGATGTCGCCCAACTCGACCATCATCACTTCGCCCTTCGCCTGCGAGCGGCCCGCAAAGTCGACGCCCGACTGCCCCATCACGCGCCTGATCTCCTCCGGCAGACGCTCGCTCGCGCTGCGGCGATCGGCCGGTCGACGTGCGAAAGAAACCGCCGCACGCCCGAGGGCTGCCAGAACACGAAGACATTGAGCGGATAAGAGAGCCTGGCATCGACGTTGCGGTTCGCGGTAATGTGCAGCCCGACCGTCGCCGAGACGTGCATGTGCCGCGGACATACCCGGAAGTCCAAGCCGAAATCCGTCGCCACGCTTCTCACGAGAAACGGAAGGCATTTGTCGCCGAACTGCTTGTTCTCGGTTTTGCTAAGGGCCATGGGCGTCTCCGGCTTCTTGTCAGGATCGGTGCAGATCGGGATCGTCGCTGTGACGGATTGCGGCAGTGTTGCACCGGTGGGGCGAGGCGTCGGTGGTGCGGCGCACATCCGCGGTCACGCGGCGGCCGTGCGCAGCGAAACCACGCCCGGACGGCTAAAATGGGTGCCCGTGCGTCGCCCCACGCCCCAAGCCCGGCGGCCGGCAAGACCCGCGCAGGACGAGAACGATCATCGTCGACGGGAGCCGTCCGCGACTCCACTTTCCCCGAATCCCCACAAGCCAAGTTCGTGAATTTCGACGATTACTGCCAGCAAAAAGCCGCGCCCGATGGCTCCGGCACGTACTACGCGCTGCGCCGCGCGCCGGCGACGAAGCAGCCGCTGCTGACCGCCCTTTTCGCGCTCCATCGCGAGCTGGAGGAGACGGTGAAGGAAACCAGCGATCCGACCATCGGCCGCACGAAGCACGCGTGGTGGCAGAGCGAGCTCGGCAGGCTTGACGGCGGCGAACCGACGCATCCGGTGACCAAGGCACTGCAGGCCCATACGGGCGATGCGGCGCATCCCGTGCTCGACGATGCCGGCCGCGCGTCGCTCGCCGCGGTCGTCGACGGCTTCGGTATGGACCTCGATCAGGCGCGCTATCTCGACTGGCCTGGCTTGAGACGCTATCTGGAGCAGACGGGCGGCGCGTTCGCGACGGCCGTCGCACGCGCCACCGCGCGCGATCCGCAGGCCGCCGCCGCATGGGCCGCGCCGCTCGGCTCGGCGCTGCTGCTCGCCGATCGCATGCAGAACATCGGCGACGACGCACGCCACGGTCGCATCTACATTCCCATCGACGAACTGCAGCGCTTCAACGTGACCGCGGCGGACATCATCAACCGCAAGTACAGCGATGCATTTGCCGATCTCATGCGCTTTCAGACCGGACGCGCCCGCAAGGCGCTTCAAGACGCCCTCGCCGCCGTTCCGCCTGCCGAGCGCGCCACGCAGCGCGTGCTGCGCGCACAGGCCGCGCTTGCGCTCGCGCTGTTCGACGAGATCGAGCGAGAACGTTTTCAGGTGCTGCATCAACGCATTTCGCTCACGCCGATCCACAAGCTATGGATCACGTGGCGCACGCGCTAGACGCGCAGGAGCGGCAACGGTTGGAAGCGCCGTCCGAGGCCCAATGCGTCTGCGCCCAGCACGATCGCATACAGTCTTCTGAAGTCGATGCCGACCGGCAAGCCGCCCGCTTCGTCGAGCTCATCGAGTCGCGGCGCGGCACCGAACAAGCCGCCGCGAACATTGCCGCCCATCAGGAAATGCGGCGCGCCTGAACCGTGCTCCGTGCCGCCTGCGGCGTTTTCGCGCGCGGATCGGCCGAAATCCGATCGCGTCATGACGAGCGTGCGGCTCCAGTCGCCCGATGCGATCAGCCGCGCGCGCAGCAGCGCGAGCCCTTCGGCGAACCCGGCCAGCAGCGATGCGTGTCGACGGGCCTGGCTCTCGTGCGTGTCGAAGCCGTGCAACGTGAGCCGCATCACGGCGACGCGCCGCATCGCGATCAGGCGCGCCGCCGCCTCGCATGAGGCGACGAATGGCATCGACGCATCGCCGAGCGCACGCGAACGCGAAGCGCTTGCGCGCGCGAGCCAGTCATCGCTTCGATACTCATCCGCGTCCGATGCCGTGTCCCAGATCTGCCGCGACCTGAAATGCGAGCGGTTGGGCGCCGCATAGCCCACGCCCTGTACGATCGCCAACTCGTTCGCGTGCCACGCGCTCGCTCATCAACGGACGCAACGACGGATGCAAAGCCGTGCGCTCATCGAGCGTCAGCGCTCGATCCCTCGTCAGCGCGAGGGTCGGCCGCAAGGCGCGATAAAGCGGATCGGCAATCGGGATGACGGTGTTCAGGCCATCGTTGCCGCCGTTGAGATCGACGATCACAAGCGCCTGAAAGAAGGAGAAGGAAGAAACCCCGGGACGGGGCATGGCCAACGTACTGCCTGTGCATCCCGCGAATGCGCCGGCCATCGAGAGAAACTGACGTCGGTTCATCGCGGCGAGCGTTGCCTACCGCTTGTAGAGATCGCGCACCGCTTCTTCGATGTGCTGCCGCAAGAGCCGGCGTTCGTCGGCGGTCATCACCGTATGGCGCGGCGGACGCGCAGGCGGGGTCTGGTCGACTTGCTGGATGGGCTGCATCGCGGGGGCCTTGCTGTCATGATCGCGACTCGACGCACTTGCACTCTTGTTCTTGTACTTGCACTCTTGTTCATGTGATGCTGGGCGCGAATAAAGCGGCCATCGAAGTGACGGGGCGGCGTGGCGATACCGCGATTGAATGCGTTACCGTCACCCGTGAAACCCGTGGATTGCGCATAGGCGTGAGGCGTGCTCAGCACTGCGTAGAGCGCACTGGCAAGAAGTGTCTTTCTGAAAATGCGCTCGGCGCGCACGGGTCCGCGTTGCCGCGCTCCCTTCATGTTGTTCCCTTCGTTGCTCGGCAACCGGACAGCCTCAGTCTTTTCGCGCACGTCCCGCAAGGGCTTGGCGGGCCGCGGGGCACGCTAGTCTAATGGAGTATCTACCGAATGGCGAGCTTAGGGAACCTCTGCCAAACTTCCGATCCTGGCACCTGATTGGATTATCCTGGAAAGAAGAGAAATTCAAGGACATCTTCGATGACACAACTTGGTCTTGGTCTGGATCTTTCAACGAAACGTACTCGCAACCGGGAATTTCTTGATGA